>CANRHC010000001.1 GCA_947630305.1 uncultured Bacilli bacterium
ATTACACAAATTTACAAAATTAAGGAGTTGAAAATGAAAATTAACGAAAAGGAAATTTTAAACAGTAAAATAGCTAAATTTTATCGTTCTGAATATGGAGCGACTGATGAAATGATTATGCGTGTTGAGGTATTTAGATATTTTCAATACGGTGTTATGGATGGGAATTATTCTTTTGAAAGCCTAAGTTTAGTTAATTCTAATGATATTGACTTTGAAAAAGAACCTTGGCAGTATTCTAATTATATTGATAATTACCTGCGTGTTACCGAGGACGAGGATGTTCTTGTTGTTGAATTGTACGACCTAGCAAAATATTTACTCAAACGTTACTATGATGCCCCAACCGAACTTTGTCATGAATACGCTCTGCAATTAATACTTAATAATTTAAATATAAAAGCCTTTGTAAAATGTCTTGAAATGGAAAGAATGGGCTCTTTTATGGAGATTAATGGTAAATATTATGTATTTGTTGACTCTTATTTACTTAATCATTCTGATATTAGATTTAATCTTGAAAATTCTCCAGTTTAAAACTAGCAGGACTTAAATAAAAACTGGGAGGACTTAACTGAAAATTAGGAGGACTCACCTATAAATTAGGTGGTATTGTTTTTGAAAACTAGATTAATTATATACTTAAACTCCTTTTTTACTATTCTAGGTTAGCTATAAAATAGGTGGTATAATTTCTGCCACCTATTGACTAACCTTAGTAGAAAATTAGGAGGTATGTAATTTTTGATTATTTATAAATTTTGTTTAAAAATACCCTTGACTAGCTAAAAACTAGGAGGTATAATTAATATAGAAATTGAAAAGGAGATTAGTTATGACCTATTCTGAATTTGAACATAAATTATTTATACAAAATAATAGGTTAAGTAGTGATGTAATAGGTTGTTTTAGATTATGCACCTATCCCACTCAGAAAGTGTATGAAGTACCATTTGAGGATAAAAGAATGGTGGTAACATTCAGAAATTACTTTAACGATTTATCCGATTCTGTTATAGCGGTCTATGATAAAAACGGTTACGGTTCTGAAATAACCTTTGATTTAGCTTGTGAAATTTTGAATAAATATTATAAAAATAATTTATAAAATACCTTGATTAATGTTAAATTAGGAGGTATAATTAAATTGCAATAAGAAAAGGAGTTAAAAATGGAAATTACATCTGCTTTGGAATTAATACATAAATTAGAAATATTATTTAAAAACGGAAAAGCTGATAGAGAACTTATTGATAAAGATGGTTTGATATATATTTTAGAAGATAATAAAAATCAAATAATAGAATGTTATATTGCACCGAATTTTGATAAAACAATTCATTATGAGGATAGATTTATTATCAGACCGGCAATAAGAAATAACTGGGATTGTTATACTTATATTGATAATAACCAGTTTATTGATTTAGTTAATGAGTTAGTAGAAAAATTAGTTGAAAAAAGAAGTTGACAGCGTGAAAATCAAGAGGTATAATATTTATAGAAATTGAAAAGGAGTTATAAAATGAATAAAGAAAGATTTTTTGAAATTTACGAAGAGTACGGATTAGAAGGTGAGCCTGAAGGAGCTCAACCAGTTATTGAAAAATTATTTGATGAATGTGTCCCCAGTGTTGGTAAAGCGGACACAGTTTTTGGAGAAATCGTAAGGGCAATAAATCAAATTGGTTATAGATATTATAACGACGGCGACACGATAGGATTTAATTATGGAGTAGAAACGGTCTCCCCCTCTGCTCGGTATTTACAATATCATACTAACGAAACAATAGCCTGTTTTATTAAAGGTATGGCAAATTACGATTTTGAGGTTGATTATGAAGCCAAGGAATATGAACGTTTATTAGATACGTTAGTATGTTATATTTCAGATTTTCTTTTTGAAAATACCCAGTTATTAGAAGTAGAAAATACCGAAAATTGTAGAAATTTTAAAGCTCAGGGCAAACCTTTTGATTTTGAAGATATTGATGAGGAAGCTGAGGAATACGAAGAAGAATATTGGTAAATTTAATTTAAAAAAGAAGTTGACAAGTTAAAGATCTTTTGATAAAATATAATTACAATAAAGATAAAGGAGTTACGAAAATGAAATCATTAGAAAGACAATTAATTACAAACAATTTAAGTATGATTAAAGATTTAATTAATTCTTTACGTGAAAGTATAGACAATGAAAACAAGAAATATATTTATTCTGATATATTAAATTTAGAAAGAACCTTTGGCAATATAGAAGTCCAGTTAGATTTATTAAACGCTGACGCAGAATTAAAAGCTGATTATAATTATTTATTAAATAGATATTACGATTTATCAACGGATGCGGAAGAATTATTATTTTAATTTTTGTTTAAATAATACCTTGACAAGTTAAAGATCTTTTAATATAATTACAATAAGAAAAGGAGTTAGAAAATGGATGAATTAAAAGAATATTTAAAAGATGGGAATTTAATATATGAATTAGATGTTATTAATGGATTTGTTGAACCACCTATAACTGCTTTAACTATTTATGATATTAAAAAACGAAAAGAAATTGATGCACTTATGGGATTTGCAGGTATGGATATTTCTGAAAATGGTATGGAAGAATATATCAACATGGAAAATGTTGATATTTTAGGACAATTTAATTCAATAGAGGAATGTATTGGATATTTATATTTAAATCATAAAATTAGTTGAAAAAAAGTATTGACATTTTAAATTAATGAGGTTAAAATATAATTACAATAAAGAAAAGGAGTTAGAAAATGAACGGAAGACTTTATAGTTCAATAATGACAATTTATGACAAGGAAACAGCGGATATTTTAAATGCGGTTGATTATAATATGTATGATATTACAGGTTTAGTTGATGAGGGATATTTAGATGCTTTAGCAAAGGGAATTCGATACGGTATAATAGAAGACCGATATAAAGCACAGGATTTAATAAATACTGATACTAATAGTTATATAGCTGATGATTTTCCTGTAATACTAGGAGCTATTTTTTGGGATATTATAACATTCATGTCCCCTGAACGTTTTATTCAAGATGAAATTTTACCCAGTTTTAAAACACGTGAAAAATTAGATGAATACATGAAGGAAAACAATTTATCTAATAAAGAATTAATTAATAATTGGGAATGTAAAAATGAATATTTACAAGGTGTTTATCTTGATTATAGAGATGTAGTTTTAGTTGAAAAATTTTAAATTTTGTTTAAAAAAGAAGTTGACAAGTTAAAGGTCTTTTGATAAAATATAATTACAATAAAAACAAAGGAGTTAAAAATGTTAAAACCTGAATTAGATGAAGCTTTAGAATATTACTACTGTGATGATGTAACCTGTTTACTACATTATATTGACTGGTATTTATTTAGTTTTATTAATGATGAAGATTTTGTAATTACAACAATTAACCTGTTCAAACAGCATAAAATTTCAAGTGAAGATGTTGATAATATGTTTTATGAAATGGAGCCTGACCTATATTGTACTACTGCTGATATTGACAACGGTTCTATTTATCTAATGGGACAAGATGAATTTATAGAAGAATTTATTTTACCTAATTATGAGGACGAGGAAGAAATGGAAAATAAGTTAGGTAATACAACTTATCAAATTGTATCTAATTATCTTGAACATGATTATAATTTTACTAGAGATATGGTATATCTAGATGATATAGAATCTGTTTTAATCGTTGAAAATTAGTTTAAAAAAGGAGTTGCCATTTTTTAAACTAAATGGTATAATAAAAGTATAAATTAAAGGAGTTTTACGTTAATGAATCCAAATAAAGACAGATTAAAAAGTTTAATGTTAAAAGTAGATTCTTTTGTTAATAAAGTTACTGATTTACAAAATAAGATTAATAATGATGAAATCGGTCTAGCTGAGTTATTGAGTATTCTAAGCGACCTCAATTTTAAGTCAGGTGAGATTGAGAATTTATTAAAATATAATAATTATTCTGATTATTTGTTTAATAGTTATTTTGATAAATGGATTGACTTTATGAGTATACAAGAAAGCGTTTTAAAATCTATCGGCAGAAAAAATGTAAAAATTATTTAAATAAAACCTTGACAAGTAATAAAAGACCATGTATAATATAAGTATAAAATAAATTAAAGGAGTTACAAATGATTAGTTACGATCAATTTAAACGTGAAATAAATCTAACTATAATAAAAATGGCAAATCTTAAAAACAGGTTTGAATTAGGAAATTACAAACATATTTATGAATTAGCTAGTAAAGTTAAAGAACAACAAGGTTATATGAATGGAATTATTAGATGTGCTAATGGAATCTTTTATGGTGTTGACGGATATTCTGATTTAGAGCGTGCTTATAATATGGCTGAAAATGAGTTTGAATGGGTACACTATAATATTATGGATTTTTTAGATAAAAGGAGCTAAAAATGAACAAGGACGAGTACATGGAATATAAACTAAAATATCTTGAAACACTAAAGAAAGAATTACAAGGTGTACTGGATAGAATGTATGATGATTATAATTTTACTGAAAAGAAATATAACGATTTATTAGTTAGTAAAGTTACTGAAATGTTTCACAGTTTAAAATGTTTAGCATATTTTCCTGAGTTTGAATTACCTGCGGAAAATTAAAATTAATTAAAAAAAGTTTAAAAAAACACTTGACAATATCATTTATAGATTATATAATATAAGTACAATAAAGAAAGGAATTAGAAAATGAAAAAATTTAGTTTTAATGTAAAAGACATGTTAGAAGTATTAAACGGTATTAAATTAAATAAAGCAAAGAATGGTCACGTATTAACAATTAAAGATAAGAATATAGTTTTAACAGCTCACGGAAAAGACGGATTAAATACAATCTACACTTACTCATCCGATATAGAATATAAAGACGAACAAATGGGAAATACAACCAGTTTTGACTTTTGGAAATTCTATGATGCTATAAAAGATTTATCAGATATTGGAGACCGTTGTAAAGTAGAGGTTGAAAATGAAACCGCCACTTTAACAGTTGATTATTTAGGTATTAAAATTGACGTTTTAGATTATGATTGTAATGTAGTAAATTCTGACATAGAGGATAAACTTTATGAAAACAATCTCTTTTATTTACCGATTGAAAATAAAAAACAATTAATCAACAATCTAGAAACATTAAAGAAGTTTACCGCAGTTAATGAAAATCAAATACCTATTATAACAGGCGTTAAAGTTGAAGTGAAAGACAATACCTGCCGATTTATAGCAATAGATGGCTTTAGATTTATTACTATTGATTATAAGATTGAACGACCAAATAGCAGTACTATCTCCCAAGAGGATTTTGAGTTTGTATTAAATAAAAGTCAACTTGAATCTTTAGTTAAAATTTTAAGAAATAATAAAACAGCTAGTCAAATTGAGTTTACTTTAAACAAAGATAATTTAGTTGATATATTAGTATTTAAAGAATTAAATTTAGGTTGTAATTATATAGGTATTCAAAGTAACGCTTTAGAAGGTAACTTTTTTGACTATACAACTGTTATACCAAAAAAGAAAACTCACTCACTTAAACTTAATAAGAATAATCTAGTTAAAACTACTAAAGTTATCAATAAAGCGAAATCTGATGATTTAAGTTTAATAGTATTTAATAAAACGGATAATAGCTTATTACTAACTGATAAGAAAGATAAAATTAAATCAACCTTTTCTGATATTGATAACTTAAGTAACTATACGGACGTAAAATTTGGTATTAACTCAAGTTATCTGTTAAACAGTTTAGATAACATAAATTCAAGTGAGGTAACACTAGACTTTAAAGCGGAAGATAATACACTTATTGAACCTTTAGTTATTAACGATAATAATAAATATAGCAATAACAATTACTATATTTTACCAGTTAGAATGACTGCTTAAACATTTTAAATTCAAGATTAAATAGGAGAATAAACTCCTATTTTTTCTGTTTAATTAGGAGGAAAATCATGTTAGATAAAATGAAAAAACTAGTTGAGAACAGAGGACTTTCAACTTATGAAATAGTACATAATACCGGCTGTGTTTCACGTACTAATATTTTAGAACCGGTTATAAACGGAGATAAAGAAATTACCAGTACTAACTTTAATAACTTATCAGCTTTTGCGCGTGGACTTGGTGTTACTATTGAGGATATTTTGGAGGATTATGACTATGATGGAACAACAGCTCAAATACTTAATATTGAACGTACGGTTAAAAGATTTAAAAAGCATCAACAAAACGGTATAGTTTTAACAGAAAATGAGGACGGTGGCTATGTTATCGGTGCGAGATATGAGGTAAACAAATATGAAAATTTTCCTATTCTGAAAAAAGATTTTGAGATAATAGAAAAGAATAAATTCCATTCAGAACAATTAACAGAACCGATATATCTATTAAACAGAAGATGGTTAAATACCAGTAGTAA
Source organism: uncultured Bacilli bacterium (assembly GCA_947630305.1). Taxonomy (GTDB): domain Bacteria; phylum Bacillota_I; class Bacilli_A; order RF39; family UBA660; genus Ventrenecus. The sequence continues at coordinate 6,485 of CANRHC010000001.1, forward strand.
AAACACTTATTTAACTAAGAATAATACCCTTACTAACCTCGCCCCAAAACTAAATAAATATTCTATGGCGTTCTTTATTTACTCACCTATTTATGATAATAACGATTTAATCGGTGGGGATTTTAAACTGGCTATATCTGTATTGAATAAAGAAGGCTTTTTTAGCTTTAGTGAGGTATATGGCTGTGAATGGCTTAAAACAGAAGAAACACGCCACATAGTTTATTATAAAGCATACAATGAACATTTATACGTTACTCCTGAAAGAATAGAAGAATGGGAAAAAGAAGAAATTTCAGAACTTGAATATTGGAAAGCAATTTATACTCAATTCTTTAAATTTGGTATAAGTAAATAATCAAGAATTAACCTATATTAATTTATAGGTTAATTTTTTTTTGCCCAATGCGTGAAAATGTAAACGTTTTATTTTACACGTATTTAATACTTTTTCTGTCTTTGTATGTTATTATACTTATTTAATCTATCCCCCATTATTTTGTAAATTAAAGCGTTTTATACCATAATTGCTAATTATACACCTATTTGATATTATTAATGTTTAGTTTTACTTATTTTAGGTTATAAATGTAAACGTTTTATTTTAACCGTATTTAAAAGATTTTACCCTTACCTATATTAGAATACCTTTCAAAATTAATACCCTTTATTTTGCCGATTTGAGACTACACGATTTTAAGCTTTCCATTTGCAAATATCAGCTTTCTATGATATACTTATTATATCAAAATAGAATTACTATGAATAATAGGATAACTCTATTCAAGACCTTTGAAATTTTAAATCGAGAATTTTTAATTTTCTGATGGGAGAATAAAAAATGTCAGATATTAATGCGTCTTTTTACACTGGTCAAAATTCAATTACGATTCGGTGGTCAAAATTCGTTTAACATCTGATGGTCAAAATTCAATCGTCATGGTCTGTATTAAAAAATGGTAAAATTTTAAACACCACCACTCCGACCTTTGACTTTTGACAGCTGATAAAATTCTGCCAGTCCGTCCAATTGAGAGTTAATAAAATTCTGCCACTCCGTCTATTTGACAGCTAGGAATTTTCTGCCACTCTGCCCATCTGAAAGAAAAGAAAAAAAAAGAATAAAAAGAATATACTACCAATGCGTTTAGTGTCATCAAAAGGTGATTGGTGACAAAATACCGCTATTTGGCACGAAAGAATCCACACTCACAAAATACCACCATGCGTGAAAAAAAAAGTCTGTACACATTTCTGCATACAGACCATATCTCAACTTCAAAATGTTTATTAATACCCTTTAAAGTTTATCCTTTCTTATCTAATACCATTCTAACGCTATCTTGTCTAATTCCGTCATATCCAGCAACTCAAGTCCGTACTGATGTGCTTCATACATTGTACTCTCACTCATTGGAAATTTTTTCAGTATTTCTTTAAACTGCATGCCCACAATGTATCTTGAAACCAGTACTGCCCTCTCCCTTGCAGGAAGTTTGTTGACCGCACGTTCAAACGCCTCTAACTCATTTAAAAGTTCCGTTGCCCTTTCATGCAAATAATCAACTAATTCTTGAGTTTCATCCATTACTTCTATCCACCGGTCATCAGGTCTTTTATGAATGTTCCCTGATGGCATCCCTGTTAGAATACTGGTCAATTTGATTTTTGTTGATTGAAGTCTTTCAAGTTCTGTTACGTGAGAGTCAAAATCAATTTTAATATACCTGTATTCATTTAACCGCTGTTTACGTCTTTCAAGTTCTTCTTTTGTAATTCCGTTATGTTCTATTCTTAACCTGCTTTCTATGAACAGAACATCTGATTGTATTAAAATTTTGTCGGATTTAATACTGCATGACCTTAGATAAAAACTAGGAGGTGTTCGTTTTCCTCAGCTAAAAACTAGGTGGTATCCATTTTCCTCAGCTGTAAACCAGGTGGTATATTTTTAACTCAGCTGAAAACTAGGAGGTCTAATCTAACATGCTCTGGTCAAAAATATAATCATCTGAAAAATCTATTTTTATGTTTACGTCATCATACAATCCTAATTTTTTGCACCGGTCAATAATAAAATTAACTATTGTAGGGTCGTGCCTAGTATGAAAGTAGCCGGTATAATCTATATCCATATCAATATTGTAGGTTTGATGTGGGGCAAGATAATAGTCCTCTAAAGCCTTCATAATAATTTTACGTCTTAAAACAGATAACAGAACCAGTTGATTACTGTTAGGTGGTTTAAGTTTTTCAGGTTTAATCTGCGCTTTATAGCTGGCTCTTTTCCTTTCATTCAAGAGGTCTCGGTGTTGAGTATTCCACATTTTCTTTTGAGCTGCTACCGCTTCCTTTTTACATTCCTCGCTACAATACTTTTTCTTGTAACCGTTAAAGTAGGTGGGTATTTTAAACTCTTTATGACACCAAGCGCACCTTTTATAACCCTCTCGAACATTACTGTTGGGGTCAAATACAAAATAGGATGTTTTTTTCATACGTGCGACCTCAGGTGTAAACTAGGGGGTCTGCCATTTTTTCCTCGCTGAATATAATTCTCTAATCGTATCTCCATCAACTGCTTCAAAAGAATTTTTACGATTAAGAAAATCATCTCTATCCGGAAGGTAAATATCAAAGTGGTCAAGAATATAATCAACCGCTGTATTTACTGCTTCAACTTCTTTTTCTGTTAATTGTATTACCATGTGAACCTCAGGAGTAAACTAGGGGGTCTATATTTTGTAGATTTTCTTATAACCTTTTTTGGATAATTTCAGAAGTGGTAAATCGTCAATACTTATCATATTATCCATGTTATCTAAAAAGATTAAATCAACAGTATAATTATTAGAATAAAAGTCTAAATAGTCTTTTAATCGTTTAAATTCTTTTTTGTCTATTTCTACTTCTAATTGTAATTTCATTTACACCTCTAAACTACCATACCTGCCTAACAGGGGGTAATTAAAACTAAATATCTTATCTCGGATTTCTTTAGCTTTTTCAAAATCTCGTATTCTGTAAAATTCAAAGGGCATCTCCTCGAACCATTTATCGTACTTGGAGATAGTAAAAATATAGGAGGTGTATTTTAAAATATCTTCTTCCTCAAGATACCCCATGATACCTTTAACGATTGTATTTTTAATTACTGCTGCCTCCCAGTATCCCTCTGTACCACCATAAGTGGCTTTACCTTTAGCAAAAGATAATTTTGTTCTCGGTATGTATGATGTATAATGATTTTGATAGGTGAGATTTAGGTGGTAAAGTATTTCATTATGAATTTTATGAGGGGTGAGAAAACCGACTTTTCTCAATTCTTCTTCGGTTTCCTCTGTTAAACCCTCGTAAATATAATCATTACCATCTAAGTCTTTATTTCTTAATGTAATCAATTAATCTGTCAATATAAGTCTTAGCTTTTTCTAAATCCCCTGAGCTGTTACCTTTATACGGGTATCTCAGGAGGTATTTCATAATACAAAACAAATAACCTGCTTCCGTATTATCTATTCCGTCATTATGGTATGCCTGAATAGTATCAATAATATCCCACGCCGCTAGACCATTATGGAAGTAGTAATTTCTTTGTTCATTTAGAAATCCATTGAAATCACCAAATTCGAAGTCTACACTAGGTGTTTTTTCTAATTTTTCTTTATAGGTGCCTAAATCATCTCCCTTATAACCTTTAAGAACAAGATAAACCTCACCGTCAGGTCTTTCTTTAATTTCCTCAATACTTAAATCATTTAATAAACTAAAATTAAACGCACCTGCATCTATATTTATCTTAATTTCACTCACTAAACATTTCCTCTAGGTTTATATCTTTCATAATTTTATTCGTTATATTACTTAAATCGTATAACAGTTTAACCATTAAACCCTCGTCATCTATTAATTCATCTATTGTATCCGTTGATAAAGTGTAGAGTTTTCCAGTTACCTTATCTCTGATAGAAAATTCTTTTTCCTCAACAGGTTTATCATCTTCAACTTTCATTGAACCGTATTCCAAGAAGTCAAAGTATTTCCCCTCATGTAATAATAGTTCTGATACAATTTGTCCTATATCATGAAGATTTAAACTGTCTATCTGTTTACCGTCAACTACAAAATCAATAGGGTTACCATTCTGGTCGTTAAATTTAATTCTCATGTTATTCATTTTATTCCTTTCTTCTTTTTTAATTACAAAATTCAAGTTTTATTGTTACTTCCTGTTCATTCGTATAAGTGAAATCAGTTGTTTTAACACTCATTGAACAACATTCAAATCTTTCATAATACGCTTTGATACTTTTTATTATTTGATTAAGTTTTTCATCTCCAAAATCAATATCAACGTCCATTTACTACCGCCTTTTCATTTATCTTTCCCATACACTAATAAAAGTCCTTTTTGGATTTTCAGCTTTCTTAATGTATCTTTTTTCTTTTTTTATTGCCTCGTAAATATCTTTTAGATACGGTACATTGTTTAACATATAATCAGAAAATGTCTGCCATTCAGAAAGCTTATGCCCTGCACGTTGATTGATTATATTCAGCAGGACTTCATAATTACCGCTCCATGTACGAGTTTGCATATAACTCTGTGGTAATAACTCGTTTATAGCGTGCCAGTATTTTCTGTCATTAGTTTTTAGGTAAAACACTCTAAGTGAATTTAGTAGATTAACAAAATATTCTTGAAAATATTCTTCGGGAGTCATACATTGTCCTTCATATTCCAAACCGCTGAACCACATATCATAATCTTCATATTCATTGCACTCAAGCCAGTTCGTCTCTTCACCGTCAATACTTAAGAAGTTATTCACACTAAAATCCTCTATCTTAAATGGTTCTTTTGTCATAGTATGCATTGTTGATTCCGCATTAGTAACCGTACCAATCTGATATTTATCCATTTGCTTCCACCAGAAAAGAGGTGCTTTAATATCCATAACTACTGGAAGTTGTCTGAGTACTTTTCTATGACTGGGGTCTCCTGCTTTACAGAGGTTGAGGAGTAGTTGTTTGTCTTTTTTACCGATTATTAAACCGCATAACTCTCCGCTCTTTTTATAGCATTTATTATCGCTATAATAAGAAGAGCAATTGTAACAATCTTCTCTAGTTACTTCATAAGTGAGTTTATTTCCACTATCACTCTTATCCCAACTCTTAAACGCATTTCTCATACCGTGAATAACCACGTTAAACTGGTCCGGACTTGGTGTTACTAAGTTAGACACCTCTAACATTTCTTCTCACCTCCTTTTTCGATTCTGTTTATTAAATCGTAAATATTCATTTTGATAAAAATTATGTCATCTTCTGAATATTGTTTTTTAGATGAATTAACTATCCATTTTGCGGATAAATCAATCATTAAATCGTCTATTGATTCCTGCGCTTTTATTTTCAGTATTTCTTCTATCATCCTCATCTTCCATCATAAATTCTATAACGTCTATCAGAAATTCTATTATGTATCCTGCACCGTAGAAAAACATCATAATGCCTGCCATGATAAGTATTACTGTTGATAAAGTACTCATTAATAAATCATCTCCAATGTATATGAATTATGTTTGTTTCTGTTAGTCTGAACGCATCTACACCGGTGACCTATTAGGAGGTCTCTGTTTTCATAATCAATATTGAATTTCTGCCAAAACTTATTTCTCAAGTAGTTGTCATCTTTTTCCAAGCGGTCTTCGTACTGGTCTTGAGTTATATTTTCATTTTTTGCTCGATACCGACCCCAAAAGTTGCAATGGTACATCTTACCGTCAATATCAACATTAAATACAATTAAGCTTAAACTGGGTCGGTTGATGTCTATTATTGTTCCAACTTTTCTACTCTTTACTACTGGGCGCATTTTTTAATCCTTCCCTTAACAGGTTTCCATAATCAAATTACCGAGGTATTCTGCAATATTCACTGTTACTGCATTACCAGCCTGTTTATATAACTGCGTATTAGAATTAACTTTTTCAGCTTTCTCAAACTGTTCATCAGTAAATCCTTGTAGTCTAAAACATTCACGTGGAGTTAAACGTCTTATGTTGTATCTTTCACCTTCATAAACAAATACTCCAAACTGACTATTTTGTTCAGGGACTGTATAAAGTCCAGTTTTAGCACCTAATCCACCACTTAAACTTTTAAGCGCACAAGATAATTCATTGCTGTCATATACTCTATTTGCTTGAGCACCTGGAATTATCTGTTTAAGTCTTTTAGATTCGGGAATGGCTACATTTTGTGAACCTTTATAATCTCTAGACATTAAAGCTCTTGATATACTATCTTCTGTCAGTACAATATCCTGACTATACTTGCCCTGAATTAATGTTTGTATTTCAGAGCCTTTTGAACAATTTTGTCTATCTGTTCCTGTGAGAGGTAAAACTTTTCGTCTACCTCTTTCTCTAAGATGTCCGATAATGAATACACGTTCTCTGTTTTGTGGTACACCAAAGTCTTTGGAATTAAGCAATACCCATTCTGTGTCGTACCCTGTTTCTGATATTTCAGAGAGAACCTCGGTAAATGCTTCCCCTCCCTCAATTGACAACAGGTTCTTAACATTTTCAACGAGTAACCATTCGGGTCTATCTTTGGAGTCTTTGTTTTTGAGTAAGCTAATGATGTTGTAAAAGATTCCACTTCTTTCTCCAGTAAGTCCTTTGTGTTTTCCTGCAATTGAGATGTCTTGACATGGGAATCCAAAACACCATAGATCTGCTTTTGGTATTTCATTTGATTCAACTGTTCGGATGTCTGTTGCAGTCCATTCCCCTGTTGTGTCATACATTTCTTCATAGCTTTTTCTGACATATTCATCTATCTCCACATATCCAATACAGTTAAATCCAGCTTTTTCAAGCCCCGATCTAAATCCACCGATACCTGAACATATGTCAATAAAATTCAAATAATCTCCTTAACTACAACCTGAAGTATTTCCGCAGTCCAAACATAGCTCACAGGTTCCGTTCTGTACCATTCTTGTACCATGACAAACAGGACATTCTGAGCCGGTATAGATAACATCATGTGTACTATCAATAGGGTCTTGTATCTTAAATTCATCATCCATATCGGCTAAATCCTGATACAATTCCTTACGGTTTTCATTGAGTTTATCTACAACCTCTTTTACTTCATCTCTCATTTCATCTTTATTTTCAAAATCTAAATCAATACATTCTTCATTGATATAACAAGTACCGTCATCATCAACGACCATTAGGGTCATTTCATTTTCATCTTTTAAATGTACGTGTTTGTAGAGTTCATGTTCAGTAGGTTTAATCTGACACCTGCTAAAATCCCATGTTTCATACTCAATAACTCTTGCTATAAAGTCTGAAATTGACGTACACATTTTGATATACGGATGACGTTCAACTACTCCCTGTGGCTCGTATTGTTGATTACGTAACATTGTTGCAATATCTTTAGGGGGTATTCCGTACTGGAGCATATGAGAGATTGCTTTAGATAGACTGGACAGAAGACCTTTAATAGTCGTTCCCTCTTTATCGCTTGATACAAATATCTCGCATAACGATTCATCATCATAGTATGAAACCGTAACGTAAAGTTCTATATTACCTATCTTGGCAGTATGCGTTACACCTAGTCTTATACCGTCAGGCTTTTTACGTTCAAGCTTTTTACTAACAATTTCCTCGGGTACTGCTACATGAACCATCCTGTCAGTTAGTTCCGGTTCAATCTGCATATTAGATTTAAAACCGACCGTATCATCTAACCTACTGGCTTCTATTATCTGTCCATTTTGAATAGGTGTTGTATCATCTATAACAGTAGCGGTTACATAATTTAAGTCATCACAATCTTTAAATTCTGCGTAGACTTCATTTTTTACCTTAATCGGTTTATCAGAAGATAAGTAAATATGTTCCTGACTTGAATGTATCTCGATATTCTGATTATCTGCCACATCTAATTCAATAGTCTGTGTTTCAAACTCAGGCTTTTCTAAACATTCCTGATAGTCATCGTATTTATCAATATGAACGCAGGATTCTTTTTCTTCATCATCTTTCTCAACATTAAGCGGTTGAGCATTTTTACTGCCATCTCTGTAAATGGATATTGATTTACAACCACATTGATAAGCGTATTCATAAACATTCTTAATATCCTCAACTGTCGCATCATTAGGGAGATTAACTGTTTTAGAGATTGACCCTGTTATAAATTTCTGTAATGCCCCCATCATTTCAACATGACCGGTAGGAGATATATCATTAGCTGTTTGAAGAATATCCTGTTGAAAATCTGCTAAATACGGTGCGCCCTTAAAGGTTAAATGCTCGTCAAAATAATTCAGTATTTCATCATAATCTTTTTGACAAATACCTGAAGAATTTTTAATAAATTCTAGATATTCTTTAGCTAATGGATTTACCATTTCCATAACCGACCCGTCAGAGCATTTTTTGTAAAATTTATGACTAAAGAAAGGCTCTATTCCTGTTGCCCCACAGTCCATAGCGAGTGAGATTGTTCCAGTAGGTGCTAGACAGGTTACCTGCATATTTCTGACACCGTAAAATCCGACCTGTTCAAGAGCCTTATCAAATAAATATTCCTCTTTTGAATTAGGGGGTGTTATCTCGCACCAGTTTTCTAAAACATTCATCATTTCGTCTTTATTTTCCTCATAACCCTCACAAGTACCTATTTCTTTTGCCATTTTAGATGACTGTATAAAACTTTCTGCTGTCAATACTCCTGCGAGTGTTTCTGCCATTTTTTTAGACCATTCGCTGTCGTAAGGTTTTCTGAATTTAAGCAGTAGGGATGCGAGGTTACAAAATCCTAAACCTGTTGCTCTGTATTTATAGGTATTTTCTGCTACCTCAGGGGTTGGGAATTGTCCCCAGTGAATTGATGCCTCTAGTACAAGTTGAATTAAATCTATTAAGTTTTTATAACTTTTAAAATCGAATCCGCCACCGTACTCGGTTTCAATGAAAAATTTTTCAAGATTAATGGAAGCTAGATTACATGCCGAGTTATCAATAAAAGCATATTCTGAACACGGGTTTGTAGCGTTGATTCTCCCTGCCTTTGGAGCGGTATGCCATTCATTGTAGACATCGTCAAATTGTATGGCAGGGTCTCCACATTCCCACGCTGCCTGAGCTATTTTGTCCCATATATCAAAAACATTAACTGTTCTGTTTTTAGACTTATCCTTTCTCCCTGTGAGTTCAAACATAGGGTCGGGGTCAAGTTCTAAAATCTTATTCATAAACGCATCAGATACTCTTACAGAATTATTTGAGTTCTGCCCTGAGACTGTTTGATATGCCTCTCCATTAAGTGAGCCATCATAACCTAAACTGACTAAATCTCGAGCTTTCTTCTCCTCATGCGCTTTCCAGTCAATAAACTCTTCAATATCAGGATGGTCAACATCAAGAATAACCATTTTAGCTGCCCGTCTTGTTGTACCACCGCTTTTAATAGCTCCTGCGTTACGGTCAAGTCCTAACAGAAAACTCATAACACCGCTTGAAACGCCACCGCTTGATAATTGTTCTCCCTCGGCACGTAAAGGGGAAAAGTTAGTACCAACTCCACTACCACCTTTGAATAATTTTGTTTCTGTTACAAAATGGTCGGTAATGGAATTTTTACCTAGTAAGTGGTCTGTAACTGGTATAATAAAACACGCACTAGTTTGCGACCTAGTGTATCTGTCCGGTGATTTATGTATTCCTGTTTGGTCGTAGTAGTACATATCATCGGATTCTCCTTTTATACCGTATGCCAGTTCAATTCCTGTATTAAAGTACTGGGGTGAATTAGGTGACCACATCTGTTTTATCAGAGTATAGACTATCTCATCATAAAATGTTTCCGCATCTGAACCGACTGAGTACCAGTTACCATATGCACTTCTTTTACATGATGCGATATTCTCACCCTCAATTAATCCCTCATCAATTAATGCATCCGTCCAAAATGTTGCCATTCTGTGTACAACCTGTTTATATGAGGTCTCCGGCGTACCCTTACCGTCTATATTTCTGAAAAAGTATTTGGATGCGATAATCTCACAGGCTTGTTGACTAAAATGTTCAGGGAATTCTAAGTCTTTACCCTCGAAAATAATCTCCCCTGTTGAGAAGTCTTTAATCTGAACGTCTACTTTTTTCCATTTAAAGTAGTCGTAAACCTCTTTACCAATTCTGCGGTCAAACGCATCTGTTATTAAGTTATTAGAAAATTTTCTCTCGATTTTAAGCATTTGTTATTCCTATCGTCTTAAGCTTTTTCGGCTCTTTTTCTTTTTGTTCTTCCTCTGCTTTTGCCAGTAAATATTCGATAATAATTTTTTGGTCTTTAACTAATTGGGTCAGAAGAGTGTTTGTATCGAATAAATACTGTTTGATACTATATTCATCGGGATTTATCGGTTGCATTGGATAATATCTTCCCTCAATCCCTGTGTTATTTTCACTCATAATATTGCACTTTCTACAATACCCTCGCTGTTCTGATAATGACCATCATATGAGCCTGTGTTACCACTAACCTCCATAATGATAAGTTGAGCGAAAGTATCTATTTTACTTAAATCTATAATTTCACTACCTAGATTAAATAATCTAGCAGTAATATTTCCCTGATAGCCTGGGTCTATCCAACCGACCCCCATAAGTATGCCCATTCTGAAAAAACTACTTCTCTGTATAACTATTCCTGCTCTGTTTCTCGGTATATCAACCTTTTCTTTTGAACACACTAGAATAGATTCTTGAGGTCTTAAAATACGACTTTTACCTTCTTCTAATTCTCCAATCGTTAAATCGTAACTTGCAGGCTGTAGATTCTCTTGAATGAACGGGTCTATAATCCCACTAAACTTTATACAACTATTTCCTTTTATCAATGAACAACTCCTTACTTTTCTTTTTGAATGAATTTTATTAACTTAATCGTTTCCTCTGCTAAACCAACAAATTCCTCATTGGTCGTTTTTGAGCTTTTTAATCTTTCAATTAATCTAAAACTTAATTCATCAATTAAGTAACCTTGTTGTTCAAAAAAGTCCATGCTTTCAAATTCTTCTCTACTATTCATTAATTTCCTCCTTCACATAAACTTTTGCACTCATACCACCGTTGATATTCTTACGTTGCACCTGTTTGACAGTAAATCCTCTATCTAAAATAGCCTCTTTAAGTCTGCCTTTACGCTGTACTGTTTCCCCATTGGTATCGCACCAGTCCTGATACTGGTTATATATTTGAGGTGGTCTTTTAAACTCGATTTCATAATCATTTAACATTTCTAAAAACTCAATCGTACTGTCATTCTCTCTGTGGTATTCAGAAGTAAATTTATCCACAACCTCACATTGAATAAAATCTTTTTGCTTATAGATATTCTTATAAGCATTTACTATGAGTGTAATCCAGTACTCAAGGGCTTCATCTGTTGTGAGTTTAGTTATAAAATCTGTTTCAATTCTCTCCGGTACATAGTACATCGGACACCACCGAACCCGTCTTTTATAAGAATAATCCTTATCGAATGTTTTAACTTTATGATTTGAGGTAAATATAAGAGTAGGATTGATTCGGGCATTAAACGGATTTTCATATAACCGTCTAATCTGAATATTATCTCCACTCGATAGATTCTTGAGGACTTTCATTTGGCTTTTGTTGATTGCCTCGTTTTGAATATCGTCACCGAGATTGGCTAGTTTTCCCACTAAATTAGCGAGATACTTTTCATCTCCTAACTCTTGAATACTGGCGGTGGAAACATTTTTATCATTTAATATTTTCGAGATAATCTGTAAAAGTGTTCCCTTACCATTACCGCCCCGACCTACAAATATGAAAAATTTACTTAATGCCCTTTTAAATTCTCTGTTGACTATTAGACTCGTTGCAATAATCTCTAGGATATATTCTCTATATTCAGGGTCGCCACCTGTCAGATTGTTTAAATAATCCTCAACTACCTGAACAGGTTCCATATCAGGCTTGTAACTCAAATTAATAAAGTACGGGGTAAAATCAGAATATCCATAGGGGTAAAACTCACCCTCGAAGAGATAACCATTTTGTAGTTTGATTTTAAATTCTGTTTCATCATCTACTAATGGCGCACGCATTTTCATTTGCTTTACAACCTCTTCAACAAACCTTGATTTCTGTCCTATACAGTATTCATAAACCATTCTGTCTAAAACATTCTGGTCGTTTACGTATTGAATCCCGTCATAAAAGAATAGTGAATTATGATGCATGACCACCCTTTTATCTCTCATAATAAGGTCTGCGATATAGGTTTCACCGTCTTTCTCAGGGATAATATCCTCTTCCCTCGAGACCGTTTCAAATTCTCGCTCATCTAAGGGTTCATCAAAAATGTAGGTATTGATAAATTTAAGTAACTTTTTTGTCTGCCCCAGTTTAGCGATTAATCTTTTATGACTATGCAAAGCTTCATTTCTATGGTCGCCCTCACTCATTCCCATTAAATCCCGTTTAGTGGGAACAGCTTCTAGGTATTTTGGGAAGTTCTCCCTTATTCCAAAATTTTCAACCTCTCGAAGTTTTCCATAATTCTTTACTGTAATAGCGTAGCAGTTATCATAGTGTTTATACTCAAGAGGGAATCCTAAAGCGCATATACCTTTTGCCCGTTTATAGTTATTACGTTTTTTAAAGTAAAGGTGCGCTCCCCTGTCAGTCCAAACAATTTGAGTTTTAATATTAAAAAAATCAATCATATCCTGAATTGTTTCTTTATTCAGGTCGTCTATGTCAACTATGAAATCATCAGGCTCTAAAATATAGCCTGCGTCATCAAAATCATCCGGACTGTCGCATATAATCTGATTTTCAAGTTTTTTTCTTGTAAACTTCTGCCCAGGTTCAAATTCAACATATTTAGTCAAAATATTTCACATCTCCTGCTCTTTTTCTTTTAACGTTCCACTCCTCTACTATGTCCTCGAAGTCAACGTTAAGAGCCTTGGCAAGTTTACCGGCAGTACTTTCTCTACAAGGATTGCCCCTCATAATTCTTTGTATTGTTCCGAGTGGTACGCCACTATTATCAACTAAATCCATTTTGTTCCACTCGTTAAGACCGATAAACTTCTGTAAGGCTTTTACGGATAAAAGAACCATAGATACCTCCTTTTTAAACTTAAATCCAAAGCTTTCGATATTTTTCCTCAGCTAGATTTACATAATAATCTACATCTATAACTTCTTTAAAATTTTTAAAATCCCGTAAATCACCGTTGTAAACGTACATAGATTCCGGTGCGGTAGGAAAATACTGCGGATTGCCCTCAGCCTTTTTCTTCTTGAGCAGTACACCGTCTTTAGTAGCAAAAACTCGATTAACCTTTTGATAGAGGTTACCGTCCTCATCTACTGTTCCGATATACGTCCTGCCACATTGAAGTATGTACTGAAACAGAATAGGGTAATCTAGATGTCCTACAACCGTATCTACAAAATCTATGTTGTAAACTATCTTATTTACAAGGCATTGACTGATAATTCCGTTCGTATTCGTACCCGTCCATGTAACACCTGCAAAAGTATTAAACGGGTCTGATACATAATCCACAGGGTCGTAATATTTGTTTAAATCACCACCCTTGACCTTGATTTTCTGATTATAGTCAATCGCTACATAGTTATTAACGTCCTTTTGATACCATTTTCTAAACTCTGATAATTCAAGTTCAAAACCATAATCCTCTTCCCATTGCTCTTTAATGACCTCAAAATCGGTTGATGCGCCTGTGAACGCTACACCATCAGTATTGATGTTTATAAGCGTATAACCTGCGCTGTATAACCGACAGCATAGGTCGTATAGAGCAATCTGTCCGTAAAAACAGACACTCATAGCACCAAATGGGTTATAGAGTTTGGAGTACTCATTTTTCATAAGTCCATACGTTGAATTAATAATGAGTTTTAGAGCATTAGATAAAATAGGGTCGCTGTGTTTAATAGCCATGCGCTGATTGACAATTTCACGATATTTTGAGGTTGCATTTCCCAGTACATCTAATTTAAGTACGATATTAGGGTACAAAGAGGTAACATCTAGAAGAAATACGTTATTAAATTCCTTTGCACCATTTTCATTGATTCCATGAAGTCCGCCATAGGAAAATTCAATTTTACAGTCAAGCTCGTAAACAGAACATTTTTTAATCCCCATCTCAGGGTCTTTCCACATATCCCATACCTCCTGCGGTACGAGTGAGAGCATTTCCTCATCTTTTTCAGAATTGGGAGATACCCTCCAACTATCCCATCGCTTAATCGGTTTATTACCTGTTAAGATACTCGCTGTAATGGTCGTTGTATTCCATTTTAAAGCTTGGTATTTAACATTTTCCGGTAACATATCAACCACCATTAGCTTTGGGATAAAATATGATTTCCACCTTAATTTGAAAGCATTTATTGTAGCCTGTACGTCCTGTTCACAATACTTGACTGTTTCAAAATATTCTTCTTTAGTTAATGCTCTGTTAATATCAAAGGGTACGGTGGACTCATCTATTGAAAGTCCAATATTAGCTTCTATTTTCTTTAAACTTGAGTGTGCGACGTTAATCTGTTGAAAAACGTCAAGGGAGAAAATACTGTCATCAATGGTACAGTAGTAATCCTCACCTGCTATTATCTGGTCGTTAATAGCTTTAATAATCTTTAACTTGTCTGTGTTTTTATCGCTAATCCGTATCATGTTAGTTAGGATTAAATCATCATAATGATAATTGTTATATCCGACTAACACTTTACCCTTGATATAATCAGATAGACCTAAAAAGTTATTATGGTATATTCGCATGGTCTCGCCTGTTATGTCTTTAAAGACAATCATGGCGTCCTCTGCGAAAACCTCTATATCGTAAAACAGAAAATCCTTGAAACCATCATCTTCGGCTTTAAGCAATTTCTGAATATCCATTTATTCTAAGTAAGTAATATCTCCATAATAGCTATTGAAAGCTTTTTTGACGGTTACTTTTATTTTCTTGCCAATGAGTTTGTCTTTTTCTTCTACTGGCACACCGTATTTATCTTGAAAGTTTGCAAATTGCTTTTTCTTCTTTATAGGGTTTTGATAAAATTCATTTCCGACTTTAGTTGAGTAACCCATTCTTGAACGGTGTTTTTGTCCGTCAAATTTGTAATAAATGTAAATAGCATCTTCTGTAACGTCTATTTCATCTATTGTAGTTACTTCGTTTTTTCTGTTATCGTCTTTTGTAAATTTAACCTGTGATTCCCACAGAGAGCAGTAGGTATCATAAGAGTATATGGGGCATACCGTGCCAATAGCATCCTTTAAATTGTCAACTGAACATTTAAAATAATTCTGCGCCCATTCTTCAACCTGAGCTTCCTTTTGTTCACTTTCTATAAATTGACCGAGCGTACTATCATATGCTTTTTTATTCCATCCAACTTCATATACTCTATCGTTTGCTAAAAACAGTAAGTTTATTTTTCCGTCTATTTCTGTTACGTCTACTAGTTTTCCTTCAAGTTTTTCCATATGTTTCCCTTAATAATCGAATCCTCTAAACTGCACCACCTCAAGCAGGGGTACACCAAAATAATCCGCTACTTCCTGTACTCTTCGTTGTGGCATATTGTACTGACCACATAGATATTTTTTTAAAACATCATAGGAGAAGTCTAAATCTTTAGCCATATCTCGAGCGGTTATTCCACGTTCTTTTAATAGCTGCTTTACTTTTCTATTGTGTAGTTTCATTCAAGGTCTATTAATTCATATTCAACATTTCCTAACTTAAAGAGTTCTGTTACCTTTGCAAAATCGCTTTCTTTAATCTTTAAGTAAAGACAAGGTTCAGGGGGAGTTTCTGTTGGTCTAACCTTACTGCTGTCTAATGCTTTTTTAACCCCGTCTTTTTCTTTTTTAAGATTGTCAAAATAGGTTATGGTATCTGATACAGAACCATTGTTTAAATACTCATTTACAACGGTATCTCGATTTAGGTTTGCTTTATCTGCAAAAACGACACAAGCTGAAATATCATCTCGTCTTTGTTCAAAAAACTCAACCATCTCACCCTCAATTTTAGTAAGGGATTTACGCTTGTTCAGATATTCCTTTTTCATAAAGTCATCGAATGGATAAAGCTGTTCAACCTCTTTACCACCGTATATCTTCAAGCGTTTATCGAATAACTCTTTAATCTGAGCTTTTTTATCAGCTCTTGTCTTATCTTCTAATTCTTTAACCTGTCGTCTTATATGATATTCATAAGCACCTAAACGCCTATCAATTTCTTTAACCTGCGCATCAAGGGTTTCAAGAGGTTTCATATATTCTCTTTTAAAAGCCATTTTCTCTTCATGGATGTTTTTGAAGACTTTTCTGCATTGTGCGACAAGTTTTTTATTTTCCTTTACATTTTCATCCGTAACATCAACCGACAGGAGATAAGTACCAAGTTTATCAAGTTCTGCTAGAAGCTCATCATAATCAACTATACCGACTTTACGGTCATGTAGTTGAATTTCATGAGTTTCCGGTATAATTAATTCATACATGGTATATTTGTAATGATGTATTCAGGAGCTGTCATCTTTTTGCCTTTTATAGATGAATGTAGCATCCTGAGTACATCAAGTTCTGTTATGTAATAATCTTTAAACAATTCATGAACCTCTTGATTTTGTTCGTGAGAAAGAATAACTATAACGTTTTTATTACTTAAGGTATCGCAGCAGTTTTTAAGTTTTTCCATATCCTCGAGTGTAAATTTATCCTTGTAATACCGACTAAAATCAGTATTCAGATAAGGTGGGTCAAGATAGCAAATATCACCGTCTTTAGCCTGTTCTAAGGTTTTCTCAAAAGACTGACAGTAAATTTTAGTATTCTTTAAGTGTTTGACAGCTTGACGTATATCATCTTTGTAATGGAGCATATCCCGTTCAGGGTGTCTAAAATATGAAGTATTGACTTGTCCTTTTGAATTAAATCTACAAGACCCGTACCCTGTTACACAAAGATAAATATATCTCGCTGCTTTAAACGCTTTTGAATAATTTTTGTAATACGGAGTTCTATCCATCTTTCTAATTTTGTAGTAATAGTCCTCAGTATTCGGCAGTCTCTCAAAATGCCATATAACCTCTTCGGCGTTGTATTTTATCTGCTCCCACATATTAATTACCTCAGGATTGGTATCAGCAATAACAGAATTAGGGTAATTCAAGTCTAGAAATACCGCCCCTGCTCCGATAAAAGGTTCATAATAAGTTGTATTTTCTTTTAAGTTGCCTTTAATTATTGGTGTGATTAAATTTGTGATGGAACGTTTACCTCCATGATAGGGGATAAACGGTCTCAATATCAGTTGCCTCCTGTATAAAATCGCTCTGACTTATGAAGTTCAATGAGTTCAGAATCCTCGTGTTTTCTGTGCATATAGTAAAATCCAAGGCATTTTTGAGTTGAACAATGTCTGCCGGCATTTTTTACCACGTCATAGCCATACTTTTTTCTAGGATTTTTTATGGCGTTAATAATATTTTCATCATGATTACTTTCTAAAAACATATAATCGTATTCCTTATCTGGTGCGTTACTGAAATCTCTACTGTCAGTACAGTAAATAATTTCATACTGCTCACCCTCTTTTTCTATGCTAAAGACGTAACCTGAATTAACGACATCATGAATTGCTTCAAATGATTCAAACGTGTATTCACCGACTGTTTCACTCTCACCCCAGTCAATTACTACATCCACATCACCATTTAACTTTTGTGAAACCTGCCAGTTAGAAATTGTTGTAATGTTAGGAAAGAATTTACGTATCTTTTTATAAGTCGTATCCTTTAGATGGTCTCCGTGTATATGCGTTATTATCAGATAGTCAACACCGTAAAGGTATTCCCGTATCTGTGTGTACGCAATGCCACAGTCAATCATTATATTTTCTATTACAACGCAATTTCCGCTACTGCCTGACTTCACAACCTCGTACTCAAGCATATAATTCCTCTGTTTTTCATGGATGGAACATATGCTTAAAACGACTGCCCTTTTAAGAGCAGTCAAGAAAATAATTCAGAGATTTTAAAATGTTTTCTCTATCTACAATAACAGCTATATTCTCGGTACTTCCTCCTTTCTCGCTTTAGGGTCTGTGTTTTACAACAGCTTTTGCGTATCTCCCCATATCTACATCCTCGATTAAATCCTCCCATGGAATTTTTTTAGGGTCTTCAAAATCATAAGTATTGAAAAATACCCTCATTGGATTACAGGGAAAATGCAAAAAATGTAACATGATTTCGATTTCATTACTGTTGAACACGCCCTTTCTAAGCTTTCTTCTAAAATCTTCTACAGACGTATCAAGTATCATAGCCACTTCCCTAGTTGAAAAATTATTGTACTTGATTATGTCGTATAACCGCTGACTATCTACCATGACTTTATAATATCACAGAAAAATTTAAATACAAGGAAATTTTTAAGAAATTTACAAATTATTTATTTGTATTTAATTATAATTATTCTGTTAATAATTATAGTATGATAACTGGTGATTATACTTATTTCAAGTCCTTTTTCAATTTTTCTCGAATTTTTGAGTAAATTCAATTATGTAGTAATAATATGCTATAACTGCTCATTATGTTATAAAGATTATCAATAAATGGTAATTATACGAGTATAAAAATCTTTAAATTTACGACCATTTCATTTATAATATATTTTAAGAAATACTCTTCATATGGGTGGTTTGATATGTACGGGAAGAGATTAAAGCAATTAAGAAAACAGAGAGGGTTAAAGCAGGTTGAGTTGTCTAGAATAAGTGGGGTATCTGTTACCAATCTGACAAGATATGAGAATACAGAATACAACATTGTAAAATCCAATACAGTAGAAAAACTGGCAAAAGCCCTCGGTACAACCAGTGATTACCTTTTGGGGATAACTGATTTTGAAAATTTAGAGGTCGTTGAGTTAAACAAAACAGATACTCTGCCTGTGCCAGTTTATGGTACGATTCCTGCCGGACGTCCAATAGAGGCTCTTGAGGTTGATGGTGGTTATATCAATATAGACAAAAGTAATTTCCGTGGCGGCAAACAGTTTATCGGTCTGAAAGTCAAGGGTAATAGTATGTACCCTTTTTATATAGATGGAGATACGGTTATTGTTGAAATTACCGCAGATGCTAAAAGTGGCGAGGATGTTGTAGCCTATATCGGTTATGACCATGAAGCAACATTGAAACGTTTTCATATAAAAGACGACCACGTTGAATTAGAGCCATTAAACAGAGAATACCCTGTGCGCTCTTATTATAAAACAGATATTCCTGTTCGTATTTTAGGTGTTGTAAGGGAATTGAGGAGAAACATATGAAAATCAGTAAGGTAAAGGGTAAGGACTCCTATCGGGGGTATGTAAGAAAGCCTGACGGGGGTTATAAACAAATATACGGTAAAACTAAAAAAGAGGTTCGGGAAAAAGCCGAATCTCTATCTTTTGATATAAAGACTGGAAAATTTGTAGAAAATAATAAAATAAGTTTTGAGGACTGGTGTAATGAATGGGTTGATAATTATTTGATTAATGTAAGTTTACTCACCAAGAGAACCTACAAGAAACATATGAAAAACCATATAATCAAAGAATTTAAAAATGTTAAATTACAGAATCTCACCCATAATCAAGTCCAACGTTTCATTCAGAAGTTAAGTCAAAATTATGCTCCTAAAACTGTCCGCAATATTTACCTTGTTCTCCACCGCTCATTATCTGATGCAGTAAAAAACGGTTTTATTTCCTTTAATCCCTCTGATGATATTATCCTGCCAAAACTGGTTAAAGAAGAAATTAAAGTACTCGAGTTAGATGAAATAGATACCTTTATTAATCTAGCCTATGAATTAGTACCGGAGTATGCCGATTGTTTAGAATTTCTCCTGTTTACCGGTCTCCGTATTTCTGAATTTATCGGTCTAACCATTGATAACTATAATTCTGAAACCAAAACCCTTACAGTAAATAAACAGTATGACAGAGTGGATAGAGTTTATATTCCGCCTAAATATGGTGCGACAAGGGAGTTTAGGTTATCAGAAAGTGCAGTTAAGATTGTAGAAAACAGAATAAGTAAAATAAATAAAAGACGTGAAAAATTTCCAAACTACAATGATGAGAATATTTTGTTTTTAAACCCTGAATCAGAAAGAATTACACAACAGACTTTAAGAAAGAAATTAAAGATAGTAACTGCTAAATTAGGTAAAGAAGATTTTAGATTGCATGACTTAAGACATACCTTTGCTACTCTCACAATAGCTAGTGGTACAGAAATAAAAACATTACAGAAGATATTAGGTCATACGGATGCCAGTTTTACAATGAATGTTTATGCACATTCTACTGAAATAATGAATAAAATTGCAGCTGAGAATTTAGAAAATTTTAGGAAAAATAGTTACAGAATAGTTATAGGTGATTAATTTTAGTGAGAAATGTAGATAAAATGGGAATAAAAATGGCGGAGAAGGAGAGATTTGAAATATCTTTGCCGACTAAGCGTAACTAAGTAAAAGTAACAGAAGTACCGGTTCTACTACGCACTATAACTGAAGATTTTTAAGTTTTATTTTGGTAAAGTAAGTATCGTTAAAATATGGTAAAAATCAGATAATATTATTAAATTTTAGTTATTAATTAGTTATTTAAGTATGGGGTCTTGCATGAATAAATATGCAAAACCCCTATTTAAACCCTCAAATAATGAGAGGAACTCACACTTTTTGAGCTTGGTAAATATTAAGACCGTCCCTTACCTCATAGTCCATTATCTTGTAGTCTGTAAAATCAACCTCAATATAATCTCCCTTTTCATAGGTATTATCTTTTTCTGTTTCAGGTATAATATCTACAAAGCCATTGTAATATTTTCTTATAATTTTCATAAGCTTAAAATGGATTTACGTATCCTAGAATACCATAATCTCTATAAACTCTATAAACTCCGATACCTGAGCCTTGGTCAGTATTGCCTTCAATGCTTGTTACACAATCGCTAGCGTGTACTTCTTCTACTATACCTATATGGTCAGGCGTACCATTACCGTTAAAATCAAATAATACAAAATAGCCAGGTTGAGGATTGCCAGTCCATCTTCCGTTTTCTTCAGCCCAAGATTTCATTGTTGGCACATAACCGGTTACTGGAACGTTGAGTCCAGCATCTAATGCCCAACATACAACTGCGTAACAGCACCAATCACCAGCCATTTCACCGGCAATTCTGCGTCCAAAAACGGAATCTTCACTAGTACCAGTAATGTATCCTAAATCCTGTCTTGCTCTATCAAGGATATTAGGAGCGTTAGAAACAGGAGGATTTTGTGGGGTTAAATCTTTATAAGTGAAGTCAGAATCAACTTGAGGTGTAATGTTATCAGACTTAGCATGAAATTGAATCTGTATAGCCTCTGCCTGAACATTACCACCGACAGTACCATTTAACTCACCATTTTTGCTCCACTCAAGCCATCCAAAATTAGCTAAATGTAATCTGTACCAAATATCAAACTTATCAGCATTTTCACCAATAAGTCCTATCTTGACTGCCTCTATGTGTTTGCCAAGACCAGTAGAGCCGACAGGTTCACCTAAAATATTTCCACTAGACCAACCGAGGTCTTGAACATGAGCAAAAGCCTGAACACCAACTCCTGCCTCTCCTAAATCGTCAATCTGAAAGGCTTCTAATGGAATACTCGCTCCTACTGTACCGGCAATCATATTATCGAAAACAGGTGGCATCCAACCGTAGTTACTGATATGTGCTTTGTAACTAATCATAATAAACCTCCTTGTAATCGTTTACATCAAAGGGTAAAAAAAGAGAACCTAATTAAGCTTTAGGTTCTGTGTAATTAAGTGCCTGTTGACTATCAGAAATGCCCTGTGTAGTAGGGTCTACAACAATTCCAAAAGTACATAACAGATTGACAGCCATCATGACATATTGAACAAGTTGGTCTTGACTAATCGGTGGTACAATATCAAAACATCCAAGTACTAAATAAACAAAAGTAATTGTACCGACTAGTAAAGTAACTAATGTAGTTTTGTTTTTAAGTCTAAGCTTCCAATTTATTTTCATCTTCTACTCCAAAATTTTTGAAATCCTTCAGCGGTAAATTACAACATTCCTTGTATAATCTTTCCGCTGTACCATTACCATTTAACTTTTTGTACTCTCGATACAGAATTTCAAGATTCTCTAACTCAACCTCTGTAATAAAACCCTGTTTAATAGCAATTCGTGCAGTCTGAAATATTTCATGATGCAGGAGAGCGTGAGAAACCTTTTTTCGAGCCTCTATATCATCTTGTACACTCTGTAATTTACTTTCGATAGTAGTAAGCCTTGACTTTTCCCTGTCAAAAACTTTTTGTATCGGTTTCCAAAAGACAGCTAAAATCAATGCCCATATTGGGGTCAAGTACACTATCCATTGGTAAATGTTTATTAGCCATGGTGGTACTTCAAACATAAATCTCACCTCTTTAAAATTAAACCGATACCCGTATAAATCAGAGAAATTAAAATACCTAAAGAAACATAAGTAATTAATGCTGTAAAATATGAGGTCATAATAATCTCCTGAATGTCAGATAACCTTTGAAACGGAGGAATAAAAAAAGAGCCATATTCACTTAAGAATACAACTCTTTTCCTTACAGAATCGTTTTAAAAAAGGAGTTAAAAACGATTGTAAATTTTGCATTGACTCAGTTAGACTGAGTATAATAAAACAAAGATGCTCAAATAAAAATTTGAGCGAGTTTAAAATGATTTAATTATAATATCATAATATTAATAGCAAGTCAAATTGAAAAACCTGCTTCTCAGCAGGCTACAATAAATTAAGGTTTTACGAAAATGAAATTAACATTCACGTATTAATTAAAGTATAACAAAATTGACAATGCAAGTCAAATTATTATCAGAAAAAAAAGAAGACCTACTTGGTAGGTCGTAGAGTAAAATTTTTTAAAAAAAGAAAAATTCCTTTGAACATAATTAAGTCTCGAATTTAATGGTGATAGTTAGGGTCATTCTAGACTTTTTTGAAAGGGTTTCTTTATGCTTGTATTATACTGCTCTAGTGAAGTATTGTCAAGAGCAAATTTTAAATTTTACACCATTTTTTCTAATATTTCAACAGAGGGATACCGAAAAACACCCACAGCCAAGTTTTACACCTTTATTTTTATCCATAATACCCTCTCGTCTTTTTGGATATTATACAATAAAAAAAGACCCACCAAAGTGAGTCCGGTTTAATTGATATAGTTATTAAATATGTTTAGATTATACGCTAATTGAGGTGAGTGGTCAAATAGAGTTACTGTATTCCTGCTCTTTACTGGCGATGTAATCTTCAATTTCGCTTTGTGTTTTGTTCTGCTGTATCATTTCGTCTATGTGGTTGAATATTTCGTCTATTTGAGATTCTGTCATGTCGGTGGTGTTGACGGCGTAGATACTAGATTTTGTTTCAACTTCTTGATTAACTGGCGGTTCATCACCGATTGAGGGTTGGTCGAGGTTGTTTGGGTCATGTATATATCCGTTTCTCGAAGTATTTATGCTAAAAGAAATAGAATATTCTTTATTATCTGTTACTGATATATATTTATTAAGTTCATGAGCCTTACTCCAAAATTGAGCATGAATATAAAGTCTATATCGACCGAACGTTGATAAGGAATAAGTTTGATTATATTCATAAGGATATTGTGTATTAATAGTGGTTTTAATTTTTTCAGAACCATCGGGATTAAATAATTGATAATAATTATCAATCATTGCACCACCATCAGTAGAATAAGAAACTTTAAGCGTTGCACTACAAGTACACGTCAAGCTCCCCTCAAACGTATCAAGAACAGTAACACTCGTTATACTACTAGCAGTATTACTACTCTTAATATTCCACACCCCTGCCTCGGGTACTTCAAGCTTACATTGCTGATTTTCAATGTTACCAGTAACGCTTAATTCACCTTTAGTGGCTGTTATCTTACCACCGACATAACCGGAGTTAGAATCAGTTTTAACTAGAATGTAATATCCACCACCAGACTTAATCGAATCAATATACGTACTCACTTCGCTAAATTTGGCAACAGAACCCCCCCCGATCTCGCAACCTTTGGAAATTAGAGAGGTTGTAATATCCTGCTGACTTTGTTTGAGTTTTTGCGTTACTTCGTCAAATCTGCCCATATTCAGCCTCCTTGCTTGAGATATAAGCGTTGATTTCTTCGTCAGATTTAGCCTCTTCGACCATATTGTTAATTTCGGTAAAGATTTCTTCCTGCTGTTGTTCAGTCATACTGGTGGCATCAACTGCATAAACTGTTAAATTAGATAAAATTTCTGAATCTGTTAATGTTTCTTGACCACTAAAACCAGGTTGTTCGGGTAGGCTAGGATCCGAAACAACTTGTTCGTAATTTGTAATATAAAAATCAAGTTGATATGTTTTATTATTTTCAATTATATTGATTTTTTTTGTACATATTGTTCTTCCAGCATTGTTATTAACAAATTCTACCGAATATTCTCCTCTTGAAGTGATTGTATGAGTTCCTGTATAAGTACCCGGACTATAGTTTGGCCAATCGCTTTCACGAAAAGCATGTGTAAAAACAACTTGATCTAAAGGATTTTTAACATTATATGTTAGATAACCATTGTAGTGCTGAGTACTACTTGTACAAACTATATTTAAAGTTGCCTGTTGAAACTCATACAAATCTCGTACAGTATCAAAAGTAAACTTAAACTGTTCCTTTGTCAGACTATTACTAACCGTCCACTCACCGTCTTTAGGTATTTCGATAACCGCTGTTAAACTATCAATAACCTTAGTTACCGTTGTACCGTCCGTATGCCTAGCGGTTAGTGTCTGACCGAGGAATGCTTCATCCTTACAGTTAATAGTAATGGCATTCCCCGAGTGTCCGACCTCGATACCGTCAATTAGAGCAGGAACGTTTCTTAGTTTCGTCTCCTCTGGAACCTCAACGCCTTTAGCAGTCAACGCCTCTTTACTTTCCGTCAGACAATTTCTTAACGTTGTTTCATAACTTTCGAATCTATCCGACACTAGACCACCTCCTCAAGTACGGTAAGCAGTCCGTCTAAATCGCTCTCGATTGAGCCGACACGGGTCTGTAAGTCCTCGATATTTGTTTTATTCGTCGTAATCTGCGTAACGTCCGTAGGGCTTATTAAGGTTTTATCACCGTCTTTTAGGACGTAACCGGACAGGTCGACGCTGGTTATTGCTTGTTGAACATCTTCACTAGTCGCAAAATTAGCTTTAATAATACTTGCGACCTCTTTCATTCCATTTAAAGTTATTAAAGGACTATCAAATATATACGGTTTTGACATTATTTACTCCTTTAAACAAAAAAGGAGATGATTTTACTCATCCCCTTATAAAATTTTATTCCTCAAATAAAGCATCAATATCTGTATTATCAGCTTCCGTTAAGCTTTCAACCTTAGATTTAACATCAGTATATTCTGATACTTTAACATAAGTAGTATCTGCTACTGAGCTTTGGAGGTATCCGCTTAAATCAACTGTTTCAGAGAGTTTATCCCATCCTGATTCGTCATCACCTTGTCCTTCACCAACATAGACATAATTTGCTCCAGTATCAGTAGCATTGTAAACGTCACCTTCTGTTGGGGTTTCTACAGCTTTGATAGCTTCAAGATTTTCTTTACTTCCCTTTGGTCTGTAAACTGAACCTACAACCCCTTTAACCTTGTCATCAAAGCCTTCATTTTTAACATAGGTTGTTCCGGCATCAGCACTCTTTAAATAAGTAGATTCTGCTGTTTCACTCTTGAGATATGTTGATTCAGCGTCAGTACTTTTTAGATAAGGTGTTAATTGTTCTGTTAATTCAGAATCCTGTACATATCCTTCTAAATCCGGTGCTAAATCTTTTGCGGTTATATTAACTACTTTACTTTCAACGTCAGGCACTAAATCAGTACCGTTTATCTGAATACCTTCGACTTTGTTAACTTGAGCCTTTTCTTCAATAGCATCTAATTTTGTTACCTTTTCGGTTTCAATTAGACCCTTACCGGCTTCCTGTCCTACAAACTGCGTTTTATTATACGCATCTTCTTTTTCTTTGTAGTATTGTAGCTTTGGAACGGTTACGACTTTATCTGTTATATTAGCCATAATATCTCTCCTTTATTTTATTTTAGGTTTCATAATGCCAAAACCTTTTATATAAACCCCTTAAGCAAAAAGGGAGTCTATATCATCATTACTAGCTTCCACCCAGTCTTCCGGATAAGACGGTTCACCTCCGCCACCTTCCATTTCAAAGACCTCATCTATTTCCTCATCAGTAGCCTCTGTAAAATCTTCTTGACTGGGGTAATTTTCTATATTAAATTCATTTTCAACTGTTTCAATAAGTTCCGTAAATTCAGTTTTTGTCTGCTCAACCAGTCTATCTACTCGCTCATACTCAGGAGATAAGACCTTAACATCAATCTTTTCTGCATCCCCGTTTTCGAGTTTAATCCAGTTATCATACTGAATTTTAAAACCGCCGCCACTTACGCTTTGCTCTTTAACCCTCTGTTGTACAACACCGTAAATGATTAAATTATCATCATTATCTTTATAGCCGACCTCATTAATCGTCCCTGTTACCTCGTCCGGTACAACGGTTCGGATATAAAGTGAGTAAGGGTCGTTTTCATCAACCTGATAGGTGTCTGTGTCAGGCGTTAAAGTCTTTTCGTAAAACTGATTCTTTAGGGCGGTAATTCCATATTCTCTATCTAATTCATGGTCGCCACCGCTACCAAAACAAGCTTTAGTAATTTCTACCTTTTGCTCATTCGGTATAGCTTTATCAATTAGCTCTCTACCTTTATCCGTTATGTAAAATCCGTAAGGCATAACTAGTCACCTCTTGTTACAACTATTTCTGTCTGAATACTACCGTTTTGGAGATAAACCATTGATATTCGCTCCCCTGTTTCAGTTATACGTGTTTCAATGATTTCTTTTTCCTGACCACCGATTCCAAATTCAAGGGTATCTGTTTCGTTGACATGATTTAAAATTACGTCAAAATACAAATTCAGAGGTAATACCCTGTCTAACATTCGATATACTGAAATCCCTTTATCACCAACAGTAGGGTCAAGCAAAACCTGCACATAAGCACCGGTTCGTTTATATGTAAAATGACCCCACCCACAGATTGCTGCCAGCATTTTTTGCAGTCGTATTTCTGTATAGGGTAGGGTCTCATTTAGTTTTGCCAGTATATTCCCTTTACGTTCATCAAGTGTAAGGTAAGGATTGCTTGGAATATTGAGCCATTTTTCATAAATTTCAACGCCATGCTCCTCGGCACTTAGTGGTAATAGGTTATTTTCAAGAGATGTAAGACGTTTATACAAAAGATTAAATTCAGGATTCTGTGCATCCGTTATTGCCTTGTACTCATACACCTCCTGCAAAAACTCAGGATAGTATTCAATAAGATTTACTATTTTATCCGACATTTTTTACCGTCCTGAATGAATTATTATCATCTTTCGTTAATTCACCTAAAACCGCTATCTCGTATGAACCCAGTTGCAGGTTGGCACGTTCTCCATTGATTAAGGTATCGTAAATGTCCTCTACCCCTTTAATATCCAAAATGGCTGATTCAATTCCACTTACCCTTACAGTCAAATATTCCTGTTCATCCCACCGCTTGTTTAAGCTGTCAAGATAACCGGTTATTTTTTCTTTAATGGTATTTTCTATTTCACCATATCTTGTAGTAGAGTCTAAATCTAAATGCAGGGTAATATTTACGGGTATCTCATCTACTGTCATAACCTTGGGTACATGACCGATTGCGACCTCACCCTCACCGCTGTTATTAATAACGGGTTCTGAATAGTCAGGGAGTATAGGGAGTAAGGTTTCCTGAACAAGATTGATTAATTCCTCACTCGCTTTACGGTATGTTGTATCTATAATATAGACACCGACCCACCAGTCTTTTTCCTCAAAGTGTCGCAGGAATTTACAACCACCGACCCCTTGAATTTTACTGACTTCCTGTTTATAAGTAGCAAGATTCCAACCATAGGACTTATCTTGAAAGTTTGCTTTAAAACGCTCTCTTAAGCTTTCATCACTTTCAATATCTGTGCCTGGGATTTCAAGACCTATAATAGATGCGCTAATTAAGCCTGGGATATTTAAAATCGGTATTATTCTGCCATAAGCGGTATTACCAATCTCACCTGCTGTTTCACATTGAACAGAGTATTCATTCTCCGCATCATTTTTCGATATTACCGTAAAGTTTAAATCGCTATCCTGTGAAAATCTTGAGCCTATCGGACATTCAAAACCCTCTGCCATAACAATTCTCGCTTTATGAATTGCATAAGTAGCCTGCAAAGGTGTAATACTAAATGTCCTACACCATGCCTCTAAATGACTTCTATCGGCTGTATCTGGTGAATGTTGTTCATCTATAAAATTCAGTTCTTGGTAAAGTTTAGCCAGTTCAATAGCTGTAGCTGCGAGGGTGGTTTGGATAATCTGTCCGGTTCGTTTATCGTAAACAGTACCATCGATCCGGTCTAACATTCTGTTTTCAATGTTTATCGCTGTTTCATCTTCATACATATTAACCCTCACACTTCATACTCTACCTCGGTATTGATTTCTCCATAAATACTTTGTACGGTAAACCTACAAACACATCTTGACCCCTCAAATTCCATTGTTATATCTCCGACTCTCTGAATCCTCGCATCGGTTAATAAACATTCTTCAATTATGGCAGGGAGTCTAACCTTTACTAAATCTCTCGGTTTACCATATAATTCGTTTAATTCAATACCATACCATTCGGGGTATATCTCGTATTTACCTCTTTCTGTTCTGAGCATCAAGTAAATTGCCTGTGCGACAGAATCCGCACCATCAACCCATCCTGCTATTTTGTTTTTGGTCGGGTCTAAACGCCATCCATAAGACGGGCTAAGTTGAGGTGAGGAATATTCCTCAATATCAAGTCCATTGTTTGGTAATATACTCATACACTACTCCGATACTTTATCCATAATCAAATATTTTTGACCTTGCTGACATTTTAAAATTATTACTTTATCTCCGACGTGAAGGGCAGGTTCTATGGTAAGTGTTCCCTCATGGACTCCTGTTTCATCAGAAAATGAAGCCTTAACCGTTTTACCGACCATGCTCTCGGGTACAATAAACATTCTTGACGGGATATACTCACTCCTGCCATCTATTTCAACCTGAATAGGAGATAAACTGATAATTGTACCGTTTATAATATCAGAGGGATTATAAGCACCGATTATATCTTGTACGATTCCTTTAATATCGTTATAAATCTGTAAACTCATATCTCCTCCTTATGGCAGGTAACCCACAGGGTATGAATAGTAGTTAGGGTCGTTATTATCCCATTCATTGAGATTGACTAATTCTGTACACTCAATATCCATGGTATGAAGTCCGTTTTCTATTGTATGGGTTACTGTATCTACACAGTACCAACCTCTGATAAACTCACGTCTTTCTCCTGTGAAGAAGTCAACTAAAATAGGTGTTCCCCCTCGTACCGTTATCTCCCCTTGTACGCCGGACAGAGATAATGATGTTCCAACGGGTAAACTGTTTTCTAAAAGTTGGTCTGCTTTTGCTTGAGCGTTTTCCCCATCATCCGCATTTTGGATATCTTCAAGATAACCCCACCTGTCCGCAGCATATTTATTCCATGCTATGGCGGTTTCAATAGAGCCTTGTTGACTATCCCCTGCGACCTGTTTTTCAACCCTTACCGCAGTCCATTGATTCTCTAGTGTTTCTGTATAAGTGTAGTTTTCAATAAAAGCAGCGGTTATCCATACATTAGACTGGGATGCGAGGTCGCCATCATGAGATACAGTAATTGAGCCATAGTCATCCCATATGTAGTATCTGTATCCTGTGTTCTGAAAGGTTAAATCAAGGGCGGTTGTAATAATTGTTAAGTCTGATACGTTCTCCTCAACCCTTGCAGGAATTATGTATTTTGTATCAGCAAAGTTTGGTGGGTCAATGATAGAATACGGTCTATCTCTACAAATACGGTCTGTGAGTTGAGCAGCGGTTAAATCGGCATATGCCATTCTTCGCTTATTTCTGTTCATGTAGTAAAGTTGGTCGTATGCCTCCACCTCACACCATTGACCGGATTTTTTTGTTGTAACGATATACCCTTTAAACTGATAATGCTGTTCGTCCAAAATAAAAGCGAGCGTGTTACCAACTTCTGCGGTTATGGTATCCCTCAGAATTGAACATGATAACTTGCTCGCTGCGTTTTTCTCTCTTGTAATTGTTATTCTATCCTTGACGACCACGTCAAATACTCGTCCGTCCTGAACCAGTAACAGCCTGTATCTTGTTTGTCCTGTTTCAAATAAAGCCATTACTGCGACCTCTTAGCTGCCCATCCACGTGCCACTCTATTCTGTATTAAATGATGTTCAACGGAGGCATCTGTTTCAAGATTCATTTGTGGGCAATATTCTATTAGGTTGACAGAAATTGTTAAATCCGAACGGTCTTCGGCATCCTCAACAAAATTCCAGTCCGTCAGAAGTACTTTCATTGATACATTAATCGTTGAAATCTTTCTCTGTACATCAAAACGTATCGGCTTTCTGTTGACCTTGATATACCATAATTTGTCCGTCCATGATTCCCTTATCGGGTCTGCCCCATCAGAATAACCCCACGTAAAAGGGTATTCATCATAAGTAGCCTTAAACTCAAAAGAAATCTTTATTGGGCTGTCGTATTTAGCTACTGTGAAATTACCCTCATTAGCCAGTCTGATAATTTCTGTATTATCAGGGTATTCATATGTAATTTTTGCAGGAGTTTGTGGTATAAGTTCTCCGTCTAACCATACCTTATGCGCTCCCTCTAACGAATATTTTTGTGGCATAATTAAACTCCTATCTTGGTACACCAACTCGTTTACCGTCTTGTAGCAGTCTGTGAAGCATAGATTCCATTTCACTAATACTTCTATCGCTGTCTACATCGCTTGAGTTAGTTATATTAAATGTATTATTTAAATTATTATTGGTCGTACTGTTATTGGTATTTCCACTAGTCATACCTGAGGTGTCAAAACTTAAAGCGTTAAGACCGTCCCCGTTCATAGCATTAGCTATTAAGTCACCGAGGTAATCTCCTCCACTATTACTGTATGGATTCTGACTTGCAGGAATTATTGCTTCTCCTTGGTGGATGATTGCCGGCATATCGAATGGTACGTATCTTGTACCAACTGCATAACCATACCAACCTCTTGGAGAGTTCATTCGAGGAACAACAACCTGTTCAATCCCACCGTAACGCTGAATCATATAATTCAAGCCGGCGTAAATGTTAGCGAGTGGGTCGGTTAAACTGTTAGCTAAATTTGGATTTCTGTATGCTGCGAACGTTGATGGAATCGTTTGCAATAAACCTTGTGATGGATGACCGGCAGCAGCATTGCTATCTGTCAGATTTATAGCATTTGGATTACCACTAGACTCTCTTTCGATTGCATATAAAACATAATTTAAAAGACTGGCAGGCTGTCCTAACATGGCAAGAGCCTGCAATACTACACTGCTCCACTGGGCTGCACCTGCGCTCGGATTGTACATAACATTACTGCCTGTTATGATTCCATGCTTTTTGTTATATGCCATCTGTAATAAAGCGGCTAGGGTATTTCCAACGCCTGATACTGCCGCCCCACCTAAATACGGTGCAGGGTCAAACGGGTCACCATTGTTTCTCATTTCAAAGTGCAGGTGAGGTCCAGTTGAGTTACCTGTACTACCGACTAAACCTATCTGTTGACCTTTTTGTACAACCTGTCCGACAGAAGATAAGACCTGCGACATATGACCGTAAACAATGGATAATCCATTACCACTATCTACAACTACTGCATTACCGTAACCACCGTACCATCCTGCGGTTGTAACAGTACCGGCAAGGGCGGATGCTATCGGTGTTCCAGTACCTGCGGCTATATCCATACCTGCGTGATTAGTTGAACCAATTCCACCTGGGCTAGAACGTCTACCAAAAGGTGATGAGATACTTCCCATAGTTCCAATAAGTGGGTATGCTATCTGCTGTGGATTCATATCTTTGGTATCGACTTTTGAAACACGACCGATTAAGTCTAACGTCCCTTGGTCTGATAAGAAATTAACCGCCTCATCTGCATTTGGTGCTTGGTATTTACCGTTATTAAAAGCATTTTGCATATCTCCAACAACGCTATCAATAAACTTCTGTACCGCCTCCGGTGACATACCGTTCATAAGACCTGCTAGTAACATTTGACCTAACCAGTATGTATATCTTGACGGTGAGTGAACGCCTAAACCTTTTTCAAAAGTTTCTTTAAGTTTTTTGACTAAATCACTCGCTACATCTAGCACCTTTTGCATATTGGAAGATATACCATTAGCCATTTCAGTCATCATGTCTTTACCAGTCTGTAATGAATGTCTGACTAGGTCGTCCATTTTACCTTTTAACTGGTCGCAAAAACTCTGATAATCAGCTAGAATGTAACCCTCATAAGTTTGCATATTAGACTGGAACGTTGCCATATGTTCAGTACTAAATGTGGTCTGTGCGGATTCAATCGCTCCTAACTTCTCGATAACCCCTGCTCTAAGTTCTTCATAACGGGCATAAACATCTGTTTTCATCTGTTCAAGAGATGCATTAACAGAGGTTGTAGCAGCTAAAAAGTTATTCTGAATAGCAGTTGATAATTGTTGAGTGGCTACATCGGCTTCTGTTTTCGCTGCTGTTAAATTATTCTTAACGTTCGTACAGATTTCCTGCACTTTCATATTGACAGAATCTACAACAGCGGTCATAGCTACTGAAATCGCATTTGGTATATCCTCAGGAAGTGCCTGAAAACTTGCAGCTAAAGTAATCATTGAATTATTAGCCATACTTGCCATAGCCATTGCTACATCAAGAGAGCGTTCATTAATGATACGAGTTAAAGTATCTATCAGACCTCCTGCTGCCTGTTGAACCTGTTCACCATTAAAGTTTACGGTGAGTTGAGCCATACCCTCTGAACCAACAGAGGATAAAGCGGTATCAACATTACCTGAGGAGTCTGAAACCCCTTGAGTTATACCGTCTACATAATTTGTTCCAGTATCAACACCTGCCTGACTAGCATCTACTGCGGTATCCGCCATAGCTTGGTCTACACCTTGGGTAACGTTCTGCCCCATTTGTTGACCTGCATTGGCAGCATCCGCATTTGCTTGGTCTATGTTTGCCTGTTGAAAAGCGTTCTGTAAATCAATACCTTTTGTCTGTAAAGCAGTATTAGCACCATTAACAGCGTTTTCTGCTGCTTCTTTACCTTTTTCTATCGCTCCCTCAGGTCGTTGCAGTTGCAGGACATCTTCTAAAAATCCTGAGATACCGAGTATATCCGCTGCTTTCCAAAGCCCTTCGTTTAGGGCGTTTAGAATAGACATACAAGCATTCCATATAGCCTCTCCGACCTGTTCAGGATGACTAACTAAATAATTCCAACCGTCCGATACAAGTCTGATAACCGCATCACCGACCTGTCCGACCATTGAACCGATACCTGAAATTAAACTCCATACAAGCTTGATACCGCTTGCAATAATAATCGGAAGGTTGTATAAAATACCGGTAACGATTGTTTGCAGTAACTCCCATCCTGCTGCGAGTACATTAGGTAAATTCTGAATAATACCTGCAATAAACTGACCTATCGCACTAAAGCCTTGTTGTACTAGGTCGGGTAATACTTGAGCGATACCGCCTATGAGTGCGAATAGAACACTTACTCCGACTGTCAGGAGTTTAGGTATTCCAGTCATGATACCGTTTACAAGTGAGAGTAATAAATTAACCCCCTGAGATACTAACTGTGGGAGGTTCTTTATAAGTCCATCAACGAACGATTGAATAAGTGTAGGAGCGTTCTGAGCAAAGGTTGAACACCATTCAAAGAATGTATCAAAGAATGAATTGATACTATCGGATAACACGTTGCCTGGGTTAAATACGCCTAGACCTGCTGCGAGTGCTCCAATCGCTGCGGTGGCGAGTACAATGGATGTAACCCCACCTGCTGTGGTCGTAAAGAATGTTGCAATACCTTTTGCTGCGGAAGCTATCTGTGTTTTAAAAGTAGTAATAACTCCTTTAATACCCTCAAAAGCTTTACTCAGGATACCGACTTTTTCACTCGCTCCTGAGGTGTCTATTAAATCACCGACATTTTCTTTTTTACCACCAAGACCTTTAAAGCCTTTAAGCATAGTGCCAAAGAAATTACCAATACCACTACCAAGACCCTTACCGACAGCCTTTGTACCACCGGTTACTCTTTGCTTAGCTATCTGTGCATCATTAATTAACCAGTTACCTGCCCTCTGTAATAAAGTAGGTTTTTGAGTTTTCTTGTCAGGGTACATCAAGCTTGTTATTCTTGAATAATTAGTATTGGTATTCGGTGTTAAGTCTACTCGCTTGTAATTGTTAGCCAGTCTGTTCTGTGCTTTTTTGAGAGATTTATTTCTTTTAACAGATTGTGCGACAGAGGAGTCGTAGGATTTACCTGCGCCGAGTTCTAAATCAACAAGTGGTAATTCTTTAGATGTTGGACTCAGTACTCGTTTTACTTTGTTACTGGACTTTTTAACTCGATTGGTATTTGTAGAAGAAGTAAGTTCAGGGAGTTGAATAACTCTATTTGCTTTATTAGTCAGATTGGCAGTATTTAATTCTTTTTCAAGGGTAACCGCCTCTCTAAGACCTGAGAGTTGACTATTCTTTATACCAAAAGCTAAATTCTCAAAAGTTGGTATCTGTAATTTCCCTCTGGTGAAAAAAGCTAAAGTACTGTTTAAAGCTTTAAGTTTATCGTTAAAACTGACTAACACACCTTGTAGGGTCTGTAATATTCCAAGACCTAACATGGCTTTAATCATAGCTTTAACCGCTGTAACCACCCCGTCTTTATGGTCTATTAGCCAGTTAAGTACGCCCTCTAACTTATCGAAAAAGTCAGGAAGCTTTAAGTTAAGCCAGTTACCAAAAGCTATACCTAAATCTTCTACACTAGTAATTGTCTGACCTAGATAAGTTCCGAGTAATCGTCCGAGTGGGTCGGATATTTGATTGATACCTTTGGAGAAAACTAGACTTACACTAGACCACGTATCCCTTAAATCAAGGAATTTTTCAACGATAGTAACCAGTTGAGGATTGATGGCATTAAAGAAACCCTCTCTAAATGCCCCACCAGCTTCAACAAAGTTATCGGTCATGTATTTTCTGTTTAGGGCGACCCTTTGGTCTACTGCATTAAAGGTTCTCTCATTCTCACTTCTTAACTGACTATAAACCTTTTGGAACCCACCGACTGTTAAACCGATACCATCTCCGATACCGCTTAATAAGCTTTCAGTAGATGAACCAAAATCGGCTACAACGCCTTTTAGACCTTTATCGTTAAAGAGGGATGCGACTTTATCAATACCGTTTACGACCTCAAGAATACCTCTTGCAATAGCAATACTCATATTCTGCATAGTAGCAGTCCATGTTGTAGCAAGTCTTTTAGCATTGCCTTGAAGTTGTAAAGCACCGTTCGTACCCTCTCGCATAGCCTTTTCAACGGTATCCAAGAAGTCTTTAGCGGTTATATCTTTATTTGTTAAAGCGGTTTGGACGTCCTCGGCAGCCTGTCCTGTGGCAGTAGCGTATATTTGAACAGGATTGATACCGGCAGCAAAGAGTCTGTTTAAGTACCGCATTTCAACCGTACCCTTTGTTCTCATCTTTGCTATGGCATCCATGACAGATTCAAACTGTTCATTCGTACCCTTACCATACGTTGATACAGCGTCCATCCATATCTTAACGGAGTCAACCGCCTCTCCTGCCTGCATGCCACGTAAAACAAAATTCTGAACACCTTTAGCTGCCACATCAAGGGCATAAGGTGTTCCCTTAGTAGCGGTCTTTAATTCTTCTAACGACCTGCTCGCAGCGTTCGTATCATTCGTTATGAGTTCCATTTTCTGCGAGAACAAGTCCATTGTATCGGCACGTTGGATGGCTCTGTCTAAATTAGAGGTAAACAGATTTAAAATACTGTTGACTAATTTAAAGCCACCAAAGATACCGATTGTAGTTCTAACAGTCCGACCTAAACTGCCAAAAACTGTATTTGATGATGATACATTACGGTTTAAACTGTTCAGATAAGCACTCGTTGAATTAGTGTTATTACCTAAACTGTTTAAACCATTTTTTAAGGAGTTCACTTGTTTTTGTAAGGCGTTCATAGCAGTACTGGCAGCGTTACGTGCGGTAATGCTAAAACTTAATTGATTAGCCATAAACTCCTCCTATATTTAAAAGCTATTTCTTATTAGCTTGTTTTTCTTTTTCGCTAAAATATTCAATAGCTGATAACATAACCATCTTATCTGTGGTATTTACTTTTTTTCTATACTCGGATGGCAGTATTCCATGTCTGTAAAAACACCACCCCATGAGCATTAAATCTGTATTGTTACCAGCCTTTAGTTGTTTTTTAACAATTCAGACTTTCTCTGATTGTCATTCATAGCCCCTTCTATATCATCAAGACCTGATACCTCAATAACCTTGAGTGCGAGTGCTTGTAACTCACCTGCGTTTAACATTTTTCTTAAAAGCTTTGTTTCACTTCTAACGCCATAAGTGTTTTGAAGTCCGCTGTCTTTTAAGTTAGGAAATACAACGCCACGTGCGGTAATTCCAAGTAAATATTTATTGTCATCAAAGATTTCATTAATAACGCCTGTACGTCTATTTTCTTTAGTATCAGTACAGGATTCTCTGATTAACGCATCCTCATCGGCACTTAAAGGTTTAATCGTCCATTCAATCGGGTTTCCGTCCCCGTCTGTAAAATTATCAGAGGCTACATACTGTACGGTTTCACTTTCCTTTTTGTTTTCTTTATAGAAAAATGAAATATCTATTACATCTTTTCTTTCGTCTATATTTTTTACTGACATAATTTTGAGTTCCTTTCATTATTAAATTTCGAGAAAATAAAAAGACACCCGTTAAGAGTGCCTGAAATTAATCTTCAAATAGACCGTCTAATTCTCTAAATTCTGTATCAACGATATAATCTTCAAAAGTGAAAGACACATCTTCTTCAAGGATTGAAGAATCAGCATCTAATTTTGCTAAAATCATTTCATCAAAGTTACAATCACGTAAAACAATAATTTGTTTACCAGTATGGGTTGTTTTATCTTCGTTGGTGATTGTCATATCAAAGTAAAAATCTTCACCGGTATCTTTATATTGTTCAGCCAGTTTTCTGAATGTACTGTCTACATAATAAAGAGTCATAGTACCGGAATATGTTTCACCAGTTTTACGGTTACCCTTACCACGTTTACCAAGAATTGGAACCTGCTCCTTTTCAAAAGAGATGGTGGTTTCAATATTCTTAGCGTGCATAACGGTCATAACCCGACCATCAGGAAGGGTAGCCTTTATCATCCCCTGCTCACCGGATAATATATCCCGTGCATCTAAAATTGATTGTGCCATGTTCTCCTCCTATTTTGAGAAATAAAAAAAGCACCCGTTATGGATGCTTGATTAAACGTTTTCTAAACATTCTGATAAGTAATTTGGAAGTAGAGGGTATCCATAGCTTGTAACGGTCTGATACCATCTTGTCCGATTACTTCATTAAGTTTCTGACCCTGCATGACAACTAATTCAGTAGAATCGTAATCTTCAATAGCGTTTATCTGTTCGTAGTGTTCTCTGATTTTGAGTAACTGATTCTTAAGTTCAGCACGTCCTGTATCATTGTTTGGACGTTTACCTAAGAAGTAATTGTTAAAGACATTAGCAGTTTCAGTTGAGATACCGTCGATAACACGTATAACCTGATTGTTGGCAAAGTCTAATGATTTACTTCCGATATCCTCAGCAGAGATGTTAGTTAAAGTATTAATATCTTTAAGTATTACAGCATCATCTCCTACGTTATGGAAAAGGATTTGACCGCTGTTAATAGCTTTAGACTGGTCGGCTCTAGTAACCTTAGCTGAAACATTAAATACTCCATCATAGACTTTAGCGGTACAAGAGTTCTGTACTTTACATCCTGCTTCCGCCCCTGCGAGCCAGTAACAAAGGTCTGTCTGTTCGTCAACGATTGGATTATCAACCCTATTGACGTATTCGATAACGCCCTCATAATTAATTGGTTGTGGTCTTGCTATTGCAGGTAAAACGATTTGGAATTTGCAACCGTCTTCTCTTAAGTCTTTAACATACTGAATGTATCTGTTCTGTTCTTCTAAATCAGTAGTTGGTACAGCAAGAATGTTAAAGTCAATATTTTCGAAAATATCTCTGGCAGCTTGATGTGCCTGTTCATTGACAGTCTTTTCTCCACCGCCTTTGAATGTGTCTCCACCGTTTTCTTCAAACAGTTCTTTTTCCTTTTTGAATATTACAAAGTCGTTATCTACTAATTGAGTTGCGTCAGCTCCAACAATAGCATCATCATTTACCTGACAGGTATAGGTATGAGATTTAAGTACGGTTGCTTTATCTTTTGTCAGTACAGCCTCTACCGTCATTTCTCCGTTAGTTGGTGCGCCCTCAGAATAGGTGATGATATGTTTATTACCACCAGATAATTCCATATCTTCTAGTCGGCCAGGTGTGAAAGCTAGAATACCAACTTTTCCTCTAATTCTTACTGACGGTTTATAGCCCTCCGGTACATTAGAAAAGGTTACGGTAATTTTATTGTCAGCAAAATCAAAAGTAGCTGATGCGGTTTCAACAGCTGTTCCCTCTTTTTCTGTTCCTTTTGTTAAAGTAATTGTATCTTCCCCAACTTTTGGTACAACCTGATTATCAACCTCAACATTATCAACATAGGTAATAACGTTGTAGAAGTCCTGTAATTGAGGATTTGCTTCAACTACAACAGATATTTTATTTCCAAGTGTCCCTGAACAACGGGCAGTTCCTAAAGCACCTTTAGCTTTACCACCGCCACCGTTTAGTCTGTACAGATATAATGTAGAAGCATTTTTTAACATTTCTTCTACAAAGGTAAGTTCAGGTGAGCCTTGATTGTAACCAAAAATTTTAAAAGCGTTTAATGGGTATTCTTCAGCGGTTACTTTAATAACATCCTCGTCAGTTCCCCATGGAAGTTCGATTGGGCATGCTAAATAACCTCTGTCAGACCCATTAACGTAAGTTGAATTGTTTACTTTAATGTTTATATAGGTGCCTGGTATTTCTTTATTGTAGACACCCTTTACATATGTTCCTGCTCCCCAAGGCATATGTTTTCCTCCTTATTGAGAAATAAAAAATACCGACAATCTTTTAAACCATCGGTATTGTTAATTAACGTATTCGTTGAAATCTAAGTCATTCATTTTTGTTAAAGGTTTATCGTTCACGTAAGGTGTGGTGCGGATATTAAAGGTAAGTGAAAAGTGCTGTTCGGTTATAGCCATCATGGTATTCTTGTTATAGCAGCGATATAAGTCACCGTTATCAACCTCAATGGTATCAAGCAAAACTCTTAACTCATACTCAACCCTTAATAACTCGTTGACATCCAATGAATAAAACTCAATCGTAAACCTCTCAATCGAAAGTCCTCTTAAAACCTGTGCCTGTCTTATTCTCCGTCTTAAATTACCCCCTGTTGTTCTGACAATAAAACATGGCAGTTCCATTTCCTCAGGGTAATTATTGTAGACAGGATACTCAGGGTAATGCTCCCTTAAGTATTTACTCATCGCTTTCATAAGTTGAGGTATCATTTAATTCCTCTCCTTTGCGGTCATAATAATCGGTTCGGGTACTATCCCATACTCTTAATATCTCAGGTCGGATTATGGATTCAAATTTTATCTCCGCTCTGTCAAGGGATGATTCAAGCGCATAAGTCCCAGGAACCCAGTCATGAACAAGGCGTGCGTTAATGGCTGGTACGTAAAGTCCCACCTGTTGATGGTGACCATAATTACTAGCCATGCCATAGTCCACGCTGTTTGTAACTGTTGCGGTTACAGAATAAGCACCTTTAGTGTATTTTGGAGCCTGCCATGACCGTTTCATTTGTCCGCTATGCTCATCTTCCTCAGGGTCACCCACAGGCGTACCCTCAATGACAATCTCCCTTGCATGTTTGACAAATTTTTGAAGTCCGCTGTCAATAAAGGTCGTACCCTTCATCTGTTCAAGCTTATTCATAAATTCATCAAAGCCATCAAAAGTAACATCAACATTAAGCATAGTTGGCGTTATCCTTATCAAATTCATTCATAATCAAAACCTGATGGTCTGAATAATGACGAGCAGATGATACGTGTCCGAAGTCCTGCACTTTATCGTTATAGAATGTAACGACCACGTGCGCACCGATTGGTATATCGAGTTCAGGGGCGCAATGTATCCTTAAGCGTTTATCAAATTCTTTTGGATTACCTATTGTAGGATTTGATAACTGCGTTGAGCCACGACAGGGTTCGTTTTTATAAAGGATAATCTCTTGAGGTTCGTTAAAGCCAGTATCTTTATTGAGAACGTTTTCATGATGATAAACTGTCATTCTATGATGGTAAATGCTCTCAAGTACTTCTCGCTTTAAGGCTATGAGTTCAGGTGTTATCCAAGATTCCATTACCAGTGTAATCTCCTGTAATGTTCTAGGATATAGGGATTGCCATGACGCTGTTTATTAACCCATTCATTAAAAATGGTCTCATCATCTTTACCTGCCATATTAGCGGACAGGTTGGTGTCACCCTCTGTAAACTGTCTGACGATATTTTTAAATCCGATACCGTCCTCGCTGTCTAAATTACCTGTTGACTTCTTGATAAACAAAAACTCTCCGATAGCCATGTTAATTGCTTCATACTTAAGTTCAAGCGGAAGAACCGTCTGATTGGTATAAGCATGAAGTCTTACGATAACCCGTTCAATGGCGTGCCGGATAATTATGTTATCGCTGTCTTTTGGGGTATAACCATAAGCGAGTAAGTATTCACGTACTGACTGAACATCAACAATCATTCTATTCTTCTTTCAAAGTACCCACGTAAACTTGGTCAGCGTACGGGAATGTAACCATAGCTGTTGTAGTACCTTTAACGTATTCTGCGACTGGGTCAACTTCACCATAATGAGTGAGTGTGATTTCTCCACTTTCAACAGTAGCAATATGATTAATTAAGTTTGATTCACGTTCAGGTGTAGAACCTCTTAACGTTTCTCCTAAAGCTCCATCAGGTAATGCGACAAAAGTATCCTCAGGCAGGTAACGTACATTTTCACGTACCAGTTTTCCTTTAACGACTTTTTCTGTTGCATACTGTGTTTCATTAATAGAGAATGTCGGCAGTCCAAAACTGGCAAGCGCAGCGTTCATTTCTGCCGGTGTAATAAATTTAGATTTATTATTATCTCCGTTGTATGCTAAATGAAGTGCTGAGTTTTTAGTCAGTTTGTATAACCATTTTCTACTGGTTAAGATATGGGTAATTTCAAAACCGGTATCTTCTCTGATTTTTTCTTGAATGTTAAAGAGGTCTTCTA
The DNA here is from genome assembly GCA_947630305.1 of uncultured Bacilli bacterium. Taxonomy (GTDB): domain Bacteria; phylum Bacillota_I; class Bacilli_A; order RF39; family UBA660; genus Ventrenecus. Next base: position 48,421 of record CANRHC010000001.1, read on the forward strand.
GGAAATCAGCATCATCATTCCACGTAAACTCTTTCTTATGGTCTTTTGGCATACCGAAGTCAACTTTAGTACTAAAGCCATTTTCTTCTTCGATATTGATTTCACCTGTTATGAGTGCTTCCCATCTTAACTGTTCAATACGTGTTTCTATTCTCTGTCTAACCTTTTCAACATCATTGTAGATATTTCTGATAATATACTGAGCCTCTGCATCGGTTCTTGGATTAGCAAGATTCATTATTTCTCTTTCATCAAGTTTCATTTTTTCCTTGATTAATCCAAGAGACTGACTACCACGCTCGTATCCTTCTCTTTGACCGATTTTGGTCGGTGTATCAAAGGCATAGAATTGAGCAGCGGTTGGCAGGTTGTATGCTCCCTTAATGATGTCTGCATCGAAACCCTCTATTTTTCTTGTAGGGAAAAGATTACCTAAACCCTCTGTCGGTATCGGATGCTTTTTTGTATAAGCTATAAGATTTTCAGGACTTAAAAGTTCATCTATTCTAATAGTCATTGTCTACCTCCTTACTCTGCTTTCTGTGCGCCGAGGTTAGTAACAGCGGTGTCTTTATCTGAAGCACCAGTACCACCCTTAGTAATTGGCAGCGGTTGTGATTCAAGTAATGCGTCTAAAGCTTCACTAGCTGATGTTGCTCCAGTACCACCCTTGTCGATTCCTAATGTTCCAGTAGCCTTGGATAAATCGAAGTTGACAGTACTTGATGATGAAGAACCACTTGATGCAGGAATACCGGTAACGAGGTTTCCTTTTTTGTCCGTAAAATCAATGTTCGGGAGTTTAGCGTGTACAGCCTCTCCCAGTTTTACGTTCCATTCTTGGTCGCCCCAGTCCATGTAGTCACCCTGAACAATGCCTTTGTACATGATTGCGCCATCAGCATTTCCATAGGTAACATCCACATTTGAAAATAAAATTCCGATAGGGTCAGAATCGAATGTAACGCTGTCTTCTGTGAATGTAGGTTTTAAAACTTTACCGTCTTTATCAATGTATGAACCTTTTACAGCGATTTTGTGTCCGAGTTCATTAGGCTCTATCCCGTCCGGTACGATTGTGTGTGAGATGGTGACAAGCCCTTTCTCGTGCGCTAAAAATTCAATAGTCGGTTCAACCTGATAATTTGGATGTATATAGTGCATATAAACCCTCCTAAGAATTTTTAATGTAAACGTTTACAATAAAGCGTAAAAAAATAGGTGATTAAACACCACCTATACTGACAGAATCCCAGAACGCCTGTGCATTAGCTTGATTTTCCTGCACCTTTGCTTCCGCCTCTTGACCGATAATAGCACCAATTAACTGGCTTTCGGTATCAGTAGGTTTCGGCTCAGGTATATCTGTAACGCCTGCTGAATTAGGGTCGTAACCACCTCTGTCAACCTCAGGAGTTACCGGTTCTGTTACGGGTTCTGTTTGTATGTTTCTAAGATAATCGTATTTACTGTTATTGATAATTGCATCTATCTGTTCGGTAAGACCGCTGTATGTACCATCATTTGCTTTAACGACTTTTTCCGAATCAATCAGATTGACCACAAGGTCAGGGTCTATAAAATCGTTTTTCTGTAACTCATTTAAGATAGCGTTGTTTTTGCGTTCGAGTTCAAACTCGGTCTGCATTTGGGTCATTTTGTTTTTATATTCTTCTATCTTCTTTTGCAGACCCTCGTTATCTTTATTTGAGTTCTTTAAACTGTTGATGGTTGAATTAGCTGTTGTAATCTCACCGTTTAGTTTTTCAACCTGTGCCTGTAACGAATTTATCTCATTAACTTTTTTTCCTATATCTTTACTGTGTTCGTTTAATATAGAATCGATTTGATTTTTCTCTAAACCGAAACTTTCCAAAAATGTACGTTCCATAATTTTTACTCCTCTTCAGTCAGAACATTAATACGTCCAAAAACTCTAAGTGTCAGCAAAGCTTTTTCATGACCTATTCCGTCCGTTTCAATCTCAATGGAATTGACTCCATTAAGTGGAATACCGTTAAAGAATACCGTTTTATAATTCCCCTTACTGTCATAGACAATTTCATAATTATCCTGAATAAACGGGTCGGTTAATTTATCCTCTTCTCTTCTTTGCTCAACCTTTTTTTGAATGGCTTTTTGTTCAATAGAGTTGAGTGAATCCTCTAAACTTTGGATTCTTTGAAGAGTTTCCTCATTCTTCCACTTTTCGTACTCTGCTTTCTGTTTGCGTATTGCTTTTCTGTGAATGAATCGTTGTAAAAATTTTGGTTTTTTCATATGTTGTAATACTCCTTCGTTTTGTTATCGCAGTTCACATCTGCATGGAAAGGGTGCTTTTATCGTCATCCCAAGACAATATTTAAATGTTGAGTTCAGAAATAGGAAGCTCGAGAAAATTTTCATTAAAAGCCTGAACCACATACTCTTTAGGAAGAGTGAAATGGTAAACATTGTATATAGCATTTTCTCCAAGCATCCACATCTCAACGTCAACAAATTTATCAGGGTGTAATACGTTTTTAGTAACTTTAATTTTCATTTTCTAACGTGTACTAAATACTCGTTTCGTTTTCCATCTCCGCCCTTACCTGTCATAATGGTATGGTCTGTATCAGAAAACCAAAGATGGATATCATCTAAATCACCATGAAAGTAAATATAATCGCTCGGCAGGCAGTTAAGATACTGAATGAGTTCCATACTCTGTCCCTCATCAAAGGTATTCTTATACTGTCTTTGTTCAGATTTCGGATAGGGCGGGTCAACGATAATCAGACTTTTACTGTCAAAATTGGCAGAGTGTTTTATCAGAAAGTCCATATAGTCTAAATTTTCAAGCGTTATCTGTTTTAGTACGTCAATGTATTTTCTTTGTTTATCTGTTTTTAAGTATCTGCTGAATGTAGCAAAATCAGATAATCGTATTTTGTCATGTGTTGATACGCCTGAGAATGTAAAGTTAGAGCCTAAAGCAAAATAACGCCAGTACTTTTCAGGGACGTTATCTTTTATAATAGTCTGTAAGGTTTTACGCTCTTTGTCTTTTAACATAATCGAATCAACATTGACTTTGCTCCCGTCCTCTAAAAACATGACAGCTTGATTACCATTATAGGTTGTACGTTTTAAGCCTGCCTTATACCCCAGTTCAACGACCTTATCTTTTAAGTCAAGATAGGTTTCATAGTCATCAAAAAAGTGGTCGTAATCATTTGCGACAGCCTTTTCAACCAGACCGTCATTGTACAGATTTACCGATAGTACACAGCTTCCACCAAAGGGTTCGTACGCCGAATCGTACCGGTAATCTTTAACAATACCTGCCACCTTTTTATAAGCGTTACGTTTACTTCCACTAAAGGGAATAATTATCATATTCGAGAAATAAATAAGACGTCCTAAGACGCCTTGTGTACATAAATTAAATATTCTTCTGCGCTGTGAGTAAAAAACTTTGTTCTCCTCATTCCGGTTCGTTTTATCTCACAGTCTATCCCATCAAACCATTTATTTATTCTGTCTAAATCCCTGTTAAAGAATATATAATCACAGGGAAGTTTTTGCAGTTCATCAATCAGTCTTAACGTGTCCTGCTCGTCAAATTTACCTTTATACTGTCCTTGGTCGGTATTAACATAAGGTGGGTCGGCTATTATTAAACAGTCTTTATCAAACTCATCTCGGTATTTATTCAGAAAGTCTAAATAATCAAGATGCTCAATCTCACATCTTTTTAGAACATCAAGATAAGCTCTCTGTTTATCAGTCTTTAAATAACTGCTGAACATGGTAAAGTCTTTTATCCGGATTACGTCATGTTGAGCCACAGTACTAAAGCAAAAATTATTACCAAGAGTAAAGTAACGCCAAAATTTCTCCGGTACGTTTTCAGCAATTATTCTCTGAATCGTTTCCCTGTCTTTACCATGTAATACTCTACTTTTTAAGGGTACGATATTGTTATTTTCATCTCGGTAATAAGCATGATATTTAGAACAATGAGATGTCTTTTTAAGTCCTGCTTTATAACCTAAGTCAACGACCTTATCTTTTAAGTCAAGGTATTCCTCATAGTCATCAAAGAACCTGTCATAGTCATTGACGACCGCTCTACTGACCAAACCATCATTAAGAAGATTAACTGATAAGACACCTGAGCCACCAAAGGGTTCATAGACTGTTTTATAATTTTCTGTTTCTATGTAAGGCTTGATGTACTTGTAACTATATTTCTTACTTCCACTAAATGGAATACTAATCATAAACAATAAAAAAGACACCCATTACTGAGTGTCTGTTAATTACTAAATAACTTCTACTGAGGTGACCGGTATGGATGTTTTAACGGACATACAACCTAAATCATCTATTATAATCTCAGGTAAAGTTGTTCCACAAATATTACATACCTCTTTACCGGTATCCTCATCTATAAAATGCAAATCAAATCTTTCGTCAAAGCCTTGCTGTTCAAATAAAAGTTTCATTTAAAATCATCTACTGTAACTGTATAAACAGGATAATCGTACTTTATCTTTATCGAATTACCCTTGTTATCTGTTTCTACTATCACATACTTATCTGAATGAAAATTAAAATCTTCATCCTTAGAAGTCCAACTTTTCCACTTGAACATCATTTTTAAAAGCTAATAATCTAATGGTCATCATTGTGGCATTACCGTATTCTTTTAGAATGTCATTACTTTCCTCGTTTAAAGAATATTTTTTACCATCGTATTCAACCTCATACATGGTCGGTAATAACTCACAAACAGAATCACCATACTCGTCCTCTATGTCAAATAAACTATTGTCGTTAAATAATACTATCTTCATCTAATTTAAAATTTTTGTAGAAATCTACATTTTCTTTATCTTTTTGAACATTAACTAATTTAGCTCTTCTCTTAAAACGTTTTCTTGCGTCTTTATTAAATAAAGGACGTTTAAGATTATAATGTTCAAATTCAGATTTTTTCATTTTATTCAATATGTTCTGAATACCATATGTCATAGGTATTCTCTATCTCGTACACATCTCCTGTCAGCCAGTTAATAGCGGTTATAATCGGTGTCAGTACACACCTACAATGATGATGAATTGGGGGTGCGTTCTCCCAAGGAATAACGTCCTCAACGGGTATTACGTTACCGTCTAATTCTCCGCAGGTCTCACAGGTTTTTTCATCAAGTATCGCTGTATAAATACATTCAAGTATCTCAAGGGTCGTATAATTCTCCTGTGTACCCCTTGTACCAAAATAAGTCGAATCGGTAATTATCGAACGTCTTAACTCATTTCGTTTAGTCTTAAACATTCGCTCAAGCTCTAACGCCACCGTTTGCGAGTCTGTACGCTCCATACTAACTAACCGTCCAACTAAATTGTTTAACTCACCTGCAAAAGAACGTCCGTAACGCCATACCGCATCATCAAAAGTTTCACCTGTTGACCGCCATGTTTCAGAAAGGATTGTAGCGAGGGTTAGTAGTTTTAAGTCCTCATCATCTTTACCATAACCGGCAGCTTTAAAGACCTCGTATTGACTTCTGTAATACGCATCATCTACTGTTTCCTCCATTAAGTCGTAAACGTGTTTGTTTAGGACACTATATAAATAGAAGATTTTAGTTCGTATTCGAAGTTTAAGTCCGTCAATTCTGCGTGTACGGGTATTTAAGTTTTCAATCTGATTTTGTATATCCTTATCAAACTCAAGTCCCTCAACCTCAAGCTGTAATTGGATAGTGTTTATATCGTTTTTAATCTCTGAAATTTCTTGTTTTGTTAGTGCAATCAGATTGGCGTAAAAGTCCATTTGACCATCAACACCATATCTTGCGACATAACTGTCAACAAGGGTTTGTATCTGCTCTTGTATTAAAGAGAACAGATAGATAATCTCATTGTTTAAATCATCAACCAGTTCATCTCTATGCTGTTGAATTTTAGTAAACTGTTTCTCCCAGTATTCAGGGGTTAATTCTTTTATCTTATTAAGTATGTTTTCCTTTTCTTTTTTACTTAATCTCATTTCTTAACCTGTGTAGAATTAGTTACCTTTTTAGACTGGGTATATTTTTCCGGTTGTTTTGATTTAATCTCACTAGATGACCTGTTTATCTGATAGTCAGGTTGACGGGTGTCAGAAGTACTTCTATTATAATTAGAATATCTGTACCGGTAATTTGAGCCATAGTAGTTAGACCTGTTGGTACTCATAGCCGGCACCTCCATTTTCATTTCCTCCTGTTTTTCCTTTTCAATCCGCTTGATTTCATCATCAACGTCATAGACTAACGGATTATTTTCAAGGGCGGTTCGTAAAGAGGTAAAGCCTAAACAGAGTCTAGCGTTATTTACCATGTCGGTCATATTCTTAACCTTACCGTCATTCCATTGTATCTCTATTAGGGTTTCATCTATTTCTTTACCTAAATGTTTTGCGACCTCACGTATTAAAATAACAAAGCCTTTTTCAAACTGGGTACGTGTGGCAGCACATTTTAAGTCAAGGAGTGAGTATCTAAACTCAATAGCTTCCGCATTGGAGTAATTGAGATTATCATCATTTATATCAAGTCCCATACCCTGTTCATAAATAGCCTTTCTTGTTGACTCCAAGGATTCCTTATAAGCATCTACTGGAATTTCAACAGCTAATGTTTCAAGGGATGGTTGAATTTTTTCATCAGGATATCCGCTCTCAAGCTTAACCAGTTTTTTACGTTTAAGATTTTCCATAAAGTCCTCGGCAGGTTCTGCACCATAGCCTGAGAGAATAAATATCATCTTTTGGAAATCTTCCTCGTCATTGATAAACTGTGAATTAACAAGGTCGTATGCATCTATTAATTCCTTTATCGGGTCTAAGTCAGAGCGTTCCAGTTCATTATTTCTAAAACAGATAAAGGGTACTCTGTCAAATCCATGCTTGTAAACATGGGTCTTTTCATACTTACCTGTATCAGAGGCATAATAGAAAAATCTAGGATATTCTTTTAGACCATACTGTACCGTTGACTTTTCCTTTTTACGGTAACAGTAGCAAAAGGTATCATCCCAGTACTCCCATACCTCATAGAGTTCCCCGTCGGTCGGGTCTCGGTATTTGTAATGTCTGAGTAGCCATAGTAGTTCTCGGTTGACCGTATTACCCCATTCAGCTATGATTTCTTTAGGATTAATGGAAGCATACTTAAACTCTCCCTTGTCATCATCCTCACCTAAATGGGAGCCTGTTTTCCAGTAGTGTAACCATCCAACACCTGTGTTACTGGCATTAATAGACAGGGAGCGAACCTCACTATAAAAGTAGTTACCGAGAGTTTTCTTTATTTCCTTGTCAAGAAGTTTACCCTCATCTTTTTCTGTATGCTTATGCTCCGTTGAGTTATAATGTACAACGTCCTCATCTGCTACATCTTTTTCTTTATAGTGAGTTAAGAATTTAATTCCATTTTTGAAGTTATAAGCGTATTTCTGTTCCACAAGTAATGGGTACAGACCTGAGGGGATTCTTCTATTAGCGTTTCTAGGACTTTCTTTATCCTCTTGTGGTAAAGTAATATTTTTAATATCGTTATCAGAACGGTAATAGCGTTCCCCAATTTCAGCGTGGTCGACGAATTTCTGATGTTCTAATTCGTTCGCACTAATCAGCTTCTTTATAGCTTGTATCTTCAATGTACTCATTGTATGCCTCTATTGCTTGTGGGGATAAATACTCGAGCCAGTCTAATCGGCTGACAAACTCATCCTCGGTTAGTTCAGAATACGTGTATCTATAATCGTCATCATACTTATTCATTATCCTACTGTTATCTTGTTCATCCGTCTACTTAACTGTTCACAGGCATAACGGGTCGCATCTATTGTATGATTGTTTTCGTCAGGGTAACCGCTGATTACCTCACCCTCGTCATCCCGTTCGTATTCATAATTGGTAAACTCCTGAAACGCTATGGGGGTTCTGTCTTTATCAATAACGATACGTTTTAATGATGCAAGCCATTTAACACCGTATTCAATAGAGCCATTACCTTTTATTGCTCCTCGAGCCTTAATACCACAGTTAATAAAGTCTGCCACGGATTTAGGTTCTGCGCTATCGCATATAACAAAATCGTTATCAGTAATACCATGCTGTTTTAATTTTTCAGCGTTCTCTTCATTCTTGACTTTGTTATTTACGATTTCATCAAAGATAATTAACTCCTGCTGCGCCTTGTTAAACTGACAGCGAACAAACGCAAATGGGTCAGGATACCAACCCCAGTCAACACCGTTTACAACATTGTCGTAAGTCTGTATCTCCTCATCCGATATATCACGCAGTACCACGTTCTCAAATACGTTACCACCATGACCGTTTGCCTCGCCCATATACTCATTGGCGTATGCGTCAGGGTTGACATCTCTAAGAAATTCTGCTTCGTCAATAAACGGTTTACCAAGCCAGTCCTTGGGTACATCAAGATAAGTAGAATTTACGACCAGTCGGTTCGGTTTCTCATACATGATTTCCTTGTTTGCCCAGTTAAGTTTACTTCTTGGTGGGTTAAAGGATTTAAAGATGTATTTGTTATCATCACCTCTGATAACAGATTGCTCGATTTTACGGATAGATTCCTGACCCTCAAACTGGTCTAATTCTTCGAACCACAGAATACCGATATGTCCGAATGGTACAGCAATAGACTTAATCTTCATAGGGTCGTCTGCCCCACGGAAGTAGATATGCTGTTCTGTTGATTTCTTTATAATCTCAAGCGGTGTTGTAGTGCATTTATATTCAGCAGTAAGACCGAGTTTATCTATTGCCCATTTCATCTGATTGTAGACAGAGTTACGCATAGTATCTCCGACTTTACGACAGATAACAGCATGGAAATTAGGGTTACGCTCAATTAAGTTTATAATCTCTAAACTGATAACAGAGGATTTTGTACTACCACGTCCGCCTGGCAATACGTATTCTAGATGATTATGTTCTCTTATATCATGATGTAATCCGATAAATGCCGGAGCGATATTGTCAGCGGATATGCCATGATAAGTTTCCATTTCATTGGCATAAGATTGTCTTTGCATCTCCTCAATCTTTAACCGCTTAATCTGATTATCGAGTTCCATGGATTCAACGGTCACATCATCTGCACGTGTTTTACCACCCCATTTTTCAGGCTCTCTGTTTTTTAACCAGTACTGCATGGAAGCAGGGTGTCCGTCTACCGCTTTATCGAAAAGAGCATTCTCAACTAGGGCATCAGCCACTTCAGCACCCATATTGACAGCATCCCGTATCTTCGGTGTACTAGCCATCCAACGCTCAAAGGTTCGTTCTGTTATACCGATACGTTTAGCTATTTCCTTAATACCGCATCCACTCATTGCCCATGTACGGAGCGTGATTAATCTTTCCTTGGTCGTCCAGTTTTCCTTACGTGTGCTTTTAATCTCGTCATAAAAACTCTCGGGTATTTTCTTGGAAGTGTTTTTATCCTTTGCCATAGCTTTCTCCTTTCTTTTAGATTTCAGATATATTTTTATCCGATATTATTCTTAGTCAAAAAAAAATGACTATGTATATGTCGGTCAGGATTCCCATAGTCAAAAAATCCGTCTGCCCCTCATTCCCCCATGATGGAATCGAACCACCGGCTTCCGTATAAAACAGATTTCTACCGCTGAATTAATGGGGTACTTCTTTATCAATCATTTAAAAAGTTAATTATCTTTTCTTCAAGTTCTTCCTCAATCTCAATATTAAGATTGACTTCTGAACCAGTAACATTTAAGTTGTAATTTTCTAGGTGAGCAGTAAAATTAATAAGACCAAAATCAAGTTCTATATATCTTCTACCACCAACATAATTAGTATCAGTATAAATTCTAATGTTTGTTGGAGAGAGTACAGTTTCATTACCGTTTAAAGTAAGATTAACTCTGTATGCTTCGTTAATGTCTAGTTTCATATCTAATAAATCTGAAAACATTTTATCTACATCCATATAAGGTTCAGACCATTCCTCATTTTCGAGTTCTTCCTCAATATGCTCAGGTAATTCTTTATCAAACATAATAAAAAACCACCCGTATTTCAGGGTGGAAAAGAAGTTAAAAAAGTTAATTAAAAGGAATTTAATGAAAAAAGAATTAAATCTGTATTTCAAAATAAATGCACTATACCTGCCTGACATCTTACATACTATAATGACGTTGTACTTTTACAACATAACTAATAGTCAATGAAGTATATCGGCGTATGATAGTGCTGTACAAAATAATTATCCCGTATCAGAGTAGTTACCACTGATATATTAACTGACAGTATGTGATGAGAACGACCCACCTACATAGCCTGCCAACGGATTTATACAATTAATGACTAATGTCAGAGTTGCCTAAAAAATTAAACTGCCAAAAAAATGTTTCTCATATGGATTCATAATCTTACGAGCGAGTGATTTTATGTTTTCTACTTCCCATTCTTCTAAATAATCGCTACTATCGTTATTGTAATAGTATCCGTGTTTAGAATTGTAATCATCATATTCTTCTAATAAATCCATAATCATCAATTTGATAGTTGCGAGTTCATCATCAGATAAAATAAGTTCAGTCATTTCTTTAAATTAACCTTACAAACAGGAAATGTAAATTCGATAGTTGTATAGAGTTCATTGTCCTCTACAACATTTTCTAAACTTACTTCAACAGAATCATCTAATGAGAGTTTACTTAACTTTTTACCTGTTTTAACAACAATTTCTGAAAGCTTTTTAGAGGTTTTCTTTATTTTCTTTTTAAGTTTTTTCATATCAAAATAATTTTTAATCTATAATAATATCAGGTATAAACTCTCGTATTTCACAGGCATATTCAATAGAGTTATATAGTAAATCCAGTTCCTCATAAGTAAAACTCATTATGATTTTCGGTTCACAATACATACGTTCTATTAAATTTTCTAGTAATTTTTCCTCTTCTTCATCATGAGGAAAATCGTTTAAATAATCTCTAAGATACCATGCGAAATAAATTCGAAGTGCAAAGCATATTCGTATTTTTCTCATCATCTTAAAATGGTGACGGTGCAGGGATTCGAACCCATGGAATACTACATTGAAAGCGTAGTGTCTTAAGCCTCTTGACTACACCGCCATAATCACTCAATTAATATCCGGCGGTGGAAGGAATCGAACCTACACCTCATGATTAACTGTCATGTGTTCGTACCAGTAACTACACCGCCATAATCACTCAATTAATATCAAAGGCTCTTTTGAACAGAGAGCTAACTGTACAAAAAAGAAGTTAATAAGTCGTCCTGTGTCCTATCCTTGTATCAATTTCATTTGCCCTTTTGAAAAGAGGACTAACTTTTCATTTGGCAGGAGAAGTAGGATTCGAACCCACGCATCATGTTACTGACCTATCTGTTTTCAAAACAGACCTCTTAAACCACTTGAGTATTCTCCTATATAAATAAGAAAGGAATTTTGGTACTGGAGATGGGATTCGAACCCATATGACAAATTAATATCAGAGAATTTTAAGTCCTCTATGTATTCCAGTTCCATCACTCCAGTATGAATAGAAATAAAACCCTTAAACCTAGTAAACTTAAGTTGTTATAAGTAACCGTTCGTTTAAGGGTATTTAAAGAAGTTTATTTAAAAAGGAGGTATAAAATGCCCAATCTCCTTACTGTATTTCAAATTTTCTTTTTACTCTAACAGACCTATTATTTGTTTTAACTCAGCTAAACTTATTCCACAAGGCAGGAAATCAGACAGTAAAGCTGAATGAATTACATAACCTGATGCTGTTTCTTTTTTATAATCAAAGTAAATATCAACCAATTCACCATTTTCCCTGACAGGTTGATAACTTATAATGTTGCCCATATAAAACAAATATTTCCTGCAAAACACAAAAAGCATATAATGGTAAACAGAGTTGTAAGATTATTACCATCTACACTTACTTGAAAACCCTCGCTGAATACACTAATGATAAACACAAGATTAAAAAGGGTAAGCAGGATTTTGAGTACTAAAATAAAATATTCCATTTAAATATAATCCCTGCAAAAACTACTACTGCAATAATAGTAACAAATAACCAAGACAAGTTAGACTTGACAAACATATCATCATCTTCTTTAATACTGTTTAAGGTAATCAATGTTGCAGTCATCCAAGTTACAATTACTATTATCGCTAATATCGCTATCATCCAGTACTTCATATTCCACTCTGTCAATAACATTAAATCCCATGGAACGTAAACTGACTATCTTATTTAAATAGTTAATATCATCAAATATCATGTTCAGTCCTCAAAAATTTCACCCCATGGCATAGACCAATGATGGTCTTCTTCCTCATTAATTTCTTCCCATTCATCTAAAAGTTTTGAAATGTTTTCAGTACTATTCTTAATTAGCTTGTTAGTCAGAAAATGTATGAGTAAGTGGAAAGCAAAATTGACGGTCAGAATAAACAGAATGAGCCATATGGTCGGTAATGATATAAACTTGTCTATTCCTAAAAAGTCATAGCCGAATACAAAAATTAAACCGTCTATTAAGAGTAGAATAACCTTAGCTATGTAGGTAAAAAAGATTTCAGTATAAGTTACCGGTTTCATGTAAAATTAATTCTATCTTCTATAATACAATCATCTATAAAATAAATAGATTCCAATAAGTCCTCACGAGATGCAGGGTCTTTTCCAAGCTCATCCGCTGCCAGTTCAGCATAGTACATGACTACTCCCAAGGACTGGAAAAATTCCTTTTCATCATCTAAACGCTTCCTTACTAAATCAGTATTAGTTGTATTGATGTCCTGTTTCATTACAAAAAGAGAAACTGCCCCACCGATTACAACAATGATACTGATAACTCCAAGAATATCTCCAATTATACTTAAGACTTGCATTTACACTCCTTACATTCCTTATCAGGGAAATGTCCGAAGTTTGTCCAGTACGATATTTCCCTCGGGGTCGGCATAGTCGATTCCTCTTCTATATAAGGAAGCTTTAATTTTTCATTTAACTCATTAACCGTTTCAGAAAGCTTATCAATCTTATCTCGGCTCTCATCTAACTTCTCATAAATGTTTACGTTTTGCTCCTCAAGCTCAAAAATCTCCTCCCATACCTCAAAGATTTTTTCCTGTATTTGGATTGTCTTATCAAAAATAAACTCAATCATATCTTTGGTATAAGAAGTATTTTCAAGATTGGATGCTGACTTTAAATCTTCCAAAATACCTCGCAAAATAAATGTGTATGGTAAACATCAGATAGTTGCATAAATTAAAGTTGTCAAAATCAGATAGTTGCATATTTATAATATGGTGACCACCCATCCGAGCATAGTTGAAAAATTGGAAAACTCTTAAAATAAATAAAGGCTGTTTCAATTTAAAAACAGCCAGTCCGACAACTTAATTTTCAATCAGATGTTCCATCCACTTGATTTAATCGCGTATTTATAAGAAAAAGATGTTTAAAACGTTTCAGAAAAGGGTATGTTAAAATGTAGAAAACAAGGGTAACAATGCCCGTTTCTGCAATTCCTTATAAATAACCGATTATTATACTAGCACATCTTCAACTCCAATGTCCTTTGTTTTTAGTTATAACATTATGATATACTGATATTCTTTCCTTACCACATCCCCACCAATTACGAAGTATTATGACACTAAAATATAAGTTTAACTCTTAAAATATGGGGTTTATTTTATGAAATATCAGAAATTCTCTTAAAAAGTAAGGTCAAAAGGATTAGACATTTAGAAATCTATCTAAATACACTTCCGAAAGGAAGGGAGATTTCAAAACGGTTAGTGTTCAAAACGGAATTGAGAAATGCGGGAAAAAGCTATCAGAAATTTCTATCTTGTTACAATTGAAACTAAGTATCGTAAGGTCTTAACAATTTTAGCTAAGTATCGTAGAGGGTATTTCCATTTGGGAACGGATAATTTAAACTTATATGTTACAAATTTGTTACAGAATTTTAAAGCTTAAACTTATGGATTTTTCAAAAATAATTTTTTAACGTCAAAATCGAGGAATTATAGTTGAGAGAATCGAAGTCAAAATTAAATTGAGAAAGCAGCATAACTTCGTCCCCACTCCTAACTTTTCAGAAAATCCAGTAACAATCCCCGACAAAAAAGGTTAGAATTTGGAAGTTCAAAAATCCGCACCGTTATCAACAATATTTATATAAAATAATAAATTTTTTTTCTTTCTTCCCTTTCTTTCTCCAAGAAGAAGAAAAGTATTAAAAAAAGGTTTTCCTTTTTTTAAAAGTAAGTATAAATAAGTATTATAAAAACGATAACCATTTTTACATAAGTAGTAGGGAAAAAAAGAAAGAAAGGTTAGACTCCAAAAAAGAGGTTAGAATTTCCTCTTAATCTTCCCCTCTCCCTCCTGAGTGGCTTGTTGTGGGTTGCTGTTTAAAAAGAGGGGGTACGAGGTGAGCGGAACAACCTTACGTGTCTGCGTGTCAATGCTATTGACCTCATATTGATACCTGTTGTTTGCACGTGAGGTGCATGGTATCGGTAAACACAATGAGAAGCAAAAGCATATGAACGCATGAACGTATGGACTTATGCATCTATACCTATATATTGTACTTAAGTACATGGTCTAGGTATATAGCAGCATCTCAAACATAAGGAAACCCCCACAGAACGCCCTCAGATAACTCAGAATCAATTTTTTTCTTTTTCATGATAAATTAATCATAAAATCAACAAAAATTCAAATACGATTAAATTAAGGGCAAATAAAGGCAATTGAGGTTTAATTCTACTTCAACCATTTCTAACGAAAAGACACGATTCATTTCATACTCATTTCCCTACCCTTTCTGATACCCATTCTGATTCCTGCCAAACACTTCCCCTCTAATTTTTCCTGTTTACCATTCTGTTTACCATTACTCCATTCTGTTTACCATTACTAACGTAAAGACACGATTTACCACATGCTGTTTCTGGTGGCTCCCTGTATACAATAGTGGGGTTTCTGCTTCCCCTGCCAATTCCCCTTGCTGTTCTACCTGTTCTTCTGATATTCACTTGCTGTCCTGCCTATTCTTCTGATATAATATCTGCTGCATAGATGGGTATCATTCTGAAAGATGGGTACTCTGTCTTACAGATGGTTATATCAGTTGTACCGGCATAATGCAAAGGTCTTCTGATAACTACTGAAGTTTTTTGCCGATACCGCCAGCTCTGAAAATCGAGTTTTGAAAATTCGGTTCGCTCAGAAATCCGGTCGAAGGCACGTTTTCCAGGTCGCCGATTTTTAAATAGGGGGTCATTTACCTACCAGTCAGGTTGGTATTTAAGTTGCGGATATAAGTTTAAGTTTTAAAGTCGTATAATCGGTGTTATACGACATTACCCTTGAAACCGGTTACATCTTGCGTGATATGCGCCAGTTATATTCCCTAGCGATTGCGTAGAATGTTGCTTAAATTGCGTGCTAGTTGTATCTCCATGTGATACAAGTTGAAACCGTTTTCATACTTTCTAGCTTTCGTTCGATATCATTTTCCGCCCATTTCGGTTTCGTTCGAAAGCAATTCGAAACCATAAAATAACATTAAAATATAACGTATAACATACATGAAACCGCTTACACGTAATAATTTTAACCTAAATTATACCCATTTATTGCGCTATTATTTGCAATTTCATGCAGATTCAAGCGCGTTATAATCGTAAACTATTGCAATCCTATTATAGTATTATAATGATATATAATGTTATACACCGATATATAATGTTATATAACACTTAATAATATCGTAATTTATTGCATATAATAACATTATACTATTGCATATAATAACACTACTACTATTGCTATACCTTGCATATTATAACGTATAATAATTGCATATAACTACTATATTAATATAGTACATTCCTGCATATAATAACGTTTTATATATGCATATAATAGCAAGCCTAAAATAGTACTATCCTGCATATAATACCCTTTACTATATGCTACTATTGGCAATTATAACGGATGCATAATATAGCAATTATTATACCGTATAACATGCCTATAATTGCAATGTTATTTTAGACTTAAGATTTTCCACTTTTAAGCAACTTAAAATTGATTGCAAATTCCTGCATGCCCCTATAACGCCATGTAATCGTTTTATTTTAATAGTTAGCTTAATTAGGATATAATAATACCCTTAGTATATACGTAACTTAAAATAGGTATTTAAAGCCCTATTTAAAGCTTAAGTTAGATTATATTATGGTATTTAACTACAATAGGATATTAAACTAGTATAATAACATACCCGTA
The DNA here is from genome assembly GCA_947630305.1 of uncultured Bacilli bacterium. Classification (GTDB taxonomy): domain Bacteria; phylum Bacillota_I; class Bacilli_A; order RF39; family UBA660; genus Ventrenecus. The sequence goes on from CANRHC010000001.1 coordinate 64,804, forward strand.
TAACGCTTTAATTTAAGTTTTAAAGCACTTTTAATCCTATCATGGTATTTTATACTAGTATAATAATATCTTTTAAATATGATTAAATTATAACGATTTAAAGGGTATTTAAGTTAAAGATATATCCGAGTTGGCAACCTAGGCGGTATTTTATTGTAATCGTTTTCATTTATAGGCAAAAAA
>CANRHC010000002.1 GCA_947630305.1 uncultured Bacilli bacterium
TTATCATATTTTAAAATATGTTTTAATGACTTACTTCCCATATTTAAAAATGCGGGAACTTTCAATTTTATTTTTGGTTTTCTTAAAGTATATTGAAAAACAATAAAAAAATTGTTATAATTATAACCAATGTTTAATAGTTTTGAAGGGATGTTTATATATGATGACTATAAAAAAAGTTACAGTTATTGGGGCAAATGGTACAGTAGGAAGTCAAGTTGCGGGAATTTTTGCTTCTTTTGGTGGTGCACAGGTTTATTTAATTTCAAAATCTAAAGAAAAATCTGAACAGGCAGTTTTAAAAGCTTCTTTATCTGTTAAAGCAATATCTATAGAATCACGTCTCATTCCTAAAACTTATGATGATCTAAAAAATTGTATTGAAGATTCCGATTTAATTTTTGAATCAGTATCTGAAAATTTATCTTTAAAAAAAGAGATTCACTCCCAAATTGCAAAATTTGTAAAAAAAGATTGTCTTATTTCAACTGGAACATCTGGACTTTCAATTGATGAATTAGCTTGTTGTTATGAAGAAAGTTTAAGAGAAAACTTTTTTGGAATTCATTTTTTTAATCCACCATATAGTTTAACCTTGTGTGAATTAATTCCATGTAATTATGTGAAACAAGATACTATCAAAAATATGAAATCTTATTTAGAGAATCAATTAATTAGAGATGTTATAATTGTAAAAAATACTCCGGCCTTTTTGGCAAATAGAATTGGTTTTAAATTTATGAATGAAGCTTTACAATATGCCTTAAAATATAAAGATAAAGGTGGAATAGATTATATTGATGCTATTTTAGGTTGTTATACTGGTAGAAATATGCCACCTATTCTAACAGTAAACTTTGTTGGTTTAGATGTCCATAAAGCTATTGTTGACAATTTGTTTTCAAGTGTTTATGAAGAAGGATTTGTTTTACCAGAATATGTTAATGATTTAATTATGGATGGTAAAATTGGTTTAAAAGCTGGTGTGGGACTTTATAAAATATGTGATGATAAAATTTTGGTATACGATATTCAAAGTAAGCAATATCGTGAAAAAATAGAATACAAATTTGATTTTAAAGAAAAAGCAATTGCTGAATTTAAAAAGGCCCATTATTTTGAAGGTTTTAAATGTATTATTGAAGATGAATCTATAGAAAGTAAAATTTGTATGTCTTTTTTGTTAAATTATGTTATTTATTCTGTTAATTTGGCCAAAGAAATAAGTGAAAATATATTAGATTGTGATGTTGCAATGGTTTATGGTTTTAATTGGATACCACCAATATCTTTAATTGAACTTATGGGTGGACCTAAAAAGTTTATTCTATTATGTCATAAATATTTAGGCGAGGGAAATTATGACGATATTTTAAATCTTAAAAAAAGTAATATTGATTATCGATCATATATAAAAGCTAAAAATTAGGAAGTGATAAAATGAAAGATGTGTATGTTTTAGGTGGAGCTCAAACGGATTTTTCAAGAAATTGGTCGAAAGAAAATAAAGGTGTATTAGCTTTATTAAAAGAAGTTAGTGATGATTTATTTAAAAATACTATTCTTGATGAAGAAGATGTTATAAAGTTGAATAAAGAAAATAGAATAGCTTTATTTATTGGTAATTTTGCAGCTGAGTATTATATTAATCAAGGACATTTAGGACCTTTAATGACTGAAGTTAATCCTTGTTTTTATGGTGTGCCATCTGCTAGGTATGAAGCCGCTTGTGCATCTAGTTCAGTAGCTTTAGATGCAGCTATAACAAAAATTAAAGCAAATGATTACGATGTTGCTATTGTTATTGGATGGGAACTTATGAAAACTGTTAATTCAAAACTTTGTGCAGATTATTTAGGAAGAGCTTCTTTATATGATGTTGAAGCAAAAAATATTTCCTTTCCTTTTCCAAAATTATTTGGTCATTTAGCTGAAGAAACAATTAAAAAATATAATTTAGATGAAAAAAGATATTATGAAAATTTAGCAACAATTTCAGCGAATAATTATAAAAATGCTAAACGTAATCCTTATGCTCAAACAAGAAATTGGTTTATGGATAAAAATCAAGCCAATTGTAGGGGTAGTAAAACTAATGAAAATGTTGGAGCTTTAAATATTTCTGATTGTTCACAGATTACTGATGGTGCAGTTTGTGTTTTATTAGCTAATGAAAATTTTATAAATTCTAAAAATAAAAATATTTATGATTATCCAATTGTTAAAGGTTATGGTCATCGTGTTGCACCATTTGTATTTGAACATAAAATTAATGAAAGTAAAGATAATGATTATATTTTACCTTGGACAAGGCAAGCATGTTTAGATGCTTATAATAAAGCTGGTATGAGTGTTGATGATATTGATGTTTTTGAAACACATGATTGTTTTACATCTAGTGAATATATGGCTATTTCAGCATTTGGAATTACAAAACCTGGTAAAGAATATGAAGCTATTGAAAACAAAATTATTGATTTTGATGGTAAAAAACCAATCAATCCTAGCGGTGGTTTAATTGGATGTGGTCATCCCGTTGGAGCTACTGGTGCTAGAATGTTTTTGGACTTATATAAGCAAGTTACCAATCAGGCTGGAAAGTATCAAATAAAAAATGCTAAAAATGGTATGATGCTTAATTTAGGTGGTACTGCAACTACGAATTATTGTTTTATAATAGGAATGAAAGAATAAAAGGGTAGGTTTTCAGAATGAAAAATTTAATAGCCAAAAAAAAGTATGATGGAATAGATATTATTAAATTTCTGATGGCAGTAATAGTTGTAGCAAGTCATACTCAATTATATTCTAGAACCGATCCTTTTTTAACAACAATATATGATTTAATAAGAGATTGTGTAGTACCATTCTTTTTTCTAGCAAGTGGTTTTTTCTTATATAAAGAAACAAATCAAGAAGAAAAATTAAAAAGTTGTTTAAATGGAATTATTAAACTTTATTTTATATGGAGTATTATTTATCTTCCATTTTCTATTTATGAATATATTAATAAGGATTATTCTTTAATTAGAGCAGTTTTATCATATACAAAAGACTTTTTATTTAAAGGACAACATTATTATTCATGGCAATTATGGTATTTGTTATCTTTTATTTATGCTTTAATTGGAATTATATTTTTGAAAAAAAGAAAATTAAGTGATAAACAAATTTTAATTGTTAGTTTTCTTATTTATCTTTTAGGAATTATTATTACTAATAATTATAAAATTATTCCATTTGTTTCATTGTTTAATTCTATTTTAGGCACAGGAAGATTATTTACAGGTATGTTTTTAATCTATATGGGAATATTTATTAGAAAATATAATATTACTTTATCAAAATTTATCATAGTTTTATTAATGATATTATGTTTTATAATATCAGTTATATTTCCTAATGAAATAAGTAAATTAATTTTGTATATTACTGTTTTTTTATTAGCAATGCAAATAAACAATTTAAAAATAAATACAATTTTTCTTAGAAAATGTAGTACAATTTTTTATTATATTCATATGCTAAATATATTTGCTTTTATGTTAATAGTTGGTGAAAGTAATGCATTTGGCATTTATAGTTTTTTAATCAATTTAGTTATTTGTTTTATAGAAGCAATTATCATATTACTAATTCAAAAAAAATGGGATTTAAAATTTATTAATGTTATATTTAATTGGCCAGGTAATAAAAAAATAAAAGAATCTTAATTGTCTTCTTCTATTTTATTGGAATTTAGTAATATTATAAAACTATTTTTTTGAGTAAAAGATGCTTGAGTTTTAAGAGACTTGCGAGCATCTTTTTTATTTTCCTATGTCTTTTCTTTTTTATAATTTTCAATTTTTAGTCTTTTTCTATATTATTTAATCTTAAAATCTACAACAAAAAACTGTACTAAAAAATATGCTAAAACTTAATTTTTCAGTTGACGTAGGGAGAGGAGGATACGTGCTATAATTTTTAAAAGGAATAGTGATTATTTTATGAAGAAACAAGCAAAAATAAATTTTTATTAAAGATTAATTTGTTTCAAATATTATAAAAAGATGAAATAAATTTAAAAGATAAAATATGATTTAAAAGGAGAGATAAACAAATGTTATTAATAATAGGTGCTACTGGACATACAGGAAAATATTTATTAGAAGAATTGAATAAACATAATTATAAAGAAAAAATTAGATTTTTTATTAGAAATGAGGAAAAGAAAAAAATATTTGAAAGTTATAATTTAAATTATGAAGTTATGATTGGTGATTTAAAAAATGAAGAAGATGTTAAAAAAGCTTGCGAAGAAATTGATACAATTTTCGAAATATATAATATACGTTATTCAACAAAAGTTCTAGATGCGGCATTATTAAATAAAGTTAAAAGAATTATATTTGTACATACTACGGGAATTTATTCAAAACATAAAATGGCATCAGAAGAATATAAGATAATTGAAAAAAAAGTTATTGAAAAAGCTAAAAATAAAATTGATATTACAATATTAAGACCTACTATGATTTATGGTGATATATGTGATCATAATATTGCAAAATTTATAAAAATGTTGGATAAGGTAAAAATATTTCCAATGATTGCCGGTGGTAAAGCAAAAATTCAACCTGTTAATGCAAGAGATTTAGGAGTAGCGTATTATCAGGTGTTAGTAAATGAGAATATAACTCGTAATAAAGATTATAATTTGTCGGGTAAAACTGAAATAGAAATAAAAGATATGTTAAAAATTATTAGTAGTAAGTTAAATAAAAAAACGATTTTTATAACTATTCCACTAAGTATCAGTGTTTTATTCGCGTATGTGATTAAAATATTTTCTTTTGGGAAAGTTGATATAGTAGAAAAAACTTTAAGAATGAATGAAACAAGAATTTTTAGTTATGAAAAGGCCAAAAAAGATTACGATTATAATCCAATGCCATTAAATCAAGGATTAGATATGGAAATTAAACAATATCTTGATAATACTAAAAAAAATTAAAATGAAAAGTATATAAGTTTACTTTCTTTTTTTGACAACATTTTAATAATTTACTATTTTCTTAATTTTTTTTGAATAAATACCTATTTAATTATATTGAAAAAGATAGAAATATATGATAAAATAACGAGGATTTATAAATGAGAAATCTTTTTATTTATGGGCTATAAGATAAAATTTTTTTTAAATATGGGAGTTGTAAATTTATGAAAAAGTTTGAAAATTTAGTAAAAAACAAAAAAAATCAAATTATTATATTTATTTTTATGGATTTAATTTTTTTATTGTTTTCTTCATTATTAGCTTTAGAACTTCGTTTTGATTTTAGTGTTATTCCAAGTAGGTATATGCATGCTTTATGGAATTCTTATATGATTGATTGCATTTTTATGCTTATTATTTTTTTATTGTTAAAAATATATACAAGTGTTTGGCGTTATGCATCGGTAACAGAATTGTTAAATGTTATTGATGGTTGTGTATTATTGGAATTTTCATCTTTTATATATCATTATTGTTTTAATATTACTCTTCCAAGAAGTTTCTTTATTATTCGTTTATTATTGATGATTATTTTAGTTGGTGGTTCAAGATTTTCTTATCGAATTATAAGAACAATTTTTATAAAATATAATAAACGAAATAGAAAGAAAAATACAATGATTATTGGAGCCGGTGCAGCAGGAAGACTTTTAATTGATGAACTTTATAGTAATAAGAGTGCTGTAAATGAAAAAGTTGTTTGTATGATTGATGATAATCCAAATTTAAAGTTTACTTATTTTAGGAATATTCCAGTAGTTGGTAATCGAAAAAGTATTTCTAAAAATGTAGAAAAGTATAATGTTTATAAAATTATTATTGCAATGCCATCGGCTCCAAAGGAAGAAATAGCTAAAATTGTTGATGAATGTCAAAAAACAAAATGTGAAATTAGTATTTTACCTTCTATTTATTTATTGTTAAATAAAGATGGTAAAGAATTAACTAAAAATGTAAGGCCTCTTTCTTATGAAGATTTTCTTGGTAGAGATCAAATAGTTGTTAATAATGATGAAATAGTAAATAATATTAAGGATAAAGTAATTTTAGTTACTGGTGGGGGAGGTTCTATTGGTTCAGAATTATGTAGGCAAATTGCTATTGCCTCTCCTAAAACTTTAATTATTTTTGATGTTTATGAGAATAATGCTTATGATATTCAGCAAGAATTATTAAGAAATTATCCAGAAATTGATTTACATACTCTTATTGGTAGTGTAAGAGATTATGATCGTTTAGAAAAGGTATTTAGAGAATTAAGACCAGAGATGGTTTTTCATGCTGCTGCTCATAAACATGTTCCTTTAATGGAAGTAAGTCCAAATGAAGCAGTTAAAAATAATTGCTTAGGGACACTTAATGTTGCTAAATTATCTTATAAGTATAAAATTCAAAAATTTGTTTTAGTTTCTTCTGATAAGGCTGTAAGACCGACAAATATTATGGGAGCAACAAAAAGAATTTGCGAGATGATTATTCAAACTTATGATAAAATAAGTGAGGATACTGATTATGTTGCAGTTCGTTTTGGTAATGTTTTAGGATCTAATGGTTCTGTTATTCCTCTTTTTTTAAAACAAATAGAAAGTGGGGGTCCTGTAACTGTTACTGATAAAGAAATGCGGAGATTTTTTATGACTATCCCGGAAGCTGTTAGTTTAATTTTACAAGCAAGTGTATATGCTAAAGGTGGAGAAATTTTTGTTTTAGATATGGGTGAGCCAATAAAAATTTATGATTTAGCTGAAAAATTAATTCGTTTTAAAGGATATGAACCAAATGTTGATATTCCAATTAAAATTACTGGTTTAAGACCTGGTGAAAAATTATATGAAGAACGTTTAATGGATGAAGAGGGTTTAAAAAAGACTCCAAATAAGTTAATTAGTATTGGGCAACCATTAGAAATAACGGAAACTTTTTTGGATGATTTAGATAAATTAATTAAATCTTCTTATGAAAATAAAGATGATATTAAAGAGAAAGTTTCAAAGATTGTTACGACATATAAAATTGATAAAGAAAGAGTTGGAAAATAATAAAAAAAATTGGAAATTTTTCGGCCATTAAGGAGTGTATAATATGCTAAAATTTTTGGAAATCTTAACAATTATAATATTTATTGTCTTTTTAGTTATGGCTTTCATAGCTTTTTTAAGAAAAGGCAATTCTGTTTATAAAAATGATAAATTACAGCAAAATCCTATGGAAGGCAAAAAGGTTAAATTTGTATTAGATGATAAAGATAATGAAAATGCTGATGGAAAGAAAGGTCATTTGCAAGTTATTGGAGAATCTAATTATAAGCAAACTTTTTATGGAAAATATGTTAAAAGGTTTTTAGATATAATTTTATCTTTTTTTGGACTTGTTATACTAGCACCAGTATATTTGACTTTATGTTTAGCAATTATTATTGATGATCCAGGGCCAGTATTTTTTACTCAAAAAAGAGTAGGAAAAAATAAAAGATATTTTAAATTGCATAAATTTAGATCTATGAAAATGTGTACGCCACATGATGTACCTACGCATATGTTAGAAAATCCTGAACAATATATTACTAAAGTTGGTAAATTCATTAGAGCACATAGTTTGGATGAATTGCCTCAAATATGGGACATTTTTATTGGCAATATGTCTTTTATTGGACCAAGACCAGGTCTTTGGAATCAAGATGTTTTAATTTCTGAAAGAGATAAATATGGTGCTAATGATATAAAACCAGGTTTAACAGGATGGGCCCAGATTAATGGAAGAGATGAAATTAAACTTATAAAAAAAGCTCAATATGATGGTGAATATGCTAAAAATATTAGTTTTAGATTTGATTTAAAATGTTTTTTCTTAACAATAAAAAAAGTATTTCATGATGATTCAATTGTGGAAGGAAGTCTTAAAAAAAAGCAAATTAAAGTTCTTTTTTTAGCAAATCATTTTATAACATTATACTCTTTTCGAAAAGAATTAATTAAAAAATTAATTGATGAAAATTATGAAGTATATTTATCTCTTCCAGATGATGATCAGAATAAATACTTTGAAGATTTAGGTTGTAAAATCATAATAACTGAGATTGATCGTCGTGGAATAAATCCTTTTAAAGATCTTAAATTATTGAGATTTTATAAAAGGATAATGAATTTAATAAAACCTGATATTATATTTTCATATACTATAAAACCTAACATATATGGTACAATTGCTTCAAATAAAAAATTTAGACAAGTTTGTAATATTACTGGTACTGGAGCAACATTTTTAAAAAATAATATTATTGCTAAAATATGTAAAGTTTTATATAAAAATTCAATTAAAAAATGTTATAAGATTTTTTTCCAAAATACTGGTGATAAAGATTTTTTCATTGAAAATAAATTGGTAAGTAATAATTATGATATGTTACCGGGTTCTGGTTGTAATTTGGATGAATATCGTTTTGTAGATATGCCTGATGATAAAATATTAAGGTTTATATTTATTGGGCGGGTAATGCATTTAAAAGGAATTGATGAATTTTTAGAATCGGCTAAAAGAATTAAAGAAAAATATTCTAATGTAGAATTTATAATTGCCGGGTGGAACGAAGAAGAAAAGTATAAATCTATAATTAAAGAATATGAATCTAAAAATATTGTAAAATATATTGGATTTAGAAAAGATATTAAAGAATGGATTACAAAATGCCATTGTACAATTTTACCATCACATGGTGGTGAAGGAATTCCTAATGTTCTTTTAGAAAGTGCTGCTATTGGTAGAGTTTGTATTGGTTCAAAAATAAATGGTACAAAAGATGTTATTTCAGATGGAAAAACTGGTTATCTTTTTGATGTTTCAAATGTTGATGATTTAGTGGAAAAAATTGAAAAATTTATTCATCTTACTACAAAAGAACGTATTCAAATGGGAATTGCTGGTCGTAAGAAAATAGAAAAAGAATTTGACCGCAATATTGTTATTAAAAAATACATGGATGAAATTAAAAAAATAGAAAATTTTAAAAATGAAGAAGAGTGATAATATGAAAATTTTAATTAATACCATGTCTTTAAGTAAAGGCGGTGCTGAAAGGGTCATTAGTCTTTTGGCAAATTATTTATCTGTATCTAATGAAGTAATGATTATTACTCATGTTAAAACAAAAGTAGAATATAATTTTGATAATAAAATAATTATAAAGAGTATTGGTAAAGGTAATAATTTAATATCAAAATTTTTAAGAAGAATTTCAATTTTGATGTTATATAGATTAAAAAAAGAAGTGTTGAATTATAATCCTGATGTTGTTATTTCTTTCTTGCCTGAGGCTATATTTAGAATGTTAGCTTTAAAAAAACATTGTAAAAAAATTAAAAATATTCCGATGATAATTTCAATAAGAAATGATCCTGAAACAGAATATAAAAATCTAGTTTATCACTTTATTATGAAAAAGTTATATCCATATGCCGATCAGATGATACTTCAAACAATAAAAGCCAAAGAGTATTTTAAAAAGCATATTAATTATGAAGGAACGGTAATTTTTAATCCAGTTTCTGATGAATTTTTAACAAAACGTTATAGTGGTGTACGACAAAGAAAAGTGGTAGCAGTTGGAAGATTAGAACCTCAAAAAAATTATAAAAATATGATCGATGCATTTGAAATAGTTCATAAAAAACATAATGATTATGTTTTAGAAATTTATGGTGATGGAAGTCAAAAAAATATATTAAAAGAGTATATAAACACTAAAAATTTACAAGATTATATTTTTTTAATGGGAAAATCTGATAATATAAAAGAAAAAATATATGATGCTTCTTTATTTGTGATGTCATCAAATTATGAAGGAATGCCAAATGCTTTATTAGAAGCTACTTGTTTGGGAATTCCATGTGTAAGTACAGATTGTCCATGTGGCGGGCCAGATGAAATTTTAGATCATGGTAAAAATGGAATTTTAGTGCCTATTAAAAATCCAGAAGAATTATCAAAGGGAATATGTAAATTAATTGAAGAACCTAAGCTAGCTGAAAAGTATAGTATAAATTCTTGTAAAAATGCTAAAAAATTTAATAAAGACTTAATATTAAAACAATGGTATAATGAAATAGATAAGATTATTAAATAAAAAGGGAGGAATTTTATATGTCTAGAACGAAAAATCTTAATTTTTTGGTCTTTTTAGCAATTTTATTAAGTGCTTTTATAGTAACAATTATATTATTTTTTAATAATGATTTTTCAAATTATTGGATGATTAATCTTCTTCCTTTAAGTTTTGTATCCGTACTTTTAATTAATTCAAATATTCTTACTAAAATTACTTCAAATGTTAGTGTTTTATTAATTGTTGGTTGTTATTATATGCGAATGGTTATTTTGCCTATTTTTTATGTACTATCTGATTATAGTAGTTTTACTTTAGATGCTAATTACATTTTGTATATAACTAAAGCTGGCCTTTTAATGATTTATGAATTTTTTGCAATTATGTTTTTTTCAAATATATATTTAAAAAGGTGTGAAAAAAAAGAAACTGAAATAAAGAAACTTAATATGGATAGTGTTTGTAAAAAAAGAAAAATTTTATATAAAATAGTAATTATATTAATTATTGTATTAGTTGGTTTTTTATTTTATCCTCAATTTAAATCTTATTTTAGATTGATATTTAATGATGATTTAACAGCTATTAATACTCATAATGCTAATTTTAAAATAATGAAAAGTACAATCCCAGGAGTTATTTATAGAATTATTGTGTTTTTTATTAATATTTTACAAGTTTTAATACCAATTGCTTTAATTAAAAAAATTTATACTTTAAAAATAGGTAGTGGAAAGAAATTTATTTTTTCCTTATTAATAATCCCAATTATAGTTTCGATTTGTACTCCTGATACTGCAACATCTTTTATTATTGCTTTAACGATTATTATTATGTTGATTCAATTATATCCTGAAAGAAAAAAAGTATTATTTATTGGTGCTTTATCTGTTGGAATTCCAATTTTGTTTTATGCTCTTTTTATTAAAACTGGTGTCAATTCGGCAACTAATGGTGTTTCAAGTGTTTTACAGGCTTATTTTTCTGGTATTTCTAATATAGCAACATCATTTTTAATGCCTAATATTCCCAATATTAAAATGCTTTTTAATGATATTTTGACATCTATTCCTTTTTTAAATTATTTTTTTCAAAATTATACAACTACTGCTCAATTGTTTAATTATTCTTTATATGGAATGGTTGGTTCACATAGTCAAATTATTCCTATGATAAGTCAATCATTATATTATTTTGGTGTTGTATTGGCTCCATTAATTCCTGTTTTATCAATATTAAGTTCTTTATCTTTTGAAAAAAAATATCAAGAATCAGAGGACATTTATAATAAATTTTTATATTTAATTATGAGTATTTATTTTGCTATTGCACCTATCTTATATAATTTTACAATTCTTATATTAATTTTTTTACAAATGTATATTCCATGTAAAATAATTGTCAATTTTAATTTGAAAAAGAAATAAATAAAGAACGGGTGGTTTTTATGGACAATAAAAAAATTAAGGTTTTACATTTAATTGATCATATGAATGATGGTGGAGCTCAACGAATAGTTTTAAATTATTTAAATGATTTAAGTAATGATGAAGATATTGAAATTAAAGTTTTAGTGTATAATAATAAAACAAATTCATATTGTAATCGAATCATTAGTCAAAATAAATATAATGTTGATTACTTATTTTTTAATGATCATAATAAATATATTCGCAAGATTAAGAAACTTTTTTTAGGGAAAAAAAAGTTGAGGGATTATATTAAAAATTATAATCCTGATATAGTTCATGTTCATATTTCAGCATTTTTAAAAGTTTCTTTAAAAGAAATAATAAAATGTAATATTCCATTAAGGTTTGATACTTTACATAGTAATCCATATCGTTATAAGGGTATTTATTTAAAATATATTAGAAAGGCATTTCAAAGTGAAAATTTTATTGGATTATGTGTAACGAATGAACAAGCTTTATGTGCTAAATCTTATTATGGCTTAAAAAGGTATGAAGTTGTTAAAAGTGGAATTGATATTGAGAAAATAAAAAAACAAATAATTTCTAAACAATCTGCAAGAAAGCAATTTAATATTTTAGATGATGCTTTTGTTATAATTGGTGTTGGTAGACTTAATAAAATAAAAAGATTTGATTTTTTAATTGATATTTTTGCTAAAATTTATGAAAAGAATGAAAATGCTATTCTTTTAATTGCTGGTGATGGAAAAGAGAGAAAAGATTTACAAAGAAAAGTTAAAAATTTGAATTTAGAACATCAAATTTATTTTTTAGGAAATTTAGATAATATAATTCCTCTTTATTGTTTAGCTGATGTTTTAGCAATTACCTCAGTTTCTGAATCAGCATCTTTAACGTTGTTAGAATCACAGATATGTGGCCTTAGAAGTGTTATATCAAATGGTGTTCCAGATGAAAGTATTTTTACTACTAAAGTTAAAAAAATGGCAGAAAGTTCTGATATTGATTCTTGGGCTAAAGCATTATTAGACAAAGAATATGTTGGCAAAAAAGTTTGTCAAATGAAAGATTATGAAGTACATGAAAATAGTCAAAAGTTAAAGCAAATTTATTTAAAATACTGGAAGGAGTTTCAAAATGGGAAAAAATAGTAAACACTTTATAATAACAATTGATACTGAGGAAGATAATCAATGGAATTATGATCAAAAAGATACTACTTTAAATGTTGATTTTTTACCAAGATTTCAAGAACTTGCTGAAAAATTTGGTTTTAAACCTGTTTATTTAACTACTTATTCAATGGCTTTAAACAGTAAATTTGTAGATTATTTTAAAGAAAAACAAAATAAAGGTTTATGTGAAATAGGTATGCATCTTCATGCATGGAATAATCCTCCAGAATATGTGTTACCTAAGATAAATAAGCAAAGACCATATTTAATAGAATATCCTACTAATATTATGGAAGATAAGATAAAAAAGCTTGATGATTTAATAACTAAAAAATTTGGAATGAAAGCAATATCTCACAGATCAGGTAGATGGGCAATTAATGAAGATTATTTAAAATTATTAGAAAAATATAACTATAAAGTTGATTGTTCTGTTACTCCTCATGTTGATTGGCATAAGATGTTTGGCCAAACAAAGATTGGTGGAACAAATTATAAAAAAAGTAGTGAAAAAGAATATTTTATAACTGATAAAATTTTAGAAGTCCCGGTTACTATTCGTCGATTAAGAATTTTAGAAAAAATGAGAATGAAAACATTGAAAGGTTTTGTAAAAGAGTGTATATTATATGTTACTAAAAAAAGTCAGTGGATAAGACCATCAAATTCATTTTGTATAGATGGAATGAAAAAAGTAATTGATAAATGTAATAAAAATAATGAATATGTTATGTTTATGATTCATTCTTCTGAACTCATGCCTGGTGGAAGTCCAAATTTTAAAACAGAAGAAAGTATAGAAAAATTATACCAAGTTATAATAGAAATATTTAAATATTTAAAAGATTTAGGATATGTTGGTGTAACTTTAAAAGAATTTTATTCTGAATATATAGGAAGTGAGAAAAGTGAATAATAGCGAAGTTGTAGTAATAGGCGGGGATCATTTTAATACATTATCTATAGTAAGATGTTTAGGACAAAAGAAAATTAATTTTCAAATTTTAATTCATAATGAAAGAAAAACTAAAGAAGAATTAATGATTTTACAGTCTAGATATTCTAAAAATTTAGTTTTATTAAAAGAGAGTGAAAATGATATTTTAAATTTTTTATTAAAAAATAAAGATGAAAATAAAAGAAAATTAATTATTTCTTGTTCTGATTTAGCCCAATATACAATTGATCATAATTATCAAAAACTATTTAAGTATTATTATATTTCTGGGTTTAAAAATAATCCTGGTAGGGTATGTGAGTTGATGGATAAATATGAGCAAAAGAAATGGGCAGATAAACATAATATATTAATGGCTAAAACTTGGAAAGTTAATAAAGATTATAAAATAAAAGATATAACTATTCCTTGTATTATCAAGCCTTGTATTAGTGCTTTTGGTAAAAAAAGTGATATTAAAGTATGTTATAGTAAAGATGAATTGTTAAATACTTTGAATTATTATTTTGAAAACAATTATAATGAAGTTTTAATTCAAGAGTTTTTAGATAAAGAATATGAACTTTGTGCATTAGGTTGTATATTAGAAAACAATCAAAAATATGGTAAAGTTATATATAAATTAAGAGAATATCCTTTAAATGGTGGAAGTACCTCTTATGCTAAATTTACAAGTGATTTAAGTATTGTAAATAGAGCTAATAAAATTATAGATTGTTTAATAAAAGAGGGTTATTTTGGATTATATGATATAGAAATTATTTATAGTAATGGTAAATATTATCTTAATGAAATTAATTTTAGAAATAGTGGAAATAATTATGCACTTTTAAAATCTGGTATTGAAACTCCATATTTATTGTATTTAGAAAAATTTAATAAAGATTTATTAAAAAATTTGAAAATAAAAGATAAAGATATATATTTTATGGAAGATTTAAGTAATTTTAAATCTTTATGTGAAAAGCAAATTTCTTTATGGACTTTTGTGAAAAATTTTTTTAGATCAAAAGCTCATTCTGTTTATTCTATTAAGGATTTAAAGGTTATTATTCATTATCTAAAAAAGAGGTGAAATTTAATGAAAAATAAATTAGAAAAAGGTAATTCTGTAGTTGGTGGCCTTTTTTGGACATTTGGGGAACGAATAACTGCTCAATTGGTAACAGTAATAGTTACTATTGTTTTAGCTCGTATTTTAGCTCCTGAACATTATGGTATTATTTCAATTGTTACGGTATTTATTTCTTTATGTAATATTTTTGTCTCAAGTGGTTTTGGAAGTGCGGTTGTTCAAAAAAAGAATGCAACTGATGATGATTTTAATACTGCTTTTGTTATTAGTTTTACGATTAGCATTTTATTATATTTGATTTTGTTTTTCTTATCACCTTATATTGCTAATTTTTATCATATGCCTGATTTGGTTATGGTTTTACGAGTAATGGGTATAAGACTAATTATTGCATCATTAAATACAATTCAACATGCTTATATTCAACGTCAAATGAAATTTAAAAAATTCTTTTTTGCTACTTTATTTGGTACAGTTTTATCAGCTATTGTAGGTATTATTTTAGCTTATTTAAATTTTGGCGTTTGGGCTTTAGTGGCTCAGTATTTAATTAATACTACTGTTGATACTATTGTCTTGGCATTTGTTTGTAAATGGAAAGTTCGTTTTTATTTTAATTTAAAAAAAGCTAAAGAGTTATTTTCTTTTGGTTGGAAGGTATTATGTACTGAGTTAATATTTACTTTAGAAAGTGATATAAGAAGTTTAATTGTTGGAAAAGTTTTTGGCTCTGCTGATTTAGCTTATTATGATCAAGGAAGAAAATATCCTAGTTTATTTGTAACGAATATAAATTCATCAATCACTAAAGTTATGCTTCCGGCTTTTTCTAAAGAGCAAGATGATATAGAAAAATTAAAAAAAATGCTTCAAAAATCTGTTAAAGTAAGTACCTATGCTTTAGCTCCTTTGCTTATTGGTTTTGCCTTATTATCAGATAATTTTATTTTAATTTTTTTAACAGAAAAATGGCTTCCAGCTGTTCCATATGTTCAAATATTTTGCTTAGTTTTTTTAACAAGACCATTTGAAAATTCTTGTCATCAAGCTTTATTAGCAATTGGGAAAAGTGGGATTGTGATGAAGATTATGTTGGCTATCAATATTTTTGCCTTATTTACTGTTTTATTTGCTGTTTTCATTTTAAAAAGTGTATATTTTATAGCAGTAGGTTCTTTATTAACCGCGGTTGTTAGTTTATCTCTTTTTATGATTATGGTAAGTATAAAAATTGGTTATAAAATATTGGATCAAATTCATGATATTTTTCCACCTATATGTATTAGTTTAATAATGGGAATTTTTGTTTATTTAATTGGAATGATTAAACTTCCTCTTATAATATTATTAACACTTCAAATTTTAATAGGAGCAATTATATATTTGTTATTATCTGTTAAATTTAAAATTTATGGTTATATATATTTAAAAGATAGATTATTCCATATTATTAGAAAGGTTAAAGGTGTATGTTAATGATAAAAAGTAGAAAAGATTATAAGTATTATTTAGAATGTGATAAAATAGCATTAGGTATTAGTAGAAAATATCCTATGCCAATTGTAGACATTATATGGAAATTTGAAAGATTATTAAGAAAATATGAATATTATAAAAATTGTTCAAAAACTATTTTTGGAAAAATATATTTAATTTTTTTGAAAATTCATTATTTTACATTATCTAGAAAATTAGGTTTTTCTATTCCAGCAAATGTTTTTGGACCAGGATTATCTATTGCTCATTATGGAACAATAGTTGTAAATTCTACTGCCCGTGTTGGCAAGAATTGTCGAATTCAAGAAGGTACTAATATTGGTTCTACTAATGGTTCTTCTAAAGCTGCAACAATAGGTGATAATGTTTTTATTGGAACTGGTGCTAAAATTATTGGCGATGTAAAGATAGGAAATAATGTTTGTATTGGTGCTGGAGCAGTTGTTACAAAAAGTTTTGGCGAAAACATCACCGTGGGGGGGGGTGCCAGCGAAAAAAATTTCATCTAACAATTCGCATAGTAATTTGCAAAAAAAGCTTCGTGAAAGTAACTTGTTGTATTAAATTAAAAATTAAGAAAGGAATTTAAGTTTATGAATGTAAGTATAAAAGTAATATTAGTAACCGGATCTTCTGGTTTTATAGGTTCTAATTTAGTTAAGAGATTATTAAAGGAGAATAAAGATATAACAATTATTGGTATTGACAATATGAATGATTATTATGATGTTAATTTAAAGGAATATAGATTAAATGAATTAAAACAATTTGATAATTTTACTTTCATTAAAGGAAATATTGCCGATAAAAAATTAATTAATTCAATATTTGAAAAATATAAACCAAATGTAGTTGTTAATTTAGCAGCTCAAGCTGGAGTAAGATATAGTATTTTAAATCCTGATGTTTATATTGAGTCTAATGTAATTGGTTTTTATAATATATTAGAAGCATGTCGTCATAATCCAGTTGAACATTTAGTTTATGCTTCATCATCTTCTGTTTATGGTGGTAATACAAAAGTTCCTTTTTCAACTGATGATAAAGTAGATAATCCTGTAAGTTTGTATGCTGCCACTAAAAAAAGTAATGAATTATTTGCTCATACTTATTCTAAACTTTATAATATTCCCACAACTGGTTTAAGGTTTTTTACAGTTTATGGTCCAGCAGGACGTCCAGATATGGCTTATTTTGGTTTTACTGATAAGTTAATTAAAGGTGAAACGATTAAAATATTTAATTATGGTAATTGTAAAAGAGATTTTACTTATATTGATGATATTGTAGAAGGCATAATTAGAGTAATGCAAAAAGCTCCTATGAAAAAAAATGGTGAAGATGGTCTTCCCATTGCTCCATATGCCATTTATAATATAGGAAATTCCCATCCAGAAAATTTACTTGATTTTGTAAATATTTTACAAGAAGAATTAATAAATGCAAAAGTTTTATCAAAAGATTATGATTTTGAAAGTCATAAACAGCTAGTACCTATGCAAGCAGGCGATGTGCCAGTAACTTATGCTGATACAACTCCATTAGAAAAAGAATTTGGTTTTAAGCCTAATACATCTCTTAGAGCTGGTTTAAGAAAGTTTGCCAAATGGTATAAAGAATTTTATGATTGAAAATTTGTATTTCTAGAAGTATAATAGTGCAAGTTTTTATAAAGGAGTGCATTTTAAGCGTGAAAAAAATAGTTGTTAAAAATGGATTATTAAGATTTATATTATCTAGTATTATTGCTTTTATAATTTTAACTCTTTTTTGTGTTTTTTATTATAATGTTCCTCCTCAAAATAAACCATTAGATGGAACAACTGATTATAAATGGAAATCTAATACATTTTATTCTAGAGCTACTGAAGGATTTGCTTTAGGTAAAACTAATAATGATGGTTATGTTAATGATTATGATTTTAATGATAAAACAGATATTGATGTTTTAATAGTAGGTTCATCACAAATGGAAGCCCTTGAAGTAAATATGAATGAAACAACTTCATCATTATTAAATAAAAAGTTAAAAAATCAAAATGTGTATAATATTGGTATTTCTGGACATTATTTTTTAAATTGTGTTAGCAATTTAGAAAGTGCTATAAAAAAGTATAATCCTAAAAAATATTTAATTATTGAAACTTCAAGTTTAACTTTTGATGACGAATCATTAATTAAAACGATAAATAATGAGTTAGAAGAAATTCCTTTTAAAGCTAATGGAATATTAGGAATTTTACAACAAAATCAATTTATTAGACTTGCTTATAAACAATTAAGAAGTTTTATTGATAAAAAAAGTATTAATGATGAAGAAGATATTTTAAATATTAATAATTCTTCAAATTATAATGCTGAACTATTAAATAAATTATTTATAAAAATAAGAAATATATCTTCTAAAACAAATATAATTATTCTTTATCATCCAAGTACAACTATAGCTGATAATGGTAAATTAATATTATCAAGTGAAAGTGAAAATGTAGAAGAATTTAAAAAGTTATGTAATCAAAATGGAATCGATTTTTTAGATATGAGTGATAGGTTTAAACAAGAATATGAAAATAATTATCTTTTACCTTATGGTTTTAGTAATACTACAATTGGAACAGGTCATTTAAATAAATATGGTCATCAAATGATTGCCGATGAATTGTTTAAAATAATTGAAAGGGGAAAGTAGTATGTCCTTTGCATCAATAGATTTTATTATATTTTTTATTGTAATAATTTTAGGAATTTTAATAATTCAAAAGTTTTTTTCTAATAGAGTTAAAGAAATATTTTTATTATTAGCTAGTTATTTCTTTTATGGTTATTGGGATTGGCGTTTTTGCTTTTTACTTTTATTTGTAACAGTAAGTTCTTATTTTACAGCAAAATATAAGGATAAAAAATGTTTTTATATAATTGGAATTATTATTCCATTAGTAGTTCTTGGTTTCTTTAAATATTTTAATTTTTTCTTAGATAATGTTTCAATTATAATTGGACATAATTTAGGTACTTTAAATATTATTCTTCCAATTGGTATTTCTTTTTATACTTTTCAAGCTTTAAGTTATGTTATAGATGTTAAAAGAGGAACTATTGAAGAAGAAAAAGATTTTGTAAAATTAGCATTGTATTTAAGTTTTTTTCCACAGCTTGTTGCTGGTCCTATAGTAAGAGCATCTGATTTTTTACCTCAATTAAAAGAGGATAGAAAATTAAATGCCCAAAACTTTAAATATGGTATCCAGTTAATGGCTTTTGGTTTTTTCAAAAAAATTGTTTTAGCTGATCATATATCAATTTTTGTAGATACTGTTTTTAGAGTACCAGTTGCTTTTAGCGGTTATACAATATTACTTGCTGTATTATCTTATTCCATTCAAATTTATTTTGATTTTTCTGGATATTCTGACATAGCTATTGGATGTGCCAAATGTTTAGGTTATGATTTTAATAAAAACTTTAATTTACCATTTATATCAAAAAATACTTCTGAATTTTGGCGTAGATGGCATATTTCACTTGGAACTTGGATTAAAGATTATGTATTTTATCCATTATTGAAATCAAATTTTATTCAAAGTTTAAATAAAAAATGTAAGGCAATCTTTGGTAAAAAAGTTGGTAAAAAAATTCCTTTATATTTATCAATGTTTATTACTTGGAGTTTAGTTGGTTTATGGCATGGCAGTGCTTATACTTTTATAGTCGGTTCTGGAATTTTGCAATTTTTATGGATCTTTTTGGAAGAAAACTTAGAACCATTAGCTAAGTTTATTACCAATAAATTAAAAATTAATAGAGATTCAGTTATCTTTAAAATTTATCAAATGATTAGAACCTATTTATTATTTTCTTTTGCAATGATCTTTTTTAGAGCTAGTAGTTTTAGTAATGCATTGCAAGTAATAAAAGGAATATTTACTTTTCAAAAAGGAATTAAATGGTCTTTTGCTTGGTCATTTATATCAATGATATTATTATTAATATTTACAATAGGTGCTGTAATTAAATCAAAGAAAAATAATGAAAAAGAAATTGAAGGATATTATCCAATTGTTAATTTAGATACAGTTTGGGGTTTAACAATCTTTTTAGTAGTATTGGGATTAATATTTGGTTTAGCATTTACAGGTGAACAACCATTTGTATATTTTCAATTTTAGGAGTATTTATTTTTATAATTGTGAAAGGAATGTGTGGTTTTGATGAAATTTCATCATATTGGAATAGCAACGGAAGATATATATAAGACATTAGAAAAGTTAAAAAAATTTTTTAATATTAAAAATATTAGTGAAGTTATTTATGATAAGAATCAAAATGCCAATTTATGTATGATAATGCTTGATGATGGTATTATGATTGAATTGATAAGTGGAGATGTAGTAGCTAATATAGTAAAAAAAAGACAATATTTATACCATACTTGTTATTCGGTTGCCAATATAGAAAAGACTATAAAAGATTTAATTGATGATGGGGCTTTTTTAGTTAAAGAGGCCAAAGAAGCTATTTTATTTGATAATCATAAGGTTGCATTTTTAATGTGGGATTTAGGGTTGATTGAGTTGTTAGAAAATTAGTTTGTTATTGCTATAGCAACTGTGTAATTTTTTTCATGTGAAATAGAAATACAAATATTTGAATGATTTACAACATATGGACTTCCATCATTATTTGTTAAAATTTCAAAATCTAAGAAGTTTAAATTTTTAGTATTTGGTAAGGCTTTCATAATTGCTTCTTTAACAGCAAATCTTCCATATAAATAATGAAAGCCTCTTTTTTTATATTCTTCTTGTTCTTTTTTAGTTAAAATTAAATCAATAAAATCTTGATTTTTATTTTTTAAACGATAATTTTCGACAATATCAATTCCAATAGACATTTATAATCACCTAGGTAAATTTTAACATAATTTACTTGAAATAGAAAATACTAAATGTTACAATATGGCTAGTGGTGAAGAAGTATGAGGGAGTTAGAGTATCCATTTGATGTTGAATATCTTATTAAAAATAAGAAAAAAATAAAAAAGAAATTATTAGAAAGTGAAAATTTATTAGAAAAAAGGATTGCAATATTAGGTGGATCAACTACTAGTGAAATAAAAAATATGTTAGAAATATTTTTATTAAATTATGGGATTAAACCAATATTTTATGAATCTGAGTATAATAAATTTTATGAAGATGCTTTATTTGGTAATGATGATTTAGATAATTTTAATCCAGATATTATATATATTCATACGACAAATAGAAATATAATGAATTATCCAACTTTATATGATAGTGACGAAACTGTTAATGAATTACTGGAAAATGAATATTTAAAATTTGAAAAAATTTGGAATAGTTTATTTAAGAAATTTAAAGCAACAATTATTCAAAATAATTTTGAATATCCATCTTATAGATTATTAGGAAATATGGATGCTAGTAATATTCATGGTAAAATAAATTTTATAACTAGATTAAATCAAAAATTTTATGATTATCAAAATAAAACTAAAAATTTTTTTATAAATGATATTAATTATGTTTCAGCATGTTATGGTTTAGATAAATGGGATCAAGGTTTTTATTGGCATATGTATAAATATGCTATGGAAGTTCCTGCTATTCCTTATTTATCATTTAATATAGCTAAAATAATTAAATCTATTTATGGAAAAAATAAAAAAGCTTTTGTTTTAGATTTGGATAATACTTTATGGGGTGGAGTAGTTGGTGATGATGGAGTAGAAAATTTAGCTATTGGGCCAGAAGTACCCAGTGGTCAAGTTTATTTTGAATTTCAAAATTATTTAAAAGAGCATAAAAGTTTAGGAGTTATTTTAAATATAAATTCTAAAAATGAATATGAAAATGCTATAGCGGGATTAAATCATCCAGCAAGCTCTTTAAAACCTGATGATTTTATTATTATTAAAGCTAATTGGAATCCAAAAAATATTAATATTAAAGATATTTCTGAAGAATTAAATTTAGGAGCGGATAGTTTTGTATTTGTAGATGATAATCCTGCTGAAAGACAAATTGTTAAAAATTATATTGATAAAATAGCTGTTCCTCAAATTGATATTCCTGAAAATTATATTAAAATAATTGATCGAAATGGTTATTTTGAAGTTACTAATTTTTCTAAAGAAGATTTAAATAAAAGTGAAATGTATAAAGATAATGCAAAAAGAAGTCAAATGATGGCAACTTTTGATAATTATGATGATTATTTAAAGTCTTTGAAAATGAAAGCTGAAATAACATCTTTTAAAAAGATTTATTTGGAAAGAATTTCACAGTTAAGTAATAAAAGTAATCAATTTAATTTAACAACTAAAAGATATTCCCTTGCAGATATTGAATCTATTTATAACGATGATAATTACATTAAATTATATGGTAAATTAGAAGATATTTTTGGTGATAATGGCGTGATTACTGTTGTAATTGGACATATTATAAACGAAATAGAGTTACATATCGATTTATGGATTATGAGTTGTCGAGTTTTAAAAAGAAATATGGAATTTGCTATGATGGATGAACTTGTTAAGTATTCTAGAAAAAGAAACCTTAAAACAATATATGGATATTATTATCCAACATTAAAAAATAAAATGGTTCAAGATTTTTATGATATTCAAGGTTTTGAATTAATTAATGAAGATAGTGAAGGAAATAAAAAATATAAATTAGATATTAATGAATATAAATTAAAAAATAATGTAATTGAGGTGGAAGAATAATGGAAAAAGAAATTTATGAAAGATTAAACAATGTATTTAGAGATATTTTTGATGATGAAACTATTGAAGTGCATCCCGAAACAACTTCAGATGATATTGAAGATTGGGATTCACTAGAACACATTAATTTAGTTGTTGCAGTGGAACAAGAATTTGGAATGAAATTTAATATGAATGAAGTAACAACTATGAAAAATGTTGGTGAAATGGTTGAAATAATTAAGAAGAATATGACAAAATAATTGAAAAGGTGTTGAAAATAATGAAAATTGCAGTATCAGGAACAGGTTATGTTGGTTTATCTTTAGCAACACTTTTAAGTGTTAAAAATGAAGTCGTTGCTTTAGATGTTATTGAAGAAAAAGTTGATATGATTAATAATCGTATATCACCTATAAAAGATGAATATATTGAAAAATATTTTAAGGAAAAAGATTTGCATTTAAAAGCTACACTAGATTATCGTGAAGCTTTTTCTGATGCTAATTATGTTATTATTTCAACTCCAACTAATTATGATGAAGAATTAAATTATTTTGATACTTCTTCTGTTGAAGATGTTATTGAAAAAGTGCTTAGTATGGGTTTAAAAGATTGTACGATGGTTATTAAATCAACTATTCCAGTTGGTTTTGTAGAAAGTATGAAAGAAAAATATCATATTGATAATTTAATATTTTCACCTGAATTTTTAAGAGAGGGTAAGGCTTTGTATGATAATTTATATCCTTCTAGAATAATTGTTGGTGGTAAAAATTCTGAGGCTAAAGTTTTTGCTGATTTATTAATTAATTCATCATTAAAAGAAGAAGTTCCAGTATTATTTATGAATAGTACCGAAGCTGAAGCTGTTAAATTATTTGCTAATACTTATTTAGCTTTACGTGTTGCTTATTTTAATGAATTAGATACATATGCTGAGATTAAAGGTTTAGATACAAAATCTATTATTGATGGTGTTTGTCTAGATCCAAGGATAGGTAATCATTATAATAATCCATCTTTTGGTTATGGTGGTTATTGTCTACCTAAAGATACAAAACAATTACTTGCCAATTATAAAGATGTACCTGAAAATTTAATAGAAGCAATTATTAAATCAAATCAAACTAGAAAAGAACATATAGTTAATATGATTATGAATAAAAATCCTAAAATAGTTGGAGTATATCGTTTAACTATGAAAACTAATTCTGATAATTTTCGGGCTAGTGCTATACAAGATATTATATTAAATTTAAAAGCTAAAAATGTTTCTATAGTAATATATGAACCAACTTTAACTAGTGATTTTTTTGAAGATTGTAAAGTTATTAAAGATTTTGCTGAATTTAAAAAAATAGCAGATGTTATTTTAGCAAATAGAGATGAAAAAATATTAGAAGATGTAAAAGATAAAGTTTATACAAGAGATATTTATAATCGTGACTAATTTTGATATATTTTGTCGTTTATGTTGTATAAATAAATTAAGCATGGGTATAATATTTGTACAGGTGGGATATTATGCAGTGGATATTAATTTTATTTATAGTAATGTTAATAATATTGTTTATTATATTTAGTTTATTTTTTATTAGCTCTTTAATTATAGCTAAAAAATCTGATAATTAAGGTGCTGTTGGAAAATTAATTATTTAATTTTCAACAGTGCCTTTTAATTTGATATTTCTTTTACAAACTGATAATTATATAAAATAGAAAATGTTAAATTCTTGAATTCAATATGGATAAATCAAAAAGACGTGGTATGATGAGAATGATGAAAGAAAGAAGAAGTTATTTTACTATTTAACAAAATTTGATATTAATCAAGAAGAGTTAGATGAGAAAGAGGATGATGCTTTTGTGAAGAAATTAAAAAGTAAAATCAAGAAACTAAATCAAGATAAGAATTTTGTCAGTTTCTTAAGCCATGAAGATGACATAAAGTTTCAAAAGAATACCGTAAGAAACGAAGGCATCATTGAAGGCGAGAAAGCTAAAAGTTTAGAAATAGCCAAAAAAATTGTTTGAAATTAAATCAGATATTGAATTTATCACTGAAGTAACTGATTTAACCAAAATTGAAATAGAAAATTTAAAGTAAAAAGGGTTGTTAGGAATCAATAATTTAATTTCCCAACAGCCTCTTTTTTTATCTTTCTTTGTCGAAAGTGTTTAAAGTTTATTTAAAACATTCTATATTAAAATAGGCAAGGTGATTATATGTTTTATTTAAATTTAAAACGAAAAGGTGATGTTTTATATGCACATTTAGAAGGTAATTTATGTAAAAAGACTGTTCATCATATTGAGTATTATTTAATACCTTATTTAGAAAAAAATAAAGTTAAAAATTTATGTTGTGATTGTTCTAAGTTAAAAAAATTGGATTTAGATGGAAAATATGCCTTATTAAGTACGAAAATTGAAATGAAAAAAAATGGGGGTAGTTTTCTATTATGTAACATGAAGAAAAAGTTAAAGGAGGGTTTAATTGGTTTTCATTTTAAAATAATGAATTAGGAGGATTTGATGAATACAGAAGAAATTATCAAGGCTAATATTCCTTTAATTAAAAAAATTGCAACTAAATTTTATAATGCACCTTTTGAAGATTTGTTTCAAGCAGGTTGTATGGGAGTAATTAAAGCATACAAAAATTATCAAAAAAATGGTAATACAAAATTTTCTAGTTATGCTTATGATTATATTTTTGGTGAAATGTATGAATGTGTATATAAAAATCAGAAATTAAAAGTTAGTAAAGATATTATTCGTTTAGTAAGAAAAATTGAAGTTGCTAAAAATGTTTTAAGTCAAAAATTAAATCGTCTTGCTACTTATTCAGAAATTGCCGAGTTTTTAGGTTTAGACTTAAAAGTAGTTTATGAAGCAGTTAATTCTATTTATGAACCAATTAGTTTAGATGGATGTTCTAAAGATGAAAAAGATTATTATGAAACTATTCCTTTAAAAGAAAATTTATCTTTAGATGATAAACTTACTTTAAAAGATAGTATTACATCTTTAAATCCAGATGAACAAAAAATTATCAATTATCGTTATTTTGGTGATTTGACTCAGCAAGAAATAGCGAGAAAGTTAAAAATGACTCAAGTAATGGTTTCTAGATATGAAAAGAAAAGTCTTGAAAAACTAAGACAATTTTATGAAATTGGAGAGTAAAGAAAGGTTGTATCTTTCTTTTTTTAGGTTAACTCGTGTGAGTTAATCATTTTTTTTAATTAATGCTAAAATATGTAAATATGAGGTGAGGTTATGACTATAACTAATGCAATAAAAAAAAGAATTGAAGATCTTTGTTCAGAAAAAAATATAACGCAAAACAAAATGTGTACTATCTGTGGAATTACCCAATCAACAATTAATAATATTATTAATAGAGATCAAAAAGATGTTTCTTTATTAACAATCGTAAGAATTTGTAATGGTTTAGATATGACAATAAATGATTTTTTTGATTCAGATATTTTTAAAAATAAAATAGAAGAAAATATATAGAAAGAAGATGATAAAAATAAGTCCATATGAAAATTTGAAAATTGAAGATTGGAAAAACAAAACAATTGAATTAGTTGAAAATCATCCATTAAAAAAAGAAGAAATTGTTGAAGCCGTTTTAACTAGTTGGGATAAAATATTTAACACATATATAGGAAATGAGTTAAAAATAGGAAGAGACATTAAACCTAGTCCTCAAATACTTGGCAATTATTTGCATGAATTAATTCCAATATATTTTGAAAAAAAATATCATGGAAAATGGCATAAAGATAAAACTAAAAATGATAAAGATTTAGTATGCGATTTTGATGAATTTTATTCAATTGAAATTAAAACTTCTTCTAGTAAAAAAAATATATTTGGAAATAGAAGCTATGGTATTTTATCTAAGGAGGAAAATACCAAAAAGAAACAAGGGTATTATTTAGCAATAAATTTTGAAAAATGTACTGAAAATAATGAAAAACCAAATATTACATTGATAAGATTCGGATGGTTAGAACATTCTGATTGGAAATCACAAAATGCTCAAACAGGTCAACAATCAAGACTATTAAAAGAAAGTTATTCCTTAAAGTTTATAGTATTATATGAAAAAAAAGAGAAAGTAATTAATTAACTTTCTTTTATATTTTATGAATATTAGCCCACCAACCTGTTCTTTTAGTAACAAGATTTGATACTTCTAATTTTTCTATTAATTCTTTATTTGATTGATATAATTGATCAAATCTTTGGATACCATTAGAACTGTTTTCTTCACAAGTAGATATAGCTGAAAATAATAATGCTATAAACATATTAATAATATCTGGTTTTGTTAATTCGGCATTTACATTATTCAATCTTTTAATATTATCTGTTAATTTTTTCATTACATTATTAACTAATTCTTCATCACTTAGTGATCTATTTTCATTTTTTTTATTACATACAAGGAACATATCAAATGCAATTGATTCTTTGCTAGAGGTATGTGCTCCTGTTCTTGATTCAGAATGAATAGGATAAGTAGTTGTTATTTTAAATCCAGAATCTATTAACGATTTATAGATTGATTTCCAACCATTCAAATTTTTATCATGGTATGTAAAAGCCATGATTCCATCATCTTTTAAGACTCTACAACATTCTGAATATACATTTTTTAATCCATCTGAATATGATTCATGATTTTTATTTTTAAATTTATTTACTACAATTTCTTTTAATTTTGGTGTTAATGGCTCGTTAAATCCTAATTTTTCTTTAGCATAATCTGATAAATACAACCATGAATGAAAGAAATCAAGTAATTCAGAGTACATAACATTACCACTATATGGTGGATCAGTTAATATAATGTCAATATCTTTTTTCTGAATAAAACTTAAATTTTCTGAATTAGAGCAATTTATAAATGGTTTTTCTGAAGATAAATCACTATAATTAATTGCATTATTAAATAATACTTTATCATTGGAATATACTTTTTTGGATTTTTCACTATCTGCATATATATCATAAATATTTTCTGAAAATTCTTTTCCTTTAATTATTTTATTTACTGTTTTAATAAATGTACCTGTTCCTAAATTTGTTCCCCAAACGCAGTTTTCTGTAGGCATACATATTGGTACATATGCATGATTAAAAAAAATATTTGTTATTTTGGTTGCATTTGCTTGGTAACGACAAAACATATTATTATTTTCTAATATGCCTGAAAAAGCAACAGTAAACCAAAACTTATTATTTTCATTTTCAATTTTATTAATTTCATCAAATAAAATACTTAAACACAATAATTGTCTTTTATTATATAAATCTGAAAATTTTTTATATCCGTGATTGATAATTTGATTTGTATTATATCCAATTGGTATTTCTATATTAGGTATTTTTTTATGTTTATATTCAAAATCTTCACATGCTTTTTCATACAGTTTTATATCTTCTTTAGTAGGAGTTTTATAATCATGCGTTTTACAATGTGGACAATAGTATTCTATTGCAACTATATCTGAAGCAAATGGGTATCCGTATTTATTTTTTAAATTTGTTAATGGTATACTTTTATTATTTATTATTATATTACCATTTTTTATATTTGAATCGTTTTCTTTATTTAAAATAAATTGGCATTTTGGACACTCAAATTCATTATTTTTATTTTTTAAAGAATTAACTACTAGAGAACAATTAGGACAAACATAGATAATTTCTTTTTTTTTAATTGCAATAATATGACTTGAAAATAATCTTATTTTTTTGTTTTCTATATTTAATACTTTTGTATGAAAGTTATACATCATATCTGCTTTATTATGACAAATAGGGCATTCAGTTTTATAATATTTTTTAATAAATTTACCTGCAGTTTCTTCTAACTTTTTTAAATCATTATTAAAACTTTTTTTATCAATTGGTAATATTTCTGCTAAAGTAACCATTTTTGAAATAGGTTGCAAATCATTCCCAATAACTTTTGCATTTAGTCTTAATGATTCGTATATTGTTGTTCCTCCGCCCATGAATGGGTCTAATATTTTAATATCATCATCTTTTAATTTACATTGAGTATAAAAGTTATCCCAGACATTATCATTTTTATCACTTAACATTGATAAAAGCATTAATCTAAAATTACAGGTAGTTCTTCTTGCAAAATATTTATGTATAAAAAAAATCGGTTTTTTTCTACTAGCTTCTTTTCTACTAGTTTCATATATTTTGTCGAAAGGAAAGTCATAATATATATATGATTCATTTATTTTATGTTTTTTTAAAATTGTCATATTCTACCCCATTTCATTTTATTTTAAAATTAAATAAACTAAAACATATATATTGTATCACATTATATTGATATATTGCTGAAAATTCTTTTTTAAAAAATATAAAAATGTCTTGTAAAAAGACATTTTTTAACAATCTGGCGTCCCAGATAGGATTTGAACCTACGACGTTTCGCTTAGGAGGCGAACCCTCTATCCAACTGAGGTACTGGGACTTACAAACATTTTATCATTTAATTTTTAAAATGTAAATGTCTTCAAAAATGTAAGTTTGTCTTTTTAAAAAAAATTAAATATGTTATCATATATTTACGAGGTGGTATAAATGAAAAAATTAAAAACTTTTTTAGCTTTTATTTTATCAATTATTTGTATTTGTTTGTTAATTGGTTTTACAGCTTGTTATACAATTAGTCACTATGTAAGTGGAGAAACGATTAAAAAAATGATTACTGATAATGATTTTAGTACAGTTTTAAATGATCTTTATCAAGAAAATGAAGAAATATTAGAGGGTACTAAACAGGTATTTGAGGCTTTAAATATTCCAAGTGATGCGATAGAACAAGTTATAAATTCTGATGCAACTAAAAATTTTATTGGTATTTATGCATCTAATACTGTTGATGCTTTATTTGGCAATGAAGAAGAAAAGGTTTTAACTAAAGAAGATTTAAAATCTTTAATTAAAGATAATTTAGATATTATTCAACAACAAATGCCTAGTGAAGAAAAAGAATTTTTAGAAAATTATGAAAATATAGCTTATGATTATATTGATGAACATGGTGATGAAATTATTTCTTATTTTCCAACACCTAAAGAAATCTTTGGTGAGGTTGATCAATCTAAAATTAAAGTATATAATGATATATCTTTAAAACAGGTTATTGATTTTATTAATTTAATTACAAGTTTAAAATTTTTAATTATTTATTCTTTAATTATTTTATTTGTTTTGTTATTAATTTATTTGCTTAAAAGAAAAGTTAGATGGGCACGTTATTATACAGGGGTATTTACAACTTATTCTTTTATAATGATTTTTGTTGAAGTTATTTTATTGACTGTTATGAAAAGTACAATAATGAATGAATTAGAAAGTTTTTCAACTATAGTTAATTATTTAATTAATGGTTTAAGTAAAACAATTTGGATGTTTATTATTCCATCATTAATTATAGCAATTATTTGTTATTGTTTTTATAGAAAGAAAAAGGGGTTAATTAAAGATGAGAGTGTATCTTCTAAATTATCTGAATGAAGTTCAAAAATTGTTAGATAAAGAATATCTTACTAAAGATGATATTGAAAATTTAAAAACTAAAATTATGTTTTTTCAACATGAAAGATTAATTCATTTAATAGTTACTTTATTTTTTAGTTTATTTGCTTTGATTTTTATGATTTTAGGAGTTGTAAGTTATTATTTTTTAATAATTTTTGCTATTTTAATTGTATTTGTAATTTTATATATTTATCATTATTTTTTCTTAGAGAAAAAAGTTCAGTATTTGTATACAATATATGATAAATTAAAAGAAAGTGAGTTGATTTTATGACATTATGGGAAGATTTAGAATATCGTGGTTTAATTAAAGATGTAACTAATCCTTTATTAAAAGAAAAATTAAATGAAGGTGGTTTGTCTTTTTATATTGGAGCTGATCCTACAGCAGAAAGCTTACATATTGGTCAATTTTCAACTTTTTTAATGGTTGAGCGTTTAAAAAGGGCTGGGCATAAACCATATATTTTAGTTGGGGGAGCAACTGGAAGAGTTGGTGATCCAAGAGGTACTGGTGAAAGAGATAAAGCTGATGTTAAAGTTATTGAAAAAAATTTTGTTAAAATTAAAAAACAGATGCAAAAATTATTTGGTGAAGATGTAACTATAGTTAATAATTTTGATTGGTTTAAAGATATGAATTATATTGATTTTTTAAGAGATGTTGGTAAATATATTAATGTTAATTATATGTTAAATAAAGATTTAGTAAAACGTCAATTAGATATTGGTATTTCTTATGCTGAATTTTCTTATATGTTAATTCAAGGTTATGATTTTAAAAAGTTATTTGAAACGTATGGTGTTACTTTACAATTTGGTGGTTCTGACCAATGGGGTAATTTAACAACTGGAATTGAGTTAATTAGAAAATTAAATAATGAAGAAGTTTATGCTTTTAGTATGCCTTTAACAACTGATTCTTCTGGTATGAAATTGGGTAAATCATATGGTAATGCATTATGGCTTGATAAAGAAATGACATCAAGTTATGAATTATATCAATATATGTTAAATTTTGAAGATGTTATGATGGAAGATTATTTAAAAAAGTTTACCTTTTTAAATAAAGAAGAAATTGATAATATTATGAGAGAACATAATGAAAAACCAGAACTTAGAATTGCCCAAAAAAGATTAGCCAAAGAAGTTATAACTTTCTTACATGGTGAAGAAGAATATAATCATGCTAAAGAAGTATCAGAATCATTATTTACTGGTAATGTTGCTAATTTAACCGATGATGAAATATTAAAAGTTTTTAAAGGAGTTCCAACCTTTAATTATCATGATGATGAAATATTAATTGATTTATTAGTTAATAATAAAATTGTTTCGTCTAAAAGAGAGGCAAGAGAATTTTTTACTAATAATGCTATTAGTTTAAATGGTCAAATTGTCAATGATGAAAATATTAAATTAAATGTTAATCGTAAGTATAATATTGTCAGAAGAGGTAAGAAAAAGTATTTTATTTTTATTAAGTTATGATGTAAAGCTTCGTAAAAAATCATTGCATTTTTTAATTAAATAGAGTATTCTTAAAATATGAAAGGAATGGTAGAAAAATGGAAAAAGAAAGAGGTTTTAAAAACGCTATTATTTTATTGTTAGTTGTTGCCGTTTTAGGTTTATCAGTAGCTTTCGCATTATTTGAAAGTCAATTAACGGTTAATGGTACAGCTAAGGTTTTGTCATCAGGCAATAATTGGAATGTAAATTTTAGTGAGGTAAGTGCTGATCATGGTGGATATGCAACTTCTACTGCTGAGACATCTGATGATGCTAAGACTACAATTACTTTTGATTGTTCTATCTCATCTAGTGAAGATAGTTGTACATTAAATGGTACTATTAAAAATAGTGGAAAAATTAATGCAAAGTATAAAGGATATACTTTACAACTTGATTCTAGTTCAGTAAATGATGGTGTAACGGAAGTATCTAATGATGATATTAAAGTTACTTTAACTCCACCAGTTGGTTGGGTTAAAGATACTAAAGTTTTAAAAAATAATGATACTGGTTCATTTACGTTAACTGTAAATCCAGAAGACGGAATTACATTTAATGAAGGAACTAGTGGCGATGAAACTTATACTATTACATTAACATTTGATTTTGAACAAGCTGATGCTTCTGCACCATGAGAAAACAAAAAACTAGTAAATGGCTAAAAGCAATTCTTGCATTTATTGCTTTTGGCACTTTTTCGTATTATTATTTAAATACTATTAATGTGCCTTATTTAAATTATATTTATGATGCTTATTGGTGTTTTTTGGCAGTTATATCTTATTTTTTATTGGGATATAGTAAAAATCGTAATATCTTAAAAAAAGATGTAGTTCAAATTATAATAATATATACAATATTATATTTATTAATAAGTTATCTTTTAGGATTATATACTGGTTTTGCTGCAACACCTTTGTCATTGAAATTAATTTCAATAATTAAAAATATATTACCAGTAGTCATTTTAATTTTTGCTCAAGAAATACTTAGGTTTATATTAGTTAAAAAATGTAATGGCAATCGAGTTTATTTAACTTTAACAACGTTAATGTTTGTTTCAAGTGAAATTGTAACGTATTATTTTTTATATAATTTAAATAATTATAGTGAAGTTTTTGAATTTTTTGGTGTTAGTATTTTGGGAACAATCTTTAATAATATTTTATATACTTATATAGTATATTATGTTGGTTATGTTCCCAATATATACTATCGTTTAATTATGGAATGTTATATTTATTTTGTTCCTTTTGTACCTAATTTTGGTATTTATTTGAATACAATATTTCATATAGTTTTACCGGTAATTATAACAATTCATTTAAGTCATTTTTTTGAAAAAGAAGAAAAGACTTATATTAAACATAAATATTATCGGATATATTATGCGATTTGTATTGTTTTTATTGGTTTAATTGTGTGTTTGACATCTGGTATTTTTCGTTATCAATTACTTGCTATTGCTTCTGATTCAATGAATCCTTATTTTAAAAGAGGTGATGCGGTTTTAATTGATAAAAATGATAAGACTTTAGATGTGGATGATGTTATTGCATTTAAAAATGAAAAAAAAATTGTAGTTCATCGAATTATTAAAGTTAAGAAAATTAAAAATCAATATTATTATACTACTAAAGGTGATAATAATTATAATGATGATAATAATGAAATTGCTAGTGAAGATATTGTAGGAAAGGTTAATTATATTGTACCGATTATTGGTTATCCAACTGTTTGGTTGAGTGAAATAATGAATTAAGAAGGGTGATAAAAATGTTTAATCTACTGAGTTTAAAACGAGTGAATAATATTAAAGTTACTAAAAGTATGACGATTAAAGTAATTGTTTTGTATTTATTAATTTTAGGATTAGGCATTTTTTCCGTTTCTATTTTTGTTAGAGGTATAAAAAATAAAAAAGAATATCAGTTTAAATATCAAGAACAAACTAAATTAGATTATAAAGTTGAATTAAAAGAAAATGAGTATTTTGAAACTCCTGTTTTAGAATCTGGTGGTAATTATATTTCTTCTTTGATTAATAAGATTATTGTTGATTTTAATTATGATTTAACATCAAATGATTTAATTGATGGTAGTTATGATTATAAGATTGTGGCAACTATGGAAGCAAAAGAAAAAGGCAAGAATGCTATAGTATGGAGTAAAGATACAACCTTATATGAATCTGAAGAGAGTAATTTTACTGATTCAAATAATATTGATTTTGCTACTCAAATAGAAGTTGATTATAATAATTTTAATATGACGATGAATGATTTTAGAAGAGCATATGGTTTGTCAATTGATGGAAGTTTAACGGTTAGTTTAATTGTTAATAGTAGATTAAATCATGATATGAGTACCGAAAATATTCCAAATGAAAATAAATCATCTATTACAATTCCATTAATGGAAGATACAACTGAAATTAATATGAATTATAATCCTTTAACATCTAAGGAAAATACCATTGAATATAAAGGTAATGTTGTTCTTCATTATGTTTTAATTATATGTGGCGTGATATTGTTTATATATTATTTATATATGAGTTATTGTTTAGTTGCTCTTATTTATGAGATTTTAGTTAATCAAGATAAATATACTAAAAAAATTAATAAATTATTTCATGATTATGATGAAATAATTGTTAAGGTTAAAACTTATCCGGAAATAAATAATAAAAATATTTTACAAGTAGATAATTTTGAAGAATTATTAGATGTTAATGTAAGTTTAAAAAAGCCAATTATTTATTATGAGGTTAAGAAAAATCGCGAGTCACGTTTTTTGATTATCGATGATGATCGGGTATTTATGTATGTAATTCGTTATACTGATTTTTATAAAAGAGGGGATTAAATGCATCATAAAAAGAAATTAAGAAGTATAATTATTGTCATTTTACTTATTTTAGTTGGTACTTTAACAATTGCTTATTCTGGTTTTACTCAAGTTTTAACTATAAATGGTACAGCTAAGGTTATTAATCAAGGAACTTGGGATTTAGTTTTTGAAAACATTTCGACAATGAATACAACTGGTTATGCTACTGGAACAAGAAGTAGAGATGAAACTGAAAAAAATATTGTTTTTTCTTGTGAATTCGTTGCTTATGGCGATTCCTGTTCTTTTACGGCTAATTTAAGTAATCGTGGAACAATAGATGCTGTTTTAAAAAGTTATGAGATTATTATTACGGAAAATGGTAGTGAAGTTTATCGTGGTACAAATACTAATTTTGTCGATGAAACAATTACTGTTGATTTTACTAATAGTTTAGATGTTAATCAAACTATTGCATCTGGTGTTAAAAAGCAAGTTGGCATTTCGGTAACTTTAAATCCTGATGCTTATGCTACAGCTACTGATAATTATTCCATAAGAATTTCATATAATTTTGAACAAGTTGCAAAATAGAAAGGAAAAAAAGATGCTAAAAAGAAAAGTTAAAAAAAGTTCTAATTATCGTATATTTCGGATATTTGTAATAGCTTTAGCTATTTTTTTAGCATCTTCTTTTACTATTTCGTATGCTTTATTTAATGCAACTTTAGGACAAAGAGGTCAAGTATCGGTTGTTTTATCTGATTCTGATATTGTTGTTACTAAAGTATCTAATCCTGTTATTCATAAAGATGCTACTGTTAGCCAAGAGGCTAGTTATCAAGATAATTCTGTTACTTTTTCAATTTTATTAAATCAAACTAATGCTACAGTTACTTATCATATCACAATTAAAAATCAAGGTAGTGCTAATGCTCGTTTTGCAAGGGTAGAAGAAACAAGTAGTAATGATGCTGTTATATATAGTTTAAATGGAATTGATACATCTGTTATTCTAGCTCCTGAAGAAGAATTAGAATTTGAATTAGTTATTCATTATTCGGATGAATTTAAATATAATTTCCCTGATGATAGAACAGATCATACAACTTTATCTTTTATTTTTGAACCAACGCTTCGTAATCCAATTATTCCAATTACTGGTTCTATATTAGAAGATTCTGGTAATGTTAATGATTTTAGTTTAGGGGCAAAAGCTACTATTACGCTTAGAAATGATAATGATTTTGCTGTTGAAGTTACATTATCTACATATCGATCTTTTACGATTTATGATCGTCTTGGTGTTGAAAGAACTTTCCATTTAGATGAAAATAGTGAAAATACCTTTATTATTTATATAAAAGATAATGATGAAGCTATATCATCTACCGGTATGAATACTGAATTATTTATTTTAGCTTCGGTAAGTGATTATGGTTCAATTAAAACTTCTGAAATTGATTCTATTAATTTAACATTAGATAAAAAGGGTAAATATCAAATTTTAGCCGGTGGTTTTACTGATCTAGATGATACTGTTGATTTTTCAACTAATGCAACTGGTAGTGGAAAAATATATGCGACAAAAGGTCTTAATGATAAGAATACTTATTTCTTTAGAGGAAATATTAATAATAATTATTTTTCTTTTGGCGGTTATGAATGGCGAATATTAAGAATTGATGAAGGTGCTAATATCAGATTAGTTTTAAATGATGTTTTAAAAGATGAAAATAATACGGCTATTACTCAAAAATATAAAAATTCTAATACAGCTAGTAGTTTAGATGAAGCTAAAATATTAGTCAAAATGGTTAATGATAAAAATAGTTCTGATATAACTAGTGCTAGTGGAAATAGTCCTTTATATGGTTACGTAGGTGATACTAGTACGACTTCTTTAAGAGGATGGTATAATAATACTTTCTTAAATACTCCTCTTGAAGATTATATTGTTGATTCTAATTTTTGCCAAGATGTTGAAGCTGGTACAGCAACTAGTTCTGGTACTGCTGCTAGTGTTTATTATTTTGGGGCTTATCAAAAAATTGGTAATGATACAGCTTTATATGAACCTTCATTTGATTGTCCTCATGAAAATTTATTTTCGGATAAAGTTGGAACCATTTCTGCTGAGGAATTTGTTTTTGCCGGTGGTGCTAATAAAACGTCTAATAATACTTTTTTCTTAAATGATGATGGAATTAATAATAATTATTGGACACTTTCACCTTCTTATTATGATCCATCATTAACTACTGTTGGTGCTTATGTTGTAGATACTACTGGTAAATTAACCGATTGGCTTAATGGTAATACAATTAATGCTGCTTATGGTATGAGACCTGTTATTACCATTAAAGGGACGTATCCTTTAAGTGGATCAGGTATTAAAACTGATCCTTGGAAAATTGAAGGTTTAAGTTAATATAGTATAGGTGATTAATTTTGTCGAATTCATTTGTTAAAAATATTTTAAAAACTTTGGAAAAAAATGGCTTTGAAGCTTACTTAGTTGGTGGGGCTGTTCGTGATTACTTACTTGGCCGTAAAAGTAATGATTTTGATATTGCTACCAATGCTTTACCAAGTGATTTAATTAAGATTTTTGGCTCTCCTTTAAAACAAGTAGAGTATGGTTCTTATAATCTAAAACAAAAAGGTTTAAATGTTGATATTACGACTTATCGTATAGAACATAATTATACTAATCGTCATCCCAAAATATCTTATAGTCAAAATCTTTTACTTGATGCTAAAAGAAGAGATTTTACTATTAATGCTATTTATCTTAGTAAAAATAATTGTCGAATTGATCCTTATAATGGTATAGAAGATTTAAAAATGAAAAAAATAGTTTGTATTGGTAATCCTTTAGAAAAATTAGAAGAAGATCCTTTAAGAATTTTAAGAGCAATTAGATTTGCTAGTTTATTAAATTTTACAATTGATTCTTCTTTAAATAAAGCTATTTTTGCTAAGAAAGAATGTCTTTTAAATTTAAGTAAAGAACGAATCAAAAAAGAATTAGATGGTATTTTTCTAGCTAATGGTTTTGCTTTGTTAAAATATTATGAATTAGATAAATTATTAGATTTAGATATTAATAATAATTTAGTATATGTTTCTGATTTAGCTGGTTTATGGAGTCAAATTAAAACTAATACAAACTATCCTTTAGAAAAAGAAGTAAAAAATAATATAAAAATTATTACTAATATAGTTAATTGTGGTAAAATAGATGCGTATGACATTTATGAATATGGTTTATATCTAATTTATATCTGTGCTGATATTTTAAAAATTAATCGGAAAAAGATTGATATAATGTATCATAAAATGCCAATTAAAAATTTTAAAGATTTAAAAGTTAATGGTAAAATGGTTGCTTTATTAACTAATTGTGAAAATAATGAAATTAAAGTTATTTTAAAGGAAATTGAAACATTAATTTTAGATGGAAAATTAAAAAATAATCGAAAACAAATAATTAAATATTTAGAAAGAAGGAAATAATATGCCACTACTAGAGATATTAGGTGAAAAACGTTTTACAGTTTCAACTCATTTAATTAAAGTGGCAATATCTCTAAATTTATCCTTAACTGAATTTTTATTATTAATGTATTTTGAAGATGCTACTGATAAAACTTTTGATGTTGATAAAATAGCTAATATTTTATCATTAGATGAAAAAAGTATTTTAAGTGCTTTTAATAAATTATTAAATTTAAATTTAATTAAAATGGAAACTAGTAAAGATAATGCTAATCGTCATTGTGAAATTATTAGTTTAGTACCGATGTATAAATCATTAGTTGAACAAAAAAATGCTTTAGAACAAGAAGAAGTTAAACAAAATATTTTTGAAGTATTGGAAAAAGAATTGAATCGGAGTATTAGTCCAATTGAATATGAAATTATTAATGCTTGGTTAGAAAAAGGTACTAGTGAAGAAATGATTTTAGGGGCAGTTAAGGAAGCTGTTTATAATGGGGTTAGTAGTTTAAGATATATTGAAAAGATTATTTATGAATGGAATAAAAAAGGGTATAAAAACATGAATGATGTTAAGAAAGGATTAGAAAATCGAACAAATAAAAAAAATAAAGAATTGTTTGATTATAATTGGTTAGATGAAGAATAAGATTGAAGATATTTTAAATTATTTAGATGAATTATATGAAAATCCTCAATGTGAATTAGAGTATCATAAAGATTATGAATTATTAATCGCGACTGTTTTGTCAGCTCAATGCACTGATAAAAGAGTTAATATGGTTACTAAAGAATTATGGAAAAAATATGATCTATATTCTTTAAGTAAGGAAAAACAAAAAAATATTGAAGATATAATAAGACCTGTTGGTAGTTTTACTAAAAAAGCTAGCTATTTAATTAATATAGCCAAAAGTTTAATAGCTGATTATGATGGAAAAGTACCAAATGATCGTGAGTATTTAGAGAATCTACCAGGAGTAGGGCGTAAAACATGTAATGTGGTTTTAGCTAATCTTTTTAATGTTCCAGCTATTGCCGTGGACACTCATGTTGAAAGGGTAAGTAAAAGACTAGGACTTGCTTATCCAAAAGATGATGTTTTAACAGTTGAGCAAAAACTAATGAAAAAAATTCCTAAAAAATATTGGAGTAAATTTCATCATCAAATGGTTTTATTTGGTCGTTATAAATGTTTAGCTAGAAATCCTTTATGTGAAAATTGTAAGTTAAAAAATTATTGTAAATATTATAAAAGGATGATTAAAGATGGAAAAGTATCGTGAAATAGAAAGAAGTATTATTAAAAAATTTCGAAAAGAAATATGGTCAAAATTTATTAAAGCAGTTAATGAATATGAATTAATTAAAGAAAATGATTGTTTAATGGTATGTATAAGTGGGGGAAAAGATTCATTTTTACTTGCTAAATGTATTGAAGAATTAAAAAGACATGGTAAGATAAAATTTGAAGTTTTTTATGTTGTTATGAATCCCGGTTATAATAAAGAAAATATTGAATTAATTAAAAATAATGCTAAATTATTAAATGTTCCTATTAAAATATTTGCAACTGATATTTTTAATGTTGCTTATAATTTATCGCCTGAAAGTCCTTGTTATTTATGTGCTAGAATGAGAAGAGGACATTTATATAATAAAGCCAAAGAACTAGGATGTAATAAAATTGTTTTAGGTCATCATTTAGATGATGTTATTGAAACGACTCTTCTTTCAATGTTTTATGGTTGTGAAGTAAAAACCATGTTACCTAAATTACATAGTGATAATTTTCTAGGTTTAGAACTTATTAGACCTCTATATTTAGTAAAAGAAAGTTCAATTATTAATTGGGCAAGTTATAATAATTTAAAATTCTTAAATTGTGCTTGTCAATTTACCCTAAAAACTGAAAGTAATAGTAAGAGATTAGAGATGAAAAAATTAATTAATGAATTAAGAAAAATAAATCCTGATATTGATTATAATATTTTTAAAGCTTTAGATAATATTAATTTAAATTGTGTTTTAGGTTATAAAAAAGATAATAAATATACTAGTTTTTTAGATTTTTATGATTAACTTTCCTTTGAAAAATCTGCAACTTTGGTTCAATATTCCTTTGAAAAATCTGCAACTTTGGCTCAATATTCCTTTGAAAAATCTGCATTTTGGTTTAAAATGGGCAAAAAATATTGATTTTTCCAATATTTGGTTATATGATATTTATAGGATAGTGATAAAAATGTTAGAAAGAAAAGTAATGAATGATTTATTAAACTGGAAAAAAGAAAAAAACAAAAAGTGTTTAATAGTTGAAGGAGCAAGACAAATTGGCAAAACTTATATAATAAATGAGTTTGGCAAAAAAAATTACAAATATTTTGTTGAAATTAATTTTTTTGAAAATGAAGATTATAAAGAAATATTTAATGGTTCATTAAATGGTAAGGATATTGAAAGTCAAATAAGACTTAGAGTTTCAGGTGCTAAAGATATGGTTCCCGGTGAAACTTTGATTTTTTTAGATGAAATTCAATTTTGTCCCAATGCTATGACTGCTTTAAAGTTTTTAACTATTGATGGAAGATATGATTATATTGCCTCAGGTTCTTTACTTGGCTTAAAAAATAAAAATGTAAATTCTTATCCAGTAGGGTATGTAACTCATTTAAAAATGCATTCTTTAGATTTTGAAGAATTTTTATGGGCAATGGATGTTCCTAAAAGTAGTATTTCTGAGTTAAAAAATAATTTCTTAACTAAAACTCCTGTTCATCCTTCTACGCATAGTGTTATGCTTGAACATTTTAAAAACTATATTATAGTCGGAGGAATGCCTGAAGTTGTCAATTCTTTTGTTGAAGAAAAAAATTATAATAAAGTTTTAGAATTACAAAAAGATATAATTAGAAAATATGAAGATGACATTCAATTATATGCAAGTAATAATGAAAAAACGAAAATCCGTTCTTGCTTTCGTTCAATACCTAAAAATTTAGCTCAAGATTATAAAAAATTTAAATATTCAAATGTTGAACCAAATGGAACATTTAGAAAATTTGCCGGTTCATTAGAATGGCTTTATGATGCTGATATAATTAATTATTGTTATAATTTATCAATACCAGAATTACCTTTAGAAGGAAACTCTAAAAATGATGTTTTTAAAATTTATATGCAAGATACAGGATTATTAATGGCTATGTTAGAAGATGGTTCCCAAAAAGATGTTTTAGATGGTAATTTAGGAATATATAAAGGGGCTATATATGAAAATATAATCGCTGATATTTTTTCTAAAAAAGATAAAAAATTATATTATTTTGAACATAATAGCACTTTAGAAATTGATTTTATTATAAGATATGAAAATGAAATAGTCGGAGTAGAAGTAAAAAGTGGAGATAACACAAAATCTAAATCACTTCAATCATTACTTAAAAATTGGAATGTTAAGAAAGGAATAAGATTATCAACTAAAAATATTGGTAGTTCAGATAATATTGATTGTTATCCAATATATATGGCTATCTTTATAGAATAAACTATTCTTTTCTTTTTAGTTTAATTGTAAAAATTATTAATATTAAAATTACAAAAATTAATAAAATAATTGGTAGATAATAATAAATTTGTAAAGCTAAACTATAATATATTCCTAAAAATATTGATAAACTAAAAACAAATAATAAGATTAAACTAAACCAAATATTTTGTCCTTTTAAAGGCAATTTTTCTTTTATTGAATTCATACTAATACTTAAAACCATAAATAAATCAAAAAGGGTAGCAATGGCAAAAACATTTTCTACTTTTTCAATAAAATTTAAAATTTTAATAACTTTTAAAATCATATATTCTGGATAACGATATATATTAATTAAATCTGGTCCTAAAATTCCGATTATTAAAGTTCCCATAATAATAATTGTTAAATTAGCTAAAAAATAATATTTTGGTAAATGATTATCAGTATCAGGAATTAATATCATAAAAATTAAAGGAGCTGTAC
Organism: uncultured Bacilli bacterium; assembly: GCA_947630305.1. Lineage (GTDB taxonomy): Bacteria > Bacillota_I > Bacilli_A > RF39 > UBA660 > Ventrenecus. The sequence continues at coordinate 42,470 of CANRHC010000002.1, forward strand.
TATATGCGACATAATAAATTGAGGCTTGTAATAAATGAAATATATCAGTTGTAAATATTGGCAAATAGTTTTTAGTTTCAACATATCCTGTTAAGGTAATTAAAGCAATTATTACCATAAATAAAGAAATATACATTAATATACTTCCAACTCTACCAATTGTTGTAAAGCTTTTTTTACAAATGCGAAAAATTAATAATAAAGCTGGTAATAATATAAACCAATGAGGTGATTTAACTAAAAAGAAATTAGAAGCTAATGTTTGAAAAATAAATAATATTTCAATACCTACTATTATTGCAAATAAACCAATTAATATTTTTAAAAATAAATTACCTTTTTCTTTTAAAAAACAATTAACTTGATATTTTTCTTTTATTTTGGCAATATACCAAACTAAAAACAAAGAAATTATATTACCAATTATAAAACTAATCCATGCATCTTTTCCTGCAATATTAAATAGAAAAGAAAATCCAAAACCAATAAAGAAAACTCTTGTTAAAAAATATACATAAGCAAATGTCATTCGTTTAGTCATTTTATATCCACCCCAAATATTATTCCATTTTTATCTAATAAAATTTTTACTTTACTATTAACATTTAATTCATACCATTTTTCTAATGTTTTTTTCCTTTTTATATAATAAGTATTTTGAATAGCTATAACATCACTTTTTAATAATTTAAAATAATTAACGGCATTAGATAAATCTTTTTCCAAAATAATAGCAAATTTTTTTTCTAAATCTTGATATATACCTGCATCTTTAAAATTATAACCACATTCATCATCCATAATATTAGCTTTAAATTTTGAATTGATATTAATATTTTTTTCATCTACTTCTATTTTGGTGTCATTACTATCATATAAACTAATTGTTAAATTTTTATTTTGATCATCTTCACAAGGAAGACTAACATAATAATTTGTGCTTTCATTATTAATTAATTGTAAAATAGCGGATTCTTTTTGAGTTAATATTTTAATCATGTTATATTTTTTAAAAACTGCTAGACCATCTATTTTAACTTTTTTTTCTTCACTTAAAGAAATAACATTTAAATAAGCATCTTGAAAATTACTAAATAATAGTTTTAAAAATTTTTCAAAATTAATATTAGCTGAGATACTTTCTTTAAAATTATTATAATCAATTAATCCTTCAATAGATGTAGATACAACTGGAGTATCTTCACTAGTTGATGAAAGGATTTCTTTAGCACTTACTCCCATACTTACAACTGGATAAAAAACATTTCTAGTATTGGGATCTCTTATTAAATAATCAACAATGCTATCTATATGATTTTTAGCAATTTCTTCACTAAAGATAGATACTTTTAAATGAGCTAAATATGCATCTTTATCTAAACTTTGTAAAGCTTTTTGATATGCCATTGAAAAAGATTTATCACTTCCTTCAATTAAATAACTTTTATTTGGAGATCCACCACTTTGTTCAGATCCACTTTTTTGACTATTTAAAACTTCAAAATTAACAATGTATTCATCATTTTGATAATCTATTCCAAGTCCAACAATAATTGCCCGATCATTTAATTCTTGATAATCATAACAACCAGTTAAAAAAATAGTAAAAATTAATAAAATAAAAATTTTTTTCATAACTTGCTCCTTTGTTTAGTAAGATTTTTTTTAGTTAACATTGGACTGCGATTTTCATCTTTAGTAATTTTAAATTTTAATAAATATTTATGTAAGTAATTTTTTTCATATGGAGCAATTGGAAAAAAATATGGTTTTCCAAGTGAAGTTATTTCAGTTACATAAACTAAAAAGTAAATAAAGGCAATTACTATTCCATAAAGGCCAAATAAAGTTGCTAAAACTAAAAATAAGAATCGCCATTGTCTTAAGGCATTTGTAACTTCTTGATCAGTAAAAATTAAACTAGTTATAAAAGTAAAAGCAATAATAATTATCATAATAGGTGAGACAATTCCTGCTGAAACAGCTGCTTCACCGATAATTAAAGCTCCTAAAATTGATATGGCACTTCCATAAGAATTAGGAAAACGATAATCACTTTCTCTTAAAATTTCACAAACAATAAGCATTATGATAGCTTCAACAATAGTTGGAAAAGGTACTTCACTTCTTTGCATAGCAAAATTAACAAGTAAACTAGTTGGAATCGTTTCGGGATTAAAATTTAAAAGAGCAATATATATAGCTGGTATCATCATTGTAAAGAAAAAACAAGCAAATCTTAAAACTTTTAAAAAGTTAATATTTTTAGGAATACTATAATTATCAGAAGGGGGATTTATAAAGTCACCAAAGAAAGATGGTAAGATTAAAGCAAATGGTGAAGTATCAACTAAAATAACTATTTTACCTTCTAAAAGTGCAGTTGATACTAAATCTGGTCGTTCTGTTTTATAAACTGTTGGTAAATTAGAATTACTTTCTAAATGAAAATATTGAGCTAAACTTCCTGAGTCTGTAATTCCATCTATATCAATTCCATCAATAACTTTTAAAACTTGGGAAATGTTTTCTTTATCAGCAATATCATCAAAATATAAAATATTTAACATTGTTAAAGTTTTTCGACCTATAAATTTATTTACTGATTTTAAAGTATGACTTTTAATTCTTCTTTTTACTAAACCTAAATTTATTTGAATATTTTCGGTAAAAGCATCTTTTGGTCCATTAATTGCTTGTTCAGTAGTAGGTTCAGTTACACTCCTATTAATATCAGCTTTAGTTTCTAAAGCTAAAACTGTATTTTTTTCAATTACAATTGTAAAACCATTTGTTAAATAAAATTCAATTTGATCTAATTTTTTAATAACAATTGTATGAGGTGATGGAATTAAACTTTTAATATCATTTAATTTTCTTTTTTTAAAAAGTGTTAATAAAGAAAGATTTTTTAAAATATAATCATTTACTTTATCTGATCCAGTTACACTTTCTAAATAAACAACATAGATTGTTTTTAAAGGACTAATTTTAATTTCTTTTATAATTAAATCAACATTTTCATTAAATTCTTCTTGGATTCTTTTAATAATTTTATTTTTCATAAAGTAATTCACCATTTATAGTATGAAACAAAATAAAATATTTTAAACCATAATATGTTGGATAAAATTTAAAAAAATGATATGATTAGTTTGCAAAGGAAAAAAAGTTATGGAATTAGAAATTATTGATATTGATGAATTAGGAAGAGGTTTAGCTAAAAATGATGGTAAAGTTTGTTTTATAAATAAGGCTTTACCAAATGAAATAGTTAAAAGTAAAGTAGTAGTTAATAATAAGAAATATATGGAATGTAAAGTAGTTGAAATTATTAAAAAAAGTAATAAAAGAATAAATTCATTTTGTCCATATTCAAATAATTGTGATGGTTGTTCTTTTGATATAACAACTTATGAAAATAGTTTAAAATTAAAAGAACAAGCAATTATTGAAAGTTTTAAAAATGATATATCATTTTTTAAAATTGAGAGTAATCCTAAACATGTAGGTTATCGTAATAAAATTAGTTTAAAAGTTTTAAATGAACAAATTGGTTATTATGAAGAAAATACTCATAATTTTATTTCTATAAAAAGTTGTTCTTTAGCTAAAGAAAGTATTAATAATATTATCAAAGATTTTAATTTATTTAAATTTAAAGAAGGTATGCTTACTATAAGAAGTAATTATAATGATGAAATATTACTGATTATAGATACTTTAGAAGATTTAAATATTGCTAAAGAATTATTTTTAAAACATAAAATAGTAGGTATTATTAAAAATAATCAAGTTATTTATCAAGATTCATTTTTTTATGAAAGAAGAAATGGTTTACTTTATAAAGTTAGTTATGATGCTTTTTTTCAAATTAATGAGTTAGTTAGTGAAAAAATAGTTAAAGATATTATTAAAAATTTAACAAATAATGATGTTGTTTTAGATTTATATTGTGGAGTTGGTTATTTTAGTTTACCAATGTCTTTAAAAGTTAAAGAAGTTGTAGGTATTGAAGTTGTTAAAAATGCGGTAGTAAATGCTACTTTAAATAAAAAATTAAATAATATTTCCAATGTTAATTTTATATTGGGTAAAGTAGAAGATAAGATAGATAAAATACCTTTAAAATTTACTAAAGTTTTAGTAGATCCACCAAGAAGTGGTCTTGATAAAAAAACAATTAATTTTTTATTAGAAAAAGAAATACCTATGATTTTATATGTATCTTGTAATCCTAAAACTTTAAAAAATAATTTAAGTAAATTAAAAAGTAAATATAAAATAATTGATTTTAAAGGATATGATATGTTTTCATATACAAAACATATTGAATGTTTATGCATTTTAAGTTTAAAAGAATGGTGATATTTGTGAAGAAAAAGATAATGATTTTCTTTTTGATTATATTTTTAGTTTTATTTTTATTAGCTTATTTTTTCTTTTGGCAAAGTAAAAGAGATTTTGGTAAAGAAGAAGTACAACAACAAATAGATATTAGAAACACTGATTCTAAGACTTTAATAAGGTATAATTTAGGATTATATGCTATTGCTACTGATGATTATATTATTGAAGGTGATATTTTAGTTAATTATGGAACGATTTCTAAATTAACTGATGGTATTCCAACAATTGATTTACAAACAAATGATAATAATTTTTTAAATGCTTCTATTGTTAGAGTTTCTTATGAAGAATTAGTTGTTAAAAATAAAGATTATTTTTATAAATTTTATCGTGTAGGTGATTAAAGTTGAAAGAGTTATTAATACCGGTTGGTAGTTATGAAGCATTAGAATATGCTGTATATAATGGTTGTGATGCCGTTTATTTAGCTGGTAAAAAATATGGTGCTAGATCATATGCTAATAATTTTACTTTAGAAGAATTAAAAAATGCTGTTTCATTTTGCCATTTATATGATGTTAAAGTATATGTTGCTATAAATATTATGATTTTTGAAAGAGAATTTAAAGAAGTAATAAAATATATTTTGTATTTAAATTCAATTAATGTTGATGCTTTAATTATTTCCGATTTAGGTTTAATTTCTTATCTTCATCAAAATTATCCAAAGATAGTTATTCATGCTTCAACTCAAGCTCATACTTTTAATATTAACCAAATTAAATTTTTAAAAGAATTAGGAGTTAAAAGAGTTGTAGTTGATAGGGAGTTATCAATTGAAGAAATAAATTGTTTTGAAAATATTATGGAAATTGAAGTATTTATTCATGGAGCTTTATGTGTTTGTTATTCAGGTAATTGTTTAATGAGTTATTTAACTAAAAAAAGAAGTGGTAATCGTGGTTGCTGTGCTCAAAATTGTCGTTTGCCATATCAATTGAAACAAAATAATAAATTAGTAAATTTAAAAGATAAATATTTATTGTCAACTAAAGAATTAAATACTTCATATCATATTGAAGAACTTATGAAAAGTAATATTACTAGTTTTAAAGTTGAAGGAAGAATGAAAAGTCCTAGTTATGTTGGCTTTATTACTAATTTTTATCGAACTTTAATTGATAATTATCAAAAATTTGGTAAAGTAATGATTAGTGAAGAAGATATAGAAAAATTAAAAGTAATTTATAATCGAGATTTTACAGATGGTTATTTGTTTAATAATCAAAATATTTATAATATGAAAAGTCCTAACCATCAAGGCATAATATTGGGAAAAGTAATTGATTTTAATAAAAAAATAGTTAAAATTAAATTATTTAAAGATTTAAATCAAGAAGATGGAATAAGATTTGTTAATGAAAATTTAGGAATGATTGTTAATTTTTTATATGATGAAAAAGGTAAATTAATTAATAAAGCTTTTAAAAATGATATTGTTTTAATAGATAATAAATTAAAAATTGAATCTTTAGGTGAAGTAAGAAAAACAATTGATTATCAATTAGAAAAAACTTTGCAAAAAACTTTTAAAAGAACAATATTAATTGATGTTATTTTAAATATTACTTTAGATAATTTTATAATAACAGTTATTGATAATAAAAATAAAATTACCATGGAAAGAAAAATTTGTGAAAAAGCTTTAAAAGTTGTCACTAGTAAAGAAGAAATAATTAAGCAAATTAAAAAAACAGGTGATACACCTTTTACAATTGGACAAATAAAAATTCTTTTAGAACCTAATTTATTTATCCCAATCAAAAAAATAAATGAAATTAGAAGAGATGTTTTAGAAAAATTAGAAAGTGTAAGAAGGAAATGATAAGTGTTTTAATTAGAAATGAAGAACAATATAAAATAGTTAAAAATTATAATTTAGATTGTATTTATACTGATGATTTATCTTTAGCCAGAAAGTATGATTTATATTATGAAGTTAAAAGAGTATATGATAAATTAGATAATTTACCAAATAAGTTATTAATAAATGATATTGGTTTATTAAATGAAGAGGATAAAGAAATCGTTACTAATTATTCTTTAAATGTTGCTAATATTAATACTATTTTGTTATTTCAAAAATATAATGTAAAAAAAATTACTTTATCAATAGAAGTAACTTTAGAAGATTTAAGATTTATTGATTATCCAGTTGAAGTTATTATTTATGGTAAATTATTAGCGATGTTTGTTAAAAATCATCCTTTAATAAAAGATTCTAATTATGAATTAATAGATTATCAAAATAATAAATATCAAATAAAAGTTGATGAAGATGAACATCTTTTAATATATTATTCTAAACCTCTTAATAATCTTGATCAAATAAATGAGTATAAAAAGTTAGGTATTAAATATTTTAGATTAGATTTTTTAGATGAAAAACCAAAACAAATAAAAGAAATATTAGATTTATTATTTACATTTGATAATTAATTTTGTTATAATACCAATTGTTTTTAAAAGGAGCAAGAATTATGTTTTTAAATATTAATGAAGAAAAAATATTAAAAGAGAGAAAAACATTATTAGAAGAAGATGAACGAAAGAGTAAATTTTTTTATGAGTTATTTATTAATGGACAAGCTAATGATCAAGATTTTAGAGATATAGCAGGTAAATATACAAAATTAAAATATAGTAATTTAACTTTAGAGGCTCTTATTAACGATTTAAAAGTTTTAAATGAATGTGTTAAAAATAAGGCTATATTTGGTTTAAGTATATTTGAGGAAAATACTTATAATAAAGTTAAAAAATTATATCAAAGTGTTCGTAATGATGTAAATTATTTATGTGAAAATATTGATAGTATTAGTGATTTTAGAATGTATCATGAGAATGTTTTAGATGTAATAATGTATATGTCTAATGTTGATTTTACTTTGTATTTTAGTGTTCCTTCTGTAACTTTAAATTCTATTAATATTTTAGAGGTTCAAGATTTAAAAAATCCTGGTGAGATTATTTTTCATTCTTTAGATGAAGATTTGGATTATAAAACTTTTATGAATAAGATTGGGATTTATAGGGAATATAATTTTTTACTTACAATGGCTAAAATTAATCTTGCTAAGCAAAATAGTGAAGAAGATGATTATTTAAAAGAAAATCCCGCTCATATTATTGAACATAATCCATTAATATTAGAAAGTAATTTATTTGATCGAAAAACTTTACTTGAAGCTAAGAAGGTTATGTATGAACATGCTAAAAATGCTTTAAGTAAAAAACAAGAAGAAGATTGTATAAAGGCTATTGTAAAAACTAATTTAGTTTTAAAGTAAAGATTGTTCTTTACAATTCTTATTTTCTTTTGCTATAATACATATAGTTTTGAGTGAGGAGGGATTATCATGGCAAAAAATGAAAATAGACAATTTTTTGGATTAAAATGTTCACGTTGTGGAAAACAAATTAGACCCACAAATAAAAATAAGAAGAATACTCCTGATAAGTTAGAAATTAAAAAGTATTGTCCAAATTGTAGAAGTGTTGTTGTTTTTAAAGAAACAAAATTAGGAAAGTAAGATAAGGGGGATATTAAATGAATATAAATATTAATGATATTAAAAATGGAATGACTATTATTATTGATGGTAATCTTTGTCAAATTATGGAATTTCAACATGTTAAACCTGGTAAAGGTTCTGCTTTTGTGCGAATTAAATTAAAGAATTTAAGAACTGGTGCTGTTGTTGAAAATTCTTATAATACCAATATTAAGATTGAAAGAGCAAGGGTTGAACATAATCCAATGCAATTTTTGTATACTGATGGTTCTAATTATGTTTTTATGAATACTGAAACTTATGATCAAGTAGAAGTTGCGGAAAGTAAATTAGAAAATGAAAAGAGATTTTTAAAGGAAGGTTTAGAAATTCAATTAGATTATTATGAAGGTGAATTGCTTGGAGTTACTTTACCTGAAAAAATTGAATTTGAAGTTATTGAAACTGAACCAGCTGTAAAAGGTAATACAGCTAATAATGCAATGAAAGATGCTAAGATTGAAACTGGTTATACTGTAAAAGTTCCATTATTTATTAATCAAGGTGAAAAAATTATAATTTCAACAAGTGATGGAAAATATTCATCAAGGGCATAGAAGTTACGTATAAAGTTTTCTTTTTGTTTCATAATATTATTGGTGAAGTAAGATGAAACAAAATTTATTTATTGATGCAGCTATGTCGATTGAAAAAAAATATTTACTTGAAAGTCGTAAAGAAAGAAATGTTTTAATTAAGCATTATTATGTTAAAGATGAATTTGTTCATAAGTTAAAACATGATAAAGGTGATTATTTTAATGTTTCTTTTGATGATGTTATTTTGTATCAAGAGGTTAAATCATTACAAAAGATTGTTAGTAAGATATTAAGAATATTTTTAAAAAAGTATCATAAAAATGGACCTATTTTAATTTTAGGATTAGGTAATTCTAGTATTATGGGTGATTCTTTTGGGGTTAAATCTGTTAGTAAAATGATTGCTACTAATCATTATAATGATATTTATACGATTCCTAAAGTAGCTTTATTTACTCCAGAAACAACTAATAAAACTGGTATTTCTTCATTTAAACTGATTTCAATGGTTGTAAATGATTTAAAACCAGATTTAATTATTTTAATTGATTCTTTAGTTACGGAAAATATTAATTATGTTAATCGTACTTTAGAGATTAATGATTGTGGAATAGTATATGCTGATGCTTTAAAAGATAATAAATGTATTAATCGTAAAACTTTTGGTATTCCTGTTTTATCTATTGGGTATCCCACTTTATGGAATTGTAAAAAAGCATACTATTCTAAATTAAATTTAGAAGAAGATTTAAATATTATTAGTAGTATGATAGCTGATGTAATAAATCAAATTATAATGTCTTAAAACGACATTTTTTTATTATCTTTTATAATATAATAAATTGGGTGAAGATAATGAAAAGATTTAAAAGTAAAAATAGAAAATCATTTAAATTAAAATTTATTATTTTTATAATTCTTTTTTCTTTAAGTTTTTGTTATGTGTTTTCTTATTTTGTTGATCCTAATGTTTTATTAGATAAAATTAAAGATAGATATTTTAGTAATAATGATATTATAACTTATTATATAAATGATTTATTTGGTAGTTTAAAAGAGGATAATGGTCTTGGAAAAACTGAATATATTCCTGATCCTACTCCAAAAGAGAATAAAGAAAGTCCAATTGTTTATTTATATAATTCCCATCAAACTGAAGAATATTATGTTGATTTGTTAATGGAACATGATATTATGCCAAGTGTTATGACTGCTAGTTATATTTTAAGGGAAAAGTTAAATAATTTAAAAATAAATACGATGGTAGAAACTACTAATATTAAAAATGTGATTGAAAATAATAATTGGAATTATACTGATAGTTATAAAGCTAGTCGTATTTTATTGCAACAAGCTAAAATTAATTATCCTTCTTTAACTACTTTTATTGATTTGCATCGTGATTCTATACCTTATGAAAGTTCTATTTTAAAAACTGATGATGGCATATATGCTAAGGTTTTATTTGTTATTGGAACTGATTATGAAGGTTATAAAGATAATGAATCGTTAGCTTTAAAAATAAGTGATGAGATGAATAATTTTGTTCCAGGTATATCTAAAGGGATTATAGAAAAAGGTGGATTAGGAAATAATGGTGTTTATAATCAAGATTTTAATACTAATACTATCTTAATTGAGATAGGTTCATCATATAATTATATAACTGAAATAAGTGCAACATTGGATATTTTAGCAAATAGTTTAGCTAAGGTATTGGGTGGTTAAATGGAAAAGAAAAAGAAAAATAATTGGTTTTTAAAATTAATTGGGGTTTTATTTGTTATTTATTTATCATTAACTATTGCAATTAATACTGGTTATTATGAAGCAAAAGTTAATGAAAAAACGATTATTACTGAAGAAAATATGAAAAAGTTTGAGGAAGATGTTAAAAATGGTAAAGAAATTGATATTAATGATTATATAGGTGAAACGGTTAAAGATTATTCAAGTAATACAAGTAAAGCGGGGATTAAATTAGCTAAGGTTGTAGAAAAATTTATGGCTGAAGGAATTACTGATATGGTTGATATATTAAAAAAATTATTTACTTAAATTTAATTTTTTGTATAATAATTTATAGGTGAACAAAATGGATATAAAACAAGAAAATATTAGAAATTTTTCTATTATTGCTCATATAGATCATGGTAAAAGCACTTTAGCAGATCGTATTTTAGAAATAACTGGTTCTGTTTCTAAAAGAGAAATGAAAGAACAAATGTTAGATAGTATGGATTTAGAAAGAGAACGAGGAATTACAATTAAATTAAATGCGGTAAGTTTAAATTATGAATATAATAATGAACAATATTTATTAAATTTAATTGATACTCCAGGTCATGTCGATTTTTCTTATGAAGTAAGTCGTTCACTAGCGGCTTGTGAAGGGGCTATATTAGTAGTTGATGCAACTCAAGGAATTGAAGCTCAAACTCTTGCTAATTTATATTTAGCCCTTGATGCTGATTTAAAAATTATTCCTGTTATTAATAAAATCGATTTACCTAATGCTAATATTTTAAAAGTAAAAAATGAATTGATTAATGTTTTAGGTTTTAAAGATGAAGAAATTTTACTTTGTAGTGGTAAAACTGGTGATGGTGTAAAAGAATTAATTGAAGCTGTAATTAATAATGTTCCAGCCCCTAAAATAAATAATGATAATTGTTTGAAGGCTTTAATTTTTGATAGTTATTTTGATCCATATAAAGGGGTTGTTGGTTTAATTAAAGTTATAGAAGGTACAGTTAAGTTAAAAGATGAGATTTTATTAATGGCTAGTAATAAATCTTTTATGGTTAGTGAATTAGGAGTTCATACTCCTTTTGAAAAACAATTAGATGTGTTAAAAAGTGGTGAGGTTGGTTATTTATGTGCTTCAATTAAGGATATATCTAAAATTGAAGTAGGTGATACGATAACTTTAAAAAATAATCCAGCTAAGGAGTGTATATCTGGTTATAAAAAAATGAAACCAATGGTATATTCTGGTATTTTCCCAATAGAACCCAATAAATATGAAGCTTTAAAAGAAGCTTTTGAAAAATTAAAATTAAATGATGCTGCTTTAACATATGAACTTGAAACAAGTGATGCCTTAGGTTTTGGTTTTCGGGTAGGTTTTTTAGGCTTATTGCATATGGATATTATCACGACTAGACTTGAAAGAGAATTTCAAATATCGGTTATTGTTACTAGTCCAAGTGTTATTTATAAAGTATTTTTAACTAATGGAGAGGAAATTGAAATTGATAGTCCAAATAAAATGCCTGAATCGGTTAAAATTAATAGTATTTATGAACCTTATATTTATACTAATATTATCGTGCCTTCATCTTATATTGGAAGTATTATGGAATTATGTCAAGATAAAAGAGGGATATATAAAGGAATGGAATATCTTGATGAAGCTAGAGTAAATATTCATTATGAATTACCTTTATCTGAAATTGTTTATGATTTTTTTGATAAATTAAAGAGTAAAACTAAAGGTTATGCTTCTTTTGATTATGATCTTTGTGGTTATAAAGAAAGTAAATTAGTGAAGATGAATATTTTACTTAATGGTGAGGTTGTTGATGCTTTATCAATCATTGTTCATAAAGATTTTGCTTATCAAAGAGCTTTAATAATGACTAAAAAATTAAAAGAATTAATACCTAGACAATTATTTCAAGTTCCTATTCAAGCTCAGATTGGTTCTAAAGTTATTGCTAGGGAAAATATTATGGCAATGCGTAAAAATGTGTTAGCAAAATGTTATGGTGGAGATATTACTAGAAAAAGAAAGTTATTAGAAAAACAAAAAGAAGGCAAAAAAAAGATGAAACAAATTGGAAGTGTGGAAGTTCCTAAAGAAGCTTTTTTAGCAATTTTAAGTAGTGATGAATAGTTTTTGATTGACAATTAATTATTTTTAAGTATAATATTGAATGTTGCTAAAAGGGGGATTTTTATATGAAAAAAAATATTAATGAAGAAATATTTGAACTAGCAATGCAAGGATTAACTGATCGGCAAATTGCTGATATTTTGTATTCAGATGAGGGAAGAATAAATGTTATTATTAAATCTTTGAGTGATCCACTAAATCCTAATTATAATTTAAATATGTATAATCAAATTTTAATGGAAAAAGCTTTAAATAATAAAGCAATTGTTGATAAAGATTTGATAGATAAGGTTATACAGATGATTTTAGATGGCTATATGCCTATTGAAATAGTTGTTTTAAATGATATAAATAAAAAGATTTTTGATCGTATTATCAAAGATATTAAAATTTATTATGATTCTAAAACATATTTAAAAATTAAAGAATGTATATCTAAATGGACTTTAGTAGATTTTGATATTATTTATAGAAGAATATTAAAATTAGAAAATAAATATCCAAATATTAAAATAGAAGATTATGGTTTTGATTTAATTCGTTATCGTTCTTGGAAAAATCACTATTATTTAATTGAAGACTTTTTATATAATGGTTTAAGTTTAGAAGCTTTATCAATAAAATATGATGTAAGTATAAATACGGTAAGAAATATTTTATTAGATAAAGATTCTTCTAATTTTATTAGTAAACATTTTGATAAAGAGGTTTGTCAAAAAGTTAGGGAATTATATAATAGTAAGACTAATTTATATAAATTTAATGATTTAGAAAAAGAAAAAATTTTTGAAAGTGATAAATGTAAAATTGATAATATTTGTTTAAATAGTGTTTTTTGGATTTCTGTTCTTTTAACTTTTAGGATTTCAATAAATGATTTAGCAAATATGTTTCATATTACAAATTCTGATTTATTACATTCTAAATTATTTGGTCTTGCCTCAAATTTAGGTGACAAATATGTTAATGCCCTAAATTATTTAGATGCAAATGGAAATTCCAAAAATATTCCTAAAGTTTCTAAATTTTATAAAGAATATTTGTATGCTAAAAAATTTGATTTAAATAAAGCTAAAGAAATGATAAGAGAAATTAGTGATACTGATTATATTAATTTAATTAAATCTAAAAAAAGAATTAATCAAATGACTGAAGAAGAACATCAAATAATTGCTAAATATTGGGTAAAATATGCTTTATCTGAAAAAAAATTAACATATAAACGCGAATCATTATTAAAGTATTGTTTTCCTTATGAAGAAGATGAGATTAAAAAAATAAAGGATTATCATACAAGTCTTTATTTAAAAAGGAAGTTTACATTTTATAAATAATTATTATTTTAAAAGAAAGTTAAAATTGATATAATATTTTTTGAAGGATTTGTTGTTTATGAAAGTAGAATATCAAGGGATTATAAATTTTTTTAAAAATAAATATGGTAATGAAGATATAAGTAAGATAATTATGTATTATGAGAATTTAAGTTTCGATGGAATAGATTTGGAAACGGAAAAAGTTACCTCTTTATTTAATATTATGTCTATCTTAAATACTAAATATAATGGAGAAATGCTTGATGATTTATTTGCTATTGAGTATCAACGTTATTGTGATAAGTATGGTATAAATGTTATTAATAAAGTTATTGATGGAGGTAAAGTAAGATGAAAGGTGTTTATATTCATATTCCATTTTGTAAAAAAATTTGTTCTTATTGTGATTTTTGTAAATTATTTTATGATTCTTCTTGGGCAAGACCATATTTAAAGAAACTTAGTAATGAAATAGATAATTATTATATGGGTGAAGATATTAGAAGTGTTTATATTGGTGGTGGTACTCCATCAGCTTTGGCTTTAAATGAATTGGAGTATTTATTAAATTTAACTAAAAAATTTAAAAAAATGAAGAATATTGAATTTACTTTTGAATGTAATTTAGAAGATATAAATATGAATATGTTAAAATTGTTAAAGTTTTATAATGTTACAAGATTAAGTATTGGTATTGAAAGTTTTCAACCTCATATTAATGATGTTATGGGAAGACATCATGATTATAAGGATGCTAAAGAAAAAATTGCTTTAGCTAGAAGTTTAGGATTTACTAATATTAATTTAGATTTAATGTATGGTTTTTATAATGAAACTTTAGATGATTTAAAAAAAGATTTGAAAATGTTTTTAAAATTAAAACCAGAACATATAAGTGCTTATAGTTTAATTATAGAAGATCATACTTTATTAAAAGTTAATCATATTCCTTCTATTTTAGAAGAAGATGAATTATTAATGTATGAAACTTTATGTGAAATATTAGTAAGATCTGGTTATAATCATTATGAAATAAGTAATTTCGCTAAAAAAGGGTATGAATCTGTTCATAATTTAAATTATTGGGATAATGGTGAATATTATGGTTTTGGTCTTGGAGCAAGTGGTTATATTGATAAAGTAAGATATACTAATACTAAGAATTTTTATAAATATATTAATGAAGATTTTCGCTGTGAAGAAAAAATATTACCTATTAAAGAGATAATGGATAATGAAGTTATGCTAGGTTTAAGAAAGATAAAAGGTATTAATAAAAAAGAGTTTAAAGATAAATATAATGTTGAATTAGAGGATGCTTATCCAATAAAACCTTTATTAAAAAATAAAGATTTAAAACAAAAAAAAGAATATATTTTTATACCATTGGACAAACTATATGTAATGAATGAAATTTTATTAAAGATGATATAGGAGGTCTTATGAAAAAAATATTCTTTTTTCTTTTTCTTTTTTTTACAATTAATGTTCATGCTGAAACTATCAAACATTTTGAAGTTTTAAATGGAAAGTTATCTATTCCTTTTGATTCTAAAGTTAATGATTATACTGTTTATTTAGTTGATGGTGAAACTAATATTAAAGCTAATTATAATTTAATAGATGAAAATAATGAAGTTGTTATAAAGGAAGATAATGAAAAGGCTATTTATACTGTTTTTAGTAATGGTGAGGAAATAGAACAATATAATTTTTATAAAAATATTGATGAGGAAGTTCCTGTTTTTAAAGAAGTTAATTCTAAATCTAAAACAGAGAAAATTAAAAATTTGGAAATTTATGTTTTTGGATCATGTGCTTTAATTATTATTTTATTATTTAAAATAATTGTTTTAGGTTTTAAAAAAAAGCATAAATTTTAATATGAATAATTTAATTGCTCATAGAGGTTTGAAAAAAAATAATGATAAAGAAAATACTATTCCATCATTTATTAATGCAATAAATGATGTTAATTATGTTGGATTTGAATGTGATATTTGGACAACTAGTGATGGATATTTTGTTATTCATCATAGTCCAATTTATAAATTTAAATTAATTTCAACTTCTAAATTAAAAGAATTAGAAGGTATTCCTACATTAAAAGATTTACTAAAATTAAAAAGTAATAAGATTTTTTTAATTGAAATTAAAGATTTAAGTATTGATTATGAAAAATTACATCAGATTTTAATTAATGAAAAAAATAAAAATATTTATATAATGAGTTTTCATAATAAAGTTATTAAAAAATTAGCCAATAAAGAAAGAAATTATAAAGTTGGTTATTTAAATTATGTTTTAAATTCGGAAAATGATTATCAAGAATATGATTTTATATGTTTATTAGAAAGTGTTTATACGAAAAATATTCATCAATTTTTTATGAAGCAAAATATAGAAGTTTTTTTATATGGTATTCATAAAGATAGTAGTTATAATTTAAAAGATTTATATTTTATAACTGATAAGATTATTTAATTTACAACTTTAAATATCCATGTTAAAATTTAGTTTATAAAGGATTTGGTAAATATGTTGGAAGTTAATAATGTTACAAAATATTATGGTCATAATTTAGCTGTTGATAATTTATCTTTTAAAGTAAATGATGGGGAAATTTTTGGTTTATTAGGAGTAAATGGAGCTGGTAAAACGACTACTTTTAGAATGATTATTGGTTTACTTGAAATGAATGAAGGAACTATAAAATTAGATGGTAAAAATATTAATTATGATAATACTAATCAAATTGGTTTTTTAACTGAAGAAAGAAGTTTACTTACTAAATTAACGGTTAAAGAACAAGCTATTATGTATGGTATTTTAAAAGGTATGAGAAAAAAAGATATTTTAAAAAAATTAGATTATTGGTTAGAAAGATTTCATATTAAAGAATATAAAGAAAGAAAAATTAAGGAATTATCTAAAGGTAATCAACAAAAAATTCAATTTATAACAGCTATTATTAATGATCCTAAATTACTTATTTTAGATGAACCTTTTACGGGTTTAGATCCAATTAATGTTGAAGAATTTGTTAAAGTTATGAAAGAATTTAAGGAAAAGGGAAGTATTATTATTTTTTCTTCCCATCGAATGGAACATGTTGAAATGTTTTGCGATAATTTATTAATATTAGTTAAAGGAAAAAGTGTATTACAAGGAAGTATAAAAGAAATTAAAAAAGAATATCGTAAGAAAAATATTCATATTATTGGCAATGTTAATATAGAAGATTTACAAAAAACTAAGGGTGTTTTAGAAGTAGAGAAAAATGCTTTAGAAATAATTGTTAAAATTGCAAGTGAAGAATATATTGATAATGTTTTTGATGTTGTTAAAAATGGTTGTGATATTACTAAGTTTATGGTTGAAGATCCATCTTTAAATGAAATATTTTTAAATAAGGTTGGTGAAGTATATGAAAACTAAATTTAAATTTTTAATTAAACAAAGTTTAAATAAGAAAGTTAAAACGAAATGGTTTAAGATTGCTAATTTAGTAATTGCTATATTGTTAATTGGAATTTTTAATATAGATAAAATAATAAGTGTATTTGGGGGAGATTTTGATGATATAGAATATATTTATGTAATTGATAAATTAAATGCTTATGATGAATTTGAAAATATTTTTAATAATACGGCTAAGACTTTAGATATGAAAAATTATAAGATTGAGAATACTAATGAAAGTGAAGAAGTTTTGATTAATGATTTAAAAGATGATAATAAAATTATTTTAGTTATTTCTTATGATGATGTAAATTATTTAAATAGTAAGGTTATTAGCTATAATGAAGTTTCAAGTATTACTTCCCAGTTATTAACAACAACTCTTACAACTTTAAAATCAAGTATAGTTGCTAAAGAAAATAATTTTAGTGAAGAACAATTATATGCTTTAAGTAGTCCAGCTAATATTGATGTTCAACTAATAAATCCTTCTGCTAGTAATAAAGATATGTTATCAGTAGGTGTTATTATGATTATTATAGTGCCATGTTTTTTATTGATAACTTTGTTAGTCCAAATGATTGGGGCAGAAGTAAATGATGAAAAAACGACGAGAAGTATGGAAATAATTATATCTAATGTATCTCCTAAGGTTCATTTTTCTTCTAAGATAGTTGCTTCGGTTTCTTTTGTACTTATTCAAGGTAGTTTAATATTATTGTATGTTTTAATTGCATATATTATTAGAATATTAATGGGTGGTTCTAGAATTTTAATAGATAATAGTGAAATAAGTAATTTATTTATTTCTATTAAAAATATGGGAATATTAAATACTTTAATGAAAGGTTTACCAATTATCCTTATTTTATTTATTTTTTCCTTTTTATCTTATGCTATAGTTTCAGGTGTCCTAGCGTCAATGACTACTAGTACCGAGGATTTTCAACAATTACAAACTCCTTTAATGATTATATTGGTTCTTGGTTATTATTTATCTTTAATGGCTTCAACATTTGAAGGTTCCTTATTTATTAAAATAGTTTCATATGTTCCGATGTTATCATTTTTAATATCACCAACTTTGTATCTTTTAGGTCAAGTTTCATTAATAGAATTATTTATAACTACAATTATTTCAGGAGTATTTACTATAGTTATTTTTAAATATGGATTAAGGATATATAAAGTTGGAATATTAAATTATTCTTCTGAGAATCTTTGGAAAAAAATATTTAAATCGATTAAAGAAAAGTAAAATTTTTACAAAAAATGTAAAAATTTTTCTTTAAATAAAAAAACAAACTTGATAAACATATTAATCTATTATATACTCTCACGTTTGACAGTTTTAAAAAGGCAAAAACTCTCAATGTCCCTATTTATGAGGGGTTGAGAGTTTTTTAAGTGA
>CANRHC010000003.1 GCA_947630305.1 uncultured Bacilli bacterium
AAATCTCCAATACTCTTATCTAAAGCTTGTGTAGCCTGTTGAAGATTTTTAGCCGCTTTTGGATCTAAACTTTTACTTAGTTCTAAACTATTTAAATTAGCACTAAGTGTAGAGATAGCATTAGAAATATTTCTTAATTGAGGTGTAAAATTATCTGTTAACGAAATAGCAGTACTTAAATTATTAGCCATTTACCACCTCTAGTTATTTTCTATCTTCTTATCTGCCTCTATCCTTTCTTCTTCTCTTTTATTAGCCCAATAGTTTAGATTAGCTATAAGATTACCTCTTGCTTCAGGAGATAATTTATCCCAATCATCACTAGTCCAACCGAACCTATCACTCATTAATGATAGATAGAAAAACTCTTTATCAGCATATGAACAAGGTAACTTATTTGTTACAGCATATTCATATGCTTTTATGCGTTTTTTGTTTCAGTTTCTGATTCTTCAGATTTTTCTTCACTTGATTGAAACTCTTTATCAAAAGCTTTAATTAAAGTAGCTTTTTCTTTCATGTTTAACATCTTATTTAAAAGATCAGTTGAGTTATGAGCCCCCCAAGAATCTTGAGTTTCTTTATCTTCTAAATCAGGTGTTACAATTGATTTAGTTAATAATTCCATTTGAAGGCGTTTTTGGTTTACTTCACTACCAACTTTTCTTCTAGTTTGTGGATCAATAACAGGTTCAATACAAGTATCACTAATTAAATCAGCTTCTTCAGAAGAAATAATTTTAAGAACAAAAGGTACTGGTTTACCTTTTTCATTTACAAAGTTATCAGAAACAAAAATTTCAATTGGTTTTTCAGCTTTTTTATTTTGTTTTAGAAAAGGATTAGTTGACATAATTTCCCCCTTATAAAAAATTAAGGGAGCTATAAGCTCCCTGTATTTGAGAATAAAAAAAAGGCTGTTAAGCAGCACTAGCGGCCGCTTCAGCCATCATTAAACCGTCTATAACGTTATAAGAACTGATTACTTCAAATCCATCATAAGTACCAGCGAAAGAAGTCTTTTTAATAGCGTCATCAACATCTTGACTAGATAAAGTAGCTTCATCAACGTTACAATCATAGTAATTAGTTATCTTCTTACCTAATTCAGTAGTTGGATCCCATTCAATAACTGTTACATTGAAGTATTCATCTTTACCTTGACTTCTAAATTGTGCCTGAAGTTCAGTCCAAATATTAGTAATATCGTAACCTTCAATACTGAAAGTACCTTCAACACCAGTAGCTTTATGAAGTTTAGCCGCTGTTCCTAAAGCACCTACAGCTGTTTTATTCTTTTTATCTTTAAATTCTGATTTAGTAACATACATACCATTCTGTTTACTACCATCAGAAAAGTAGAAATAGATATAACCTAAAGCACCATTAGGTATATTTCTAGCGTCAATTAAAGGATCGCCTGTAATTGCAGTAGCCATATTAATCTCCTTCTTACTGAATGAATATAGTCATATACATTTGTTCCATAGCGTTTACTGGTGTAATTAATACTTCAACTACAACAATACGCTTATCATATTGTTCAATAACAATACTTGCAGGATCAAAAGATTCAATAGCCCCTTTAGCTTCAAGTTCTTCCATATACATCTTAATATCGGTTCTTAAAGCCGCTCTACCAGCATCCGTATTTGGAATTCTTGAAGAATAATCATTATTAAACAGGGCCGCTATATCATTACAACTTTGGTCCATAACTCTAACAGTTTGGTTTCTTGTCCAATCTTCACTCTGTCCTTCACCTAACTCTGTAAGAGTATTAATATCTAACCAAGTTTTAACGTGCTGTTTTCTATCTTTACCTCTAGCTAAATGAAAAGCGAAATAACCGTTATCTATCATGCTTTCTAAAGCTCTTTGAGTATAGTCAACATCAACATCATAGTAACCAGT
The DNA here is from genome assembly GCA_947630305.1 of uncultured Bacilli bacterium. Taxonomy (GTDB): domain Bacteria; phylum Bacillota_I; class Bacilli_A; order RF39; family UBA660; genus Ventrenecus. The sequence goes on from CANRHC010000003.1 coordinate 1,915, forward strand.
ATATTCAACATTTCCACAACTATCCTGAACTTTACAACCAGCTTGAAGTCCAGCTACCCAATAGATAATACCGCCTTCTTGATTAGTATCATCTTTTAAAATATTAGGTACTTGAATAATACCGTGATAGTTAGCTGGTTCTTCAGTAGTAGGCATAACAGTAACAAATTTAATACCTAATGTATCTCTTAAGCGTTTAGTGTATTCAATAAACATCTGTTGTAGCGGTTCATTCTTTACAGGTAAAGCTAATACATGAAATACTTGAGGTTCTAATTTGTTTAAAGCTTCAGAATAATCAGCGTTAGTTACTTCACTATTTGTACCGCCAGTTAGAGGTAAACCAGCTGTTTCAGAAAGCTGTAAAGTTTTATCCCAAATAATAAAATCATTATCTTTGAGAAGTCCTATATTCTTTACTTTCTGTCTATCAACTTCAGCCCCATCTAAGAAGGTTTTAACAATATATAAAGCTGGTATTTCAGAATCAAAAGTTTCAGCTTTAGCTGAAGAATATTTAGCTTTAGCTTGTGCTTCTTTATCTTCACCTTCAATAGCAACTGTATAAGTACAAGAATTAATTACCTGTACTTTATCTTTTGTTAAAACAGCTTCTACAGTCATTTCACCATTAGCTGGTGCGTCAGGGCTGTAAGTAATAACATGTTTATTTCCGTTATCAGATTCTTTATCTTCAAGTCTACCAGGTATAAATCCTAAAATTCCAACCTGTCCTTTTACTCTAACTGAAGGCTTATAACCTTCAGGAACGTTACTGAACTGAACTGTAATAGTATTAGTACCAAATTCAAAAGTAGCTGAAGCTGTTTCTACAGCTGTTCCGCTTTTTTCAGTTCCTTTACTTAAAGCTACAGTTCTATGAGTTTCAGGATCTATTTCAACTGATATAGAACCAGTACTGATAAGAGAAGTTACTTGTCCTGTTTTAACACAAGCTTTAATTTCATAATCACCAGCTTCTACATCACCTGGTATAGTGAAAGTAACTTTATTACCTTCTACAGTTTGTATAATAGATTTAACTTCAGCCCCATCTTTAACCATTGAAGCTACTAATTCATAATTACTAGGAACATTACTGTAAGTAGCAGTAGCTGTATTTCCTGAAGCTGTAAATCTTACAGAAATTTTTGAAAGTTCATTTTCAACAATTCCTGAATCAGGATCTGCTTCTATTGAAACTTCTAAATCATTACCACGAATACCAGGGTATTTTGCGGTACAAATACTATTAGTAGCTTTTTCACCTTTACCATTTAATCTAGCTACTACTAATTCATTAGCACCGCCTAAGAACATTTCTCTTATATTTCTAACTTCAGGATCACTGATGTTGTAACCGAAAGTGTATAAAGAGTTTTTAGTCCAATCCTCAGCTGAAAAAACTTTAACAGAATCATCAGCCCCCCAATTCATTTCTAAAGGAATAGCTAAAACGCCACGTTCAGAAATAGAAGCTACAGCTCTTTCTTTAGAAACAACATTAATCATTGAACCTAAACCTTTTCTTTCACCAACAGTAACCCATTTACCACCGATATAAGCCATTTAAATCACCACCCTTTTTTTTAAATAATCGGATAAAGCTTTATCAGATTGATCTAAGGTATATCTTTGATCTTTCTTTAAAGCGGCTCTAATAGCCCAATTATGTTCTACATATCTTTTTGAATTAACTAAAGAATCATAAGAATAAGTAATTAAATCTTCAGTTATATTCTGTTTCTGTTGTTTAGTTTTCTTCTTCATTCTTAAGTCCTACATTTTCATTCACTTCTTCCATTAAAGGCGGTTCTTCACCTTGTTGAATGATTTCTCTTTGAATGTTGAAAGTGAAAGAATAGCTTGAATCGTCAATAGGATGCGCTTGTCTATTTAGTGTTAGAACTGGTTTACCGTTTTCCAAATAGAGCCATTTTAGGCATAATAAAACCCTAGAAACAACTTCTTGTAACAGTTTGTTATTCCTAGGGAGTAATAGTGTTATCGAAAACAAATAGTTTACTTCAACAATTTCTTTTTCAAATTCAATATACATCAAGTCCTTATTATCAACATTTACACATTCAATAATAAAGCATGGTTCTTGAATATTTTGAGCAGGATTAGCTCTATAAACAGTAAAATCAGGAAAAGCTTCTTTCAACTTTCTTGATATAGCTTTTTTTAATCTATCAATCATTGAATAAGTCCCCAAAATACTTTATTACAATTTCTGAAACTATTTGATCTTTTGTTTTATCTACATCTTCAATAGCTCTAGTTAACATAAATTTACCAGGAACCCATCCCCTATGATTTCTAGTTCTATGCCCATATTCAACATAAACTCCATAATCAGCGGAGTTATATACATTTCTCTTATACGTATTACCTCTTTTTGCAGTTACTGGTGAAGCTTTCCAACTTCTAGCTAAGTTTGAAGTATCTCTAGGTGTCTGTTTAACCGCTCTACTTAAAACATCAGCTGAAAGCTTATCTAAAGCTTTAAATACTACTTCTTGTTGAGTTTGTGAAGAAGCTTTCTTTAGTTTATTAGCGAATTCATCTAAACCTTTTGTGTCTATTTTTATACTCATTTTGAAATACCTTCATATATTTCATTTACAGCGTGTTCTTCATAAACTTCAAGCGGTATTGATTTTCTAAAATCGTTAATATGAGTTTTACCAGCCTGTTTATATTTATGAGTTTCACCGTTATAAGTAATTTCAAGAATAGCTCCTTCTTTAACATCAACATCTAAAGAAGTAATAACTCTAACATTTTTTAAGGCTTGAGCTGGTTCATTTTTTGTAGCTGATTCTTTATCCTGATAAGAAAGTCTACAAGGAACATCAGTTTCAATAGGTATTAAATTAAAATCGGTAATACCTGAATCTTCTTCAACTGGTTCATAACTGTAAATAGTCATTGAACCAGTATTTAATTTGTCAATCCATTTTCTACCAGCTCTAATATATTTATCAGGAATAGGAACGCTTTTAATCATGTTAATCTCTATTTTGGTGTTACAGTTCTATATCTAATCAGAAATACCCTACTACCGTTTCTAAGATTGTTTAAGTTTTCTAGAATTAAGGCATCCCCTGATTTTTCATTAGTATTATCAAATTCAAAAGAAGTATCATCTTCAGTAATACCTGATATTAACGCTAGTGTTTCTATCCCTAAAGCTTCAGCCCCACCTAAAGTATATTTCTGATATAAGAACTCACCTACAATCATTCTGATTATTTGACTGTTCAACTGTTCAGGAATTTTACTAATATTACAATAGGCTTTTACATAATCTATTCTTTCTTGAATAGCATATTCTATTAGGACTTCATCTTCATAATCATCAGCTTCATATTTATATAAAGCTTTTAATAATTTTTTTACTGAAGAAATATCTAACTTCATTTTACTTATCCTTTAGCGGCCTTATATAAATCTTCTATTGATTGAGAAGTATCAGTAAGAACAATACTACAAGGAGCTTTAGGATAAACAACAGCAAAACGAGATATAGCTGTAAGAACAAATCTTACAGGTCTTGGTTCATAATTAGCTATAACAGCAATACCGCCTTCATTCTGAAGAACAATACCGTCCTGTTGTGCTAAAGTTAATTCTTCAGCTGTATAACCAACTGGTGTAGCCCCTAACTTAATATTAGGTATAACTATAATCTTGTCAGTTGGTAAGAATGGATGCTGAACCTTATTAATATCAGTCCAAAAATAATCATTACCCTGATTATCCTGAACCTTAATAACTTCCCATTTAAGGTATTTAGCAAAACCTGAAATAACTTCTTCTTCAGTTAATTCACTTCTAGCTTTAGCTTGTTCTACACCTAATACTGTAGCTCTAAACTTTTCATTCAAGCTAATTTTAGCTATCTGTTCATCAGTAAGTAGAATTCTAGCTAAACGCTTACCATATGTTTTACTAATTAATCTGTTGTAGTATCTGCCTTTTAGAATCAGATCATCTTTAGTAAGATCAATATCTTCACACTGTTCTTCAGGAATTTTATAATCCCACGGTGTAGGATGAAAGTTATTTTCATTAATATCTACTTTACCAGTGAAAGCCATAGCTCTAACTCTTTCACGTGCGATATAGTGAGAATTAATAAGTCTTTCTTCCATCTTAAAGATTTCTTTAATTCCTTCTTGAATTTCAGCGTCAGTTGAAGCGGTTAATAGCTTTCTAATTTGTCCATCAGTTAACTGATATTCTAATTTGAATTCAACCATATCCATAATGGAGTGATCTACATCAGGAAATTCAGCAAGCGGTGAAATTGTATTATCAGGAACCGCTAAAGCTGTAGGATTATAATCAACATCATAATCAGTTACTTTAATGAATTCAGCTGAAGTTCTTTGTTCAGGAAAAAACTTTTCAAAAAAATTAAATTGAGTTTCATAATTATCTGAAAAGTCCATTGTTTGAGTTGAAGCGATCTTTTCAAAAATATTACTCATAATTATCCTCCATCTTATTCAGCTTTTTGTGCGCCTAAATTTGAAACAGCAGTATCTTTATCTGAAGCACCTGTACCACCCTTAGTAATTGGTAAAGGTTGTGATTCAAGTAGTGCGTCTAAAGCTTCACTAGCTGAAGTAGCACCAGTACCACCTTTAGATATATCTAGTTTTCCAGTAGCTTTACTTAAATCGAAATTAACCGAACTAGAAGAACTAGAACTTGCTGAAGTAGCTGGTGTTCTAGAACCAACACATAAAATATGAGGTAATTTAGCTTCAATAGCTGATTTAAAAGAATCATCATATTCAACTCCTTCAGGATAAGGTAATTTATCAGCATAAATAACGCCTCTTCTCATTAAAGAACCGCCCTGAACACCATCAGTAACATTAACAGCTTCAGTTAAAATACCAACAGGATCAGCTGAAAACTCTAAACTTTCACCTTTAGTAAGAGTAATAGCTTTACCGTCTTTATCAAGAAAAGTACCTTCATGAACCCATTTTTCATTATCGCTATCAGGCTGAATACCTTCATCAGAAACAGTAATAGGTTCAGGAGAATCACAGCGTGAAATAAATAATTTAGGGCCTTGTAAATAACCCTGGTGCTGTCTTAATCTCATTGGTTTACTCCTTTAATAGAAAAACTTTGATTTTCTTTTGATAGCATTTTGGCAAAATCTGCGCCAGTACTATCCTTAACTTCAAAACGACTATTACCAACTCTAGGATTATATTTAGCTTGTTTATCTGAAGTAACTTCTTCTTTAGCTGAACTATCTTTAAATAGAAAAGCTTTATTCTTTTTCTGATTTTCAATAGCTTCATCAATTAATTTATAATCATCTTTAGATTTAATTTTTGTTTTGTCATAATCTAAAGCTAATTGACAAATATTAATATCTTGAGCCCCAGCTAAAGTAAGTTGTGTTTGTTCATATGCGCTAATTTCTTGATTGTGTAATTCTTCTCTTAAACCTGAAATAGTGCTTTCATATTCTTCTATCTGTTTAGCTACTTCTTCAGGATCTTTCATGTTTTTATTAAGGTTCTTGATTACTTTATTAGCTTCATCAAGTTCTTTTTCTTTAGCTTCAAGTTTTTTAGTTTCAGCTTCAGTTAACGCTTTTACACTACTAAGTTCTTCATGAAAAGAATCAAGAAGCTCCCCAGTTAATTCATTTAATTGTTCTTTTTCAAGTTCTACATATTGTCCTAAAGTCTTTTTAATAGTTTCTCTGTTTAATGACAACCGAATACCTCCTTTAATACATTTTTTTGACATGGTTTAATTCCACTTTTAAAGTTACCAGTTTAACGACTTAGCACGGTCAATTAAAAAAGCTGAAGAAACAGGAATAGAACCTGTTAAATTCTTCAGCTTATTTATCGTATAAATTCTTTAGAATCCAAATAACTTGTCCCTCATTACAATCTTCTTCAATTACTTCTTTAGTTTTAAGCGATAAGAAGTTATAATCACGAACAATTAATTCAGAAACAGTTATAGAATCTTTACCTTTATATTGAACAAAAGCGGCTTCATTATTTTTTGACTTAAACACCAGGTAAAACTTTTCATCATTAACAGGTAAGACATAACCTAATTCCTGAACTCTATCTAAAAACTTATCACTGAAAGTATTCTTCAAGTTTTCCATAGGTTCTAAAACTGATTGTTGGTTTACCTTTATAGTCATAAGCCTTTTTAATTTCAATTACATTAGATATATCAGAAAGTTTTTCTTCAACCCAAATAAAACCTGATGAAGTTTCTTTTTTATATCTAATTGAAATATCTTTTAATTCATTATCTTTATAAACCGCTTTAAAATTTGTATCTTTATCCATAACTTAATTAACCCCTTGAGAAATAATAAAAGCCTTTTATCATTTAAATAAAAGGCCTGATTAATTTATATGTAGTTTATTTGGTTCACGGATATTTAGATTTTCTAGCTAAATAACTTAAAATTATCTTTTCAAGTATTAATAAGAATTGAACAGAATGATTTTTATAATTGTGAATTCTTTTTATTTTCTTTTTCATCTTAGTTCAACCGAATCTACAGCTATTTCAATATTTAATTTATAACCACTTCTAAAAGGATTATCGTTAGGTTGAGCTGAAAAATTCTGAATACAACCTTTTAAGTTACCTACAGTTTTTTCTGTTTTAAGATCAAACAATTCAATATCAGCTATAGTATCATCATCAACAGCACTTAAATTATGAATTATTGCTTTAATCATTATTTCACCTTAATCTTTTAATTCTTTATCAAATCCAAAAATTCTAAGAAAGTCATTATTTTTAATAAGCTTATCTATTTCTTCTTGTGTAAATAAACTTTTAATTAAATTAATTAATGTTTGAATTTGATCTTTTGTTAAAAAATTACTATTATCTGTTAAAAATGTAGTAGTATCTAAATTAAGATTAGTAGTAGAAACAATAGATTTTAATAATCTATCAATTATAATTTTTAAGTTTTTAACATCTTTATCAGTTAAATTTAAATCCATTAATTCCCCCCTTTTTATTTATTGAAAGTTAATTTTCAAGAAATAGTATTTTCTTCTAGAGTTCTACCAACCTGTTCATACCATTCTTCATAAGTCATATTTTCAGGAAATTCTACAGATTTACCATATTCATTCCTACCCGATCTAAAGCCTGGTTGATTATCCTGATTAATATAAGGTGCTTCAACACAGCGACAATTTGGATGCATTGGTATAGCATTAACACCAGGACGGCGTTCATCTAATCTAAATACTTTAGAATCTAATTTTCCACAGATAGAACAAACTTTAGTATTCAGTTCACTCAAGAACTGGTATCTTTCAACGCCTAATTGTCTGTAACAATCTGTTTGTGCTTTACCTTGAAAGAAAGCCGATTCAGTATAAATAACTCTCTTACATTCAGAAAGAGGACGTCCATAAATCTGTTGAAGCTCTCTAGTAGCTTTCTGATAGCCCGAACCCAACATGAACTGTTGTGATAGTAAATCAGTTAAATCACTAATAAAAGTAGTTTGATCTATCCATAAGTGCATAGAAAAAGTTAAACCATCTTTACTCCACGGTGAACGTATTACTGAATCTATTAAAGCCATATCAGGAATAGCAAAAGAAATATCCATATAACCAATACCTTTAAATATTTCAAAAGCGGTTCTACCGTATAATTCTTCATACATTTCACCTAAACCTTCATAGGTTACATTTTCAGCTATTCCATAGATAGAAGCTATTTCAGCTTTAAGTTCAGTTTCTAAAGCCGCAAGCCTTGTTATACGGTATTCTAAAGAAGCTCTTTCTAAATCTCTAGCTATATCAGCTGAATAGTGAACAGCATTTTCTTGTCCTAATCTAATATATTCATCTAAAGACATTTTAAAATCTTTAAATTCAGCTTCAGATAAATATTTAGTAGCTTCAACCATTGTTATCTTATCGTTAACAGCATACCGTCTTATAAACCTATCTATCTTATTTTCTATACTAGCTCTAGCTCTATCAAACTGTTCTTCAACTACAGCTACATATTCATCAGCTTTCTTCTTCTTCACTTCTTCTAGAAGTCTGAAGCGTTGTTCCCAGTATTCCGCTTGATTGTTCTTGTCTACCATTGTTATTAAAAGGATTCATGTTATCTATTAAATTCTGTTGAGCTTGAACTAAAGCTTCGTTTCTTCTTTCAAGCTTTTCTTTAGCTAATTTTTCAAGTTCATCATCTTCAGCCCACGGATGATTTTTAAGTAATGTATCTTGAGAAAGAATATTAACTGAATTAGCTACATTATTAATAAGTTCAGTATCATTATTTATTCTTGTTCTTTTCCAAGTTTGCTTAATTTCTTGTCCTCTAGGTATTTCGTAATTTAAATATTTACAGATTGCTCTAACTAATCTATTAATACCTATTCTGAATTCATCTTCTAATTGACAAGCTTTTAATTCTAGAATGTTATAAGAATGTTTAATAGCTTCACCTGAAGCATTACCGATAGCTTCAGGAGAAGGATCTACTATACCGCCTAAATCTTGTATATCATCTTTATTAGTAGCCATACTTAATTGTTTAGCGGCTATAGGCGGCTCAATGGAAAGTAACTTTAAATCTGATTTACCTGTTTCACCATCTAACGGATCACTAACCAAATTTACCAGTCTGTTCTTAGTTACATTATCCCAAAATTCTTTAGCGTCTTGTCCACCGTTATTACTAAGAACAAAAATTGTTTCATCACAATCCTGAATATCATCAGCTAAAGAACTTCTAGCTTCATCATAAGCGTCAATACTTTCTTTAACACCAACTAGATCACTTAAAGTCATTGAGTTATTTCTGAAGTAAATAAAAGGAACTTCTTCATAATCATGAACAATAAAGTTTTCTTCTTGGAATTCATTAGTATTAGCATTAAAAGAAATAGGCTGTAATTCTTCTTCTAGATCATTCAGTTCACCAGTAGCAGGGTATCTATAAAAAGAACATCTATCATCAGTCCATAATTCATATAGATTCCATCTTTGAGCTGTTTCAGGATCAATCCAGTTAGTAGCTCTTTTAATTGAATAGATTAGCTGTTCATCTAATAAACCGCCCCAACCAGCTATAACATCTTCAGAATGAGTTATAACACCGTATTTGAAGTTACCTTCTTCATCTATCCAATATTGAATCCAGCCATCACCCCACATTGAAACTACATCACATAGTTTCTTAAGATTCTTCCCCCATTGTGAACCTAGGATTTCTTTTATTTGCTGGTTAATGTTTTCATCACCAACATCTATATCTACAGGAAAACCAAATATGTAAGAGCTTTTTTGCATTAACATATTCTTGAAGAAAGGGGAGGCTATTCTATGATTAGCGGTTTTAAATATATCTGTTTTTCTACCGCCCCTTCTTTTTCTTAGAATATCGTTTTTACATTCAGCGTATCTTTCAGCTTTTCTACCCATCTTTACATATTTCTTATATGTAGTAGAGCTTTCAGCTTCATTAATTAATTTCTTAACTTGTTCTAATTCCATAATTATTAAACCTATAAAGCATAAACCCCTGAACGTTTTCTTGTAAAGAAACGTTCTAAAGCGTATCTTAAAGCGGCTATACCGTCATCATCTATTGAAGGTAATAAACTAGTAATATTACCTTCTTTATCTCTTTCATATTCATAGTTAATAGCTTGTTTATAAAACATTGGTGTCCTTTTAGGATCAACTACTATCTCTATTTGACTAGCAAGCCACTTAATACCAAATTCAACTGAACCAGGTCCTTTTTTAGCTGGTAAAGCTCTTAGTTCTTGATCTTGTAAACTTCTAATACTTTTAGGTTCAGCACTATCACAAATAATAGGATCTTTAGGTTTTATTCCATGTTTCTTTATTTCTTCAGCCAGCTTTTCATTAGGTAAATAAGATTTACATATTTCATCAAATACAATAACTCGCTGTTGTGCTACATCATATTGAGCCCTGATAAAGAAAGAAGGATGAACCCAACCAAAGTCCAGCCCATTAACGATATTATCAAAATGAGATATTTCTTCTTCAGTTATTTCACGTGTTACTAAATTAGGTAATATATTACCGCCTGAACCATTAGCTTCACCTAAGTATTCATTCTTATAAGCTTCAGGATTAATTTCTTTTAAGTATTCAGCTTCTTGAATAAAAGGTTCACCTAACCATTCTTTAGGAACGTCTAAGTAAGTAGAAAAGTAAACGTTCATACTTTCTTTAGGTTCCTGAACATACAGATTAGCCCAATTGTTTTTAGATCGTGGGGGATTAAAAGATTTAAAAATAAAGAAGTCATCACCGCCACGAACTATAGATTGCTGAACTTTACGAACTGTTTCATCACCTCTTATTTGGTCTAATTCTTCGAACCATAAAATACCAACATAACCAAAAGTAGGTGTAAAACTCTTTACTGAAGTAGGATCTGAAAGTCCTGTAAAATATATTTTTTGTCCTGTAGATATTTTAGTTATCTCTAAAGGTTTAAAAGTATATTTATAATCTTGAGTTAAACCTAATTTATCAATAGCCCATATTAATTGATTAAATACTGTATCTCTTAAATCTTTATCAATTTGTCTACAAACTAAAGCGTGAAAGTCTTTATTCTGTTCTATCAGATTAATTATTTCTAAAGAAATAAAACTAGATTTAGTAGAACCACGCCCACCAGGTAATACAAATTCTCTATAGTTTCTTGATCTAACATCAAAATGTAACTTAGTAAATACTGGTGCTATTACATCAATAGGTAAACCTCTATAGTTTAAGTTACTTTTACCTTCTTCTAAATCTTTTTGTCTTTTTAACTCGAACGCTTTTAATTCATTATCTAGCTGTATCTGTTTTCTACGTTCATTAATTAAACTTAAATTTTCATAGTCTGAAACCATACCAGCTAAAGTACGACTTGAAAGAGCTTCAGCATTTAAAATAACAGGATCATTAGGATCTAACTTACTTTGAGCTTGAATATAATTAGCAAAATGAATATCAATATTATTTGATAGATTTTCTATTTTATTCTGTTCTTGAACTATTTCTAAAATCTCATTAGTTTTAGGATTTAAAAACTTAGAATAAAGCCCATGTTTTAAAGCTCTTTTATTACCTGATTCAGCTGGTATTAAATTTTCTAAACTATTAGGACTTGAACCTATTTTTGAAACTTTTGAACCTTTACTTCTAGTTTTCTTTTTTGAACCTCTAGAAGTTTCAGTTTCATTTTTAATCCAATTATCTCTTCTTTTCCATGTTTTAAGTGTATTTAGCTTTACACCTAATTCTTCAGAAATATCTTTAAGGCTAAAGCCGTCCTGCTCAAAAAGCCGTCTAGCTTCAACCTTTTGAGCGTTAACTTTTTTAGCCATTAACTTACCTCTTAATAAAAGCCATTACGTCTTTTCTATTTCTATTAGCTGTAGTACGGAGATTACCTGTAAATTGAATAGTATAATTTAAACCTTGTAACCATTCTTCTACTTGTTCCTGATTGTGATTAAAAAAGATAAAATCACAATTCAGTTCTACAGCTTTATTAATTAGTTGTATTGTTTCTTCTTCAGTAAATTGTCCTTTATACTGTTTCTGATAAGTACCAATATAAGGCGGATCTAAAATTAATATATTTCTTGAACTTCTAATAGCTACTTCATATTTATTTAAAAAGTCTAACCAGTCTAAATTTTCTAACTGAATTTGTTCTAGAACTCTTAAATAATTACGCTGTTTATCAGTTGCTAAATATCTATCAAATTTTATAAAATCCTGAAGTTCTATTTTCTTACTACAACCTCTAGCTGAAAAAGTAAAATTACTACCAAAAGAAAAATACCGCCAATATTTTTCAGGAACATATTCTGAAATAATATCTTGAAGTATCTTTTTATGTTCATCACTTAATATAGCTGATTCAGCTGGTTTTTTCGTTCCGTCTAATTCAAATTGAATAACCCCATACTTCTTGTTATAAGTAGTTCTTCTTAAACCTCTTTTTAAGCCTTCTTGAACTACTTTATCCTTTAAGTCTAAGTATTCAGGATATAAATCGAAAAAGCGGTCATAATCATTTACAACCGCTTTCTTAACTAGTTTATCGTTAAACAAATTTACTGAAAGTACACAGGAACCGCCAAAAGGTTCAAACACTCCTTCATAACTGCCAGCCTGAACAATCTCTTTAACTTGTTTATAGCTGTATCGTTTACTACCAGGAAAAGGTATAGATAGCATAAAATTCCTAACCAGTAAAACGATAAATTTCAACACACAAAAAAGATTCAGCACTTAAAAAGCCATACGTTTTTTTCAGGGGGAATAAGCTTTTTTATGTGCTGAAGTTTACCGTTTTGAGAAATAAAAAAACCGCCCGTTTAAAGGCGGTAAGATAATTTAATAAGAAAAACCCCTCAATAAAATTTATTACTTATAATAAATTCCCCAAATATATTATAAGTGTTATTACAAGGACTTTTCTTATCTATTTTGGGCGGTTTAGAACTATTTAGAACTATTTTGTTCTATCTTTAATTGTGATATAGCTTTATCATGTAAATTTCTAGTATGAGTTTTACTGTAATTTAAAGTGCTCTGAATTTCTTTCCAACTGAATCCTTCTACATATCTTAAAGTTAGAACTCTAACCCCTAAACTACTATCAATATCTTCAATAGCTGTTGTAATTTCTTTTCTTATATTTTTAGCTGAAGCTGTAGCTTGAGTTGCTTCTTCAATCAGTTCTAAATGTTTAACAATACTCTTCTCATTATTATTACTAAAGCCAGGACTTTTTGGCATACCGTCTAACACTTTACAAGAAGGCGTATAAATTGAACTTTGCCATTCTTCAGCTTGTCGCCATAAACTTTCAGCCTTAAACATAGCTTCACGGTATCGCCATAACCATTTTTTCTTAATTTCTAACTCCATGTTCACCTTCTAATGATTTTAGTAAAGTGTTAAGGTCTTTATTATAAGTTTCACTAAAATAGAGGGATTGAACATTATTTTGTTTTCTTCTTTTTATTTCAGCTATTATTAGTTTTTCTTGAGTTTTTATTTTCTTGAGGGTAAATTTTCTATACTCATAAACTACTGAAAGTAATAAGCCTATACCACAAAATAGTGATATACCACTTATAAAAAGTATAATTAAATCTAGGGTAAACATTTTTAAATCTCTTTCTTTAACCAGTTAACATTAACCACTAACTTATCTAAATCTTTTTCAGGATTCTCTTTATATTTATATCTCATTAAATATTTAATAATGTTGTAAATACAAGCTGATTCCCAGCTAGATAAATCTGAACCGTAAAACTGATAAATAGCACTAATAATATCTTTTGCTTCAATACCATTACGGTTATAATAATTCTGTTTTTCTACTTCATTTACTGGTTCTTCGTTTCTTCTTTCAAGCTTTTCCCTAATTAATTTTTCAATTTGGATTTCTTCAGCAAAATCTTTATAAGAATATCTATTCCAGTTATTTAAATCATCTAAAGTTTTAAATTCTTCTTCTTCTTTTTCTTTATCGTACAATTTTTCCGCCTCGTACAATTTTTCCGCTCTATCTAATAGAATATTTTTACCTTCTATTATTTCTTTAATTTCTTCATCATGATTTATATCATGATCTAAATCCCTACAGCGTTTAGCTTCTTCATATTCAGCCCAAGTCATTATTTAACCTCTTTTTGAAAGTTAACTTTCAATAATTGTTCTTTTTCTTCAGGTGTAAAGTTACAAACTTCTACATAAACAGGTGTTAAATAAACAGGATTACCAACTCGGCCTAACCATTTATTAGCCTGATTAATTGAAGTAAAATTCATAGGAATTCTAAACTTATCTGTTACTAACCGTTTTAATGTTGTATTTCTTATAACTATCATTATTCCGAATATTCTTTTAATTCTTCAAATAAATCTATTAACTGATTCATTAATTCTTTTCCTGATTTATCTAATATTCTAAAAGAGAATTCTATATAACCTTCAGCTTCTTCAGTCCAGCTTTCAAGAATAATACTTTTTAAAGCTTCAATATCTTTTTTTGTTAATTCAGTAAAGATAGTTACTTTACTTTTATCTGTATTTTCAACTTCTTCAATAAGCTGATTAATTGCTGTTTTTATTTCATTCTTTAACAGTTGAATTCTTACTAAATCATCAGGTGTTGTTTTATCCTGATTAATCAGTTTTCTAAATTCAGTAATAATAGTTTCAATATCATTAGCGGATTTATTAAACCGCTGGTTATAAATTATGTTATTTTGCATTAGCTTTTCTTATTTCTTCTAATTTATCTAAGAAAACATCTTTATCAGCTCCTAAAACTTCAGCAAGTTTTAAAACAGTTTTCTTCTTAGGTATCACGTACTTATTTTCAATATTATAAATAGTTGAACGACTTACACTAGCCAAGCATGCCAGTTTAGCCATACTAAAGCCCTTTTCTTGTCTATAGTCCTGAACTAAATCCCATAAAGTAGGTTCAAGTTCAAGAACATCACCACATTTAGGACAAACTAGTTTGTATTTGCTTTCACGAACGTATTCAGTCCAATCAGTACAGTTGAAACAGAATATTCCTGAACCTCTATAAATATGAATTCTGTCATTTAACCACATTTTTTTGATCCTCTATTTGTTGCCAAATTTCTGAATAGTGTTTTCTAACACCTAAACTTTGATCTAGCTGGTTATTCTTTTCATAAAACTTAATTAAAGTCGAATAACCAACTTCTAACATAAATCTAAAGCGGTTAAATTTTTCTTCAGAATCAAACTCTAATATTATCTTCTTCATCTTCTAATCTATCCTATCACCATAGCCTTCAAGAACGCCTGTAATTATAAGATCATCAGTTAAATTACCGTTTTCATCAGGTATATGTTTAACCCACTCACATCGCAAAACTTGAAACCATTTTTCACCATTTACTGAATAATAAATAGTTACTAAATAATCTTTTTCTTTATTTAAAGGTTTTCCCCATTTTGGTACAGCTTGAATATCAACGCTTTCAACGTTTTTCCATTCACAGCCTTCTATAAAAACTTTCATTATTCTCTCTAAATCTATGGTTGAAAAATTATTTTACTATCGTTAGAAATTTCTGAAGATTCCCATTCTTCTTTTTCATTCATAAAATCAATAGTAAGTCTAACTCCGTTTACAATTCTGCCATCCCTGGTTATACCATCATTAATTATCATAGTTTTATAATTAGCTATTTGATAGCCTTCTTTATTAAGAAGTTTTATATCTTCAATTATTTCTTTCAGTTCACTATTACTTAGCATTTTCTTTTAATTCTTTTAATTTAGCTTCTAAAGCTTTCAGTAAAGAAGCCTGTTCTTTATCTTTACCTTCTAGAACATTCATAACATGATTATCAATTGTATTTTCAGCTATAATATGTTGAATTATCACAGGTTCTTTTTGGCCTTGTCTGAATAATCTAGCATTAGCTTGTTGGTATTGTTCTAAATTCCAAGTAGGAGATATCCAAACTATAATGTGTCCGCCAGCCTGAAGGTTTAAACCATAACCGCTTGAAGCAGGATGAGCTAGTAAAAGTTTTATTCTTTTATCATTCCATGCTACAGCTGTTGCTTCATCTTTTAGTTCTACAGCTTCTTTAAATTCTTCTAAAATTCTTTCTTTTTCATGCTTGAAGCTGTAAAATACTAAAACTGGTTCATTACCAGCCGCTTCAATTATTTCTTTTAAAGCTTCAAGTTTACTATCATGAAGAACGTGATATTCACCAGTTTCATCATAAACACAGCCTGAAGCTATTTGTAAAAGTTTATTAGTAACAGCAGCGGCATTAACTGCGGTAATTTCACCTTCAGGGAGTTCTAATAACATATCCTTTTCCATATCCTGATATTGTTTTAGAACTTTATCATCTAACTTAATTACAGTTTTCATATCAACTCTATCAGGTAAAGTTACATAATCACTAGAATCAATAGAAACACAAATATCTTTAATACTGTTTCTGATTCTTTTTTCAGCACCTTTTTTAAGTTTATAAGTGAAAACTGTATAAGCATTTCTTTTATCAGGTGTAAAATAGTTATTTCTGTAAGAAGTAACTGTTTTACCTAATCTCTTACCTTGATCTAAAAGGTATAACTGCGCCCATAAATCTATTAAACCGTTAGAAGCTGGTGTACCAGTTAAACCGTATAATCTGTTAATATGCGGTAATACCTGTTTTAACTTCTTAAAGCGTTTAGCTGAATGATTTTTAAAACTTGAAAGTTCATCTATTACAATACAATCCCATTTCCAGTTACTTTTAAAATTGTCTACTAACCAACTTACATTTTCACGGTTGATTATATAAATATCAGCTTCAGCTTCTACAGCTTTCTTTCTCTTAGTTTGATTACCAAGAATTTTAGAAAACTTAAGGCTTTTTAAATGTTCCCATTTTAAAGCTTCAGCGGTCCAAGTAGTTTCAGCTACTTTTTTAGGTGCAATTACTAAAACTCTATTTACAGCATGCTTATAAAAGATCAATTCATTTAAAGCTGTAAGAGTAATTACAGTTTTACCTAAACCCATGTTTAGAAATAAACCTAAATGATCTTCATTGATAATTCTGTTAATACAATATTTTTGATAAGGATGAGGTTTAAAAATCATAAGAATTTTACAAATACTCAATTTTTAAATACTCAATAATATAATCCATTTCTTTAATATGATTTTTTAATATTTTTATTGTTTTAGGTTCTACATTCAATTGATAAGCTTGTTTTAATGTATTTATAGTTATTTTTCTAAAATCATTTAAAAACTGAATTATTTCAATTACAATTTGAACATTCATCTTCTTTAACCTCTAAAATTGTTTGGCTTATATCACGAACATTATCCATTAAAGCAAAATAAAATTTTTCAGCTTCTTCTTTTTCTTTATCATTATCATCAATATTCCTTAATAAACTTTTTGCAATTTTAGCAGCTTGTTTTTTCTCTTTTCTTAAATGGTTTAAATAAAAAATAACTTTATCTTTTAATTCTTCAGTCATTTTTTCACTATTTTTTCTTTTCTAGTTTTAAAATTTGTTTACTAACTTCTTCTAAACTATCAATTAAAGAAGCCCATTCATCTAAAGAGTCTGAATCATCTAAATCATGAAAAAGGGGATAAATTCTAGTAACAGCTTGTAATTCTCTTCTTTTTTTCTTTAATTCTTTAAGTGATAATTCTTCTTTATTCATAATGTTGTTTTTCCTTCTAGATAAGTAAATTGTGGAAAATTACCAAAATCACCAACGTTAATATCACATAGAATACTTTGAATATCTAAAGGATCATTAAGTACATAACATTTACATCTTAAAGCGGTTAGCTTCTTTAATTCCTGTTTTTGTGTTTTTCTCAACTTACCTGTATGAGGTTTTTTAATTTCTATAAAACCTATTTTATTTCCTGGTAAAATTACAATCCTGTCAGGTACCCCAACACACCCAGGACTTACAAACTTATAGGCTCTGCCACCTCTATTTTTAACCGCCTGAACAAGCTTTTCTTCTAGTCTTTTTTCTGTCATAACATACTTTTAAAAAGTAGCTGTCCACAAAATAAACATGTACACAATGGCTGTAACATTGAAGTGGAAATAATTATAAAGAAATTAAATATAGCCTTTTATTACCGTTTTTCTCTTGTTTTCTCTATTATTCTTTCTCTATATATTTCTTTTATTTTTAATGTTGACTTTGTGGACAACTTTAACTTCTTTAGGTTTTATCAACGTTTTACCGTCAACAAACTAAAATTTTCTTGTGTACATTTTTGTTGTCAATGTGGACATAAAACTTTTAAATTTATTGTGTACTTTGTGTACGTGTCCACAACTTAATTTAGTTTGTGGACATCAATTCATAGAATTCAGGTTCGATATAGTAACCTCTAGCTCTACCATATTCATTACCAAAACGTATAGAATTTTTTGACTTTTTAAGCCCTGGTATTGAATCTAGAAGCCTATTAATATCACCAGCTGTCCTTCTATTCATTGAAGCTTTTGTATAGCCGAACAATTCACAATTTACTTCTGAAGCGCAAATTCTATCCCTTTTAACAAGTTCTTCATCTATTGCTTCAGGATTATCTAAGAACATTCTTCTAGCTTCAATTGACATTTCAGCCCAATTTTTGGGTACTTCTTGAAGAAGAAATTCAATAATCATATCTTTTCTAGGATCTTCTTCAAGACGGCTATCCTGTTCAACTTTAGCTATTTTTTCAGCTTCAGGAGATAGTCTTAGTTCTTGGCCTAATAGATAGAAACTATAAGCTTCAGCCCATATTTGATCCACTTCATTAGGTAAATCATCCCAAACACTTTTAGTTATTCTTTCAGGGTAACTTTGTACTGGTAAAAATCTTCTATTACCTGTTAAATCTCTTAAGAAAGTTGACTCATTAGTAGTACCAAAAAATATACATTGTCTTTTATGTGCTTCTTTTCTTCTAGCGTAAGGTGCTCTATATTCATCAACCTGTTTAGAAAGAAACTGTTTTATAGCGTCCATTTCAGCTTTTCTAAAACCGTTTAATTCTCCTATTTCTATAATCAGGTTACCGTTTAGAAGTTCCATAGCATCCTTACCAGTAAATTCTGTTAAACTGTCAGAAAACCAATCTTTACCTAAAGTAGCTAAGAAGGTTGATTTACCAATTCCTTGCGAACCAACAATAATAGGCATATTGTCAAATTTAGTTCCTGGTTTATAGATTCTAGTAACAGCGGCTGTTAAGGCTATCTTCATTACCTCTCTTGTGTAAACATTATCTTCAGCCCCAAAATAATCTATTAAAAGTGTTTCTACTCTTGGTTTACCGTCCCACTCTAAACTTTCAAAATATTCTCTAACAGGATGAACCGATCTTTTTTGAAAGCTTAAATTTAGAGCGTCTAACATCTTTTGAAGTCCTGTTATTTTGTAATACTTTTCTAAGTACCAGCGTAAACCGCCATCATCAGTATCAGTCCAGCCACGTGGACATTCTTCAATTTCATTAGTAACCCACGGTAATTTACCAGTAACTACTATCCAATCACTGAATATATCATTGTAGAATTCTTTTAAATTAGGATCTGAATTCAGAATAAGAAGCATATTATCTATAGTTGATTCATTTTCACCTTTAGCGTTTTTAGAAAGCTTTTCTAAAATATCTTTTAAAGTTGTTTTATCTTCTTCAGTAATTTCTACAGGTTCTTGATTATCTTCTTCTACCAGTTCTATAAAGTCCTTAAAATCTTCTTCTAAAGTAAGTTTCTGAACTCTTTCATCTTGAGCCGCAAAAGAAGTCATTTCTTTAACACTTTGTTTAGTATCACCGTATTTGTGAATTCTAACTAAATCAAAAGCGTTACAAACATGCCCTGTATTAGCAGGATCTGTAGCATGGTGTGAATATAAGAATTTATCTTCATAAATTACAGCCCCACCAGCTGTAGAACCTTTTAAGTAGGTGTATCTATCTTCAGTAACTGGTTCATAGATTGAAGGTAAAAAAGTAGCTATAGCTTCTTGAATTGTATATGCTTCACAAAATTTACCTATTATACCTTCTTTAGTAAGTGGATCTTGTTGAACCGATACATCACGCTGAATATTTTCTTCTTCATTAGGGAACCTATCCCATTCTGTTTGATCTCGCCAGTTATGATAATTTTGGTTTAAGAAAGCCATACCGTCTAAAGGTTTAGCGTCAAACAAATTTCTTGAAGAAAAGAATTCATCAGCCATATCTGAACTAACTGAAGGGAAATACATTAATCTATTTGTTTCAACTGTTGTAGGATCAAAATAAGACATACCTAAATCAAAACAAACTTTTCTTGCTATTGGTTCATAAGCTTCAGGATTAATCGGCTCTTTAAAGGGTATTAATATCCTTATACGAGGAGCTTCATTAGTATGCTTCCTTGTTGTATAAGTTATGAACTCAATGTTACTTTGATTCAGCTTGTCTAAAAGCCCCTCAAGATTAGCTGAATTCCCCAAATAATCGGCGTCTAGTGCTAGAAGGGAACGATTAATCACGTTCTCCTTCTTTCTAGAACCGTTTTTTAGTTCACCACCAACAAAACCACCTACATCTTTAATATCATCCTGTTCATCCTTACTTAAAGAAAGATAAGTATTGAAAGTTTCACTAGTTACTATAGGATTACTAACTCTATCGAATAATTCAGAAAAACTTAATTCTGTTTTTTTCCAATAATTTGTCCGCCTATTCCCCCCTATGCTAACTTTCATACAGTTATCCCTTCTTCAATGTTAGAAGTCGCAACGCTTTTCGTAAAATTCAGGATCAACTAAATTACTGTTACCTTCTGAAATATCTACTAGAGTTGTTTCAACATCTACTTTATTAAAATCTTTATTTCTTTTATCTTTAATAAACCATGCTTCTTTTAAGCCTTTACTGTCCTGATAGTGTCCGTTATAAATTTTTTCAGCTTCAGAATCAGCTTGTAAAAAAATTATTTGGCATATTTCTTTAATTCTTCTTAATTCAAAAGCACTATCACCAAAATTAACCGCTAATAAGGTTAATTGTCCTTTATAACCAGCATCCACCCAGCCACCAACATCACCGATAGAAACACCACATCTAGCAAAAGAGCTTTTAGAAATTGTTTTAGCAACTACATTAGCTGGTAAATTAACTGTTTCTTTAGTAACAATTAATTTAGATTCACCAGGCATTAATTCTAAATTTTTATCATCTTCAGCTAGACTTAAATCATAGCTGTTTGAAGATAAATTCTTTTCATTAAAAGGTGTTATCAGGTTTTTTTCTTCAACCAGTTTTTTTATTGTTTTATCGCTTAATACCATCTAAAATCCCTTCTAGTGCTTCTTTTTGAATATATAGAAGTTGATTATCTTTATATTCAAATATTTCTTTTTCCTGTTTTACAGCTTCTTCAAATTCATCTATACATTCAGTTGAATTTTTCCAATCACCAGTTAGAAGAACAGCCCCACATTTTTTAAATAGTTTTTGTTTCATCTTAAGGGCTTTTCTTAAATTCATAGTTTCTTGAATTCTTTTAAAAGGTCTAACCAAAGAAAAGCTACATTTTTGTTCTTCTAATTCATTAACTATTCTTTCTTCATCAGCCTTATTTTCTTCAATGGTATTATCACCAGTTTTATAAGGATGAATTAAATAAGTTTTAGCTATCATTCTTCTCCGTTAATATATCTAATTTCATTAGCGAAATAACTATAGGCTTCTAGCAATTGTTCTATAGATTCTTTAAAATCATCAAGGCTACTTGGTCTTTCTTTTTCAAAATCTATATCAATACTTCGCCAGTCTATAAAAAGTTTTTGAAAGAGATTATCTATATCTCCGATTTCATCACAGTATTCTTGGTTCCATTCACTCATTAATTACTTTTGCTGGTACTTCTTCTAAGAAGTTCACCATTACCTTAAATTTTTCTTTTATATCTTCAGATAAACAAGAATTTACATATTCAAGAACTTCTTGTTCACTTTCACCGTACATATCATATTTACAGCCAATAGGATTTTTACCTGAAAACATATAATTAGGTGGATAGCCACCAGCATTACGACCTGTAAAATTCTTATCAAATATATAAACTCTAAATAATTTAGTAAATTCTTTCTTCATTACTGAATTGTTATATCTATTAAATTTTTAGGATTACCATGATCTTTATTAATCCAGTCTGCATTCCAGCGTTCAAATTGTTCTTGAGCTATTTGTTTAGCTTCTTCTTCAGTATGTGCTATTACTGGTATAGTGTTAGTACATTCTGTAGTGTATCTACAAACAGCTCTAAAATATTTTGGTTTTTCTATATCGTTTTTCATTTAATTTCCTTTTGAAAGTTAATAATCAAATAAACATTCACCATCTTCAGTAGGACAACTAAAACAACCGTTGTGTTTATCTTTACAAACTTTTATTTTCTTATCCCAATATCGTCTTTGATCTGCTAAACGTTTTTCTTCTTTATGCGCTTTTCGATAAGCTGATATTTCTTCTTGGTGTGAAAGATAATATTTCTTACTGTAATTTCTAGCGTACTCACAGCGTTTTTCTCTATGTTTGAGATAGTTTCTCCTGTTAGATTTTTTAACTTCTTCAGGATGATCTTTTCTCCATAGTCTTTGCCTTTTAGTGAGTTCTTGACGGTGTTTTTTATTCCATTGTTTAACATGTTCAGCATGAGCTTTTTTTCTACATTTATCACTACAGTATTTAGCTCTACTTGAACTAGGATGAAATTTTTCACCACAAACTTCACACTTTATTAAACGTGAATTTTTTTCTTCTATAAAAGCTTTATAACATTCATCACAGCAAAACCGCCACCAGTAAAGATTAGTTTCGTATTCTTTACCACACCAATCACATTTTCTAATCATTTTGATTACTATCTTTTTATTTCTTCATCTTCTAAAGAAAACAGAATTTCATCAGAATCATTTATAACTACATTAGAATTTTTCAGTCTAATAACACCATCAGCTAAAGCAAAATCAATTAAATAAGGAATGTTCTTTAGCCAGTAATTTATTAAATTTCTCCATTCAGGTAATTTATGATGAATTCTTTGAGCTATAATTGTTAGAACTACTTCATAATTAGCGGACCATGTTCTTTTTTGGTTATAAGATTGCGGTAATAACTCATTAAGTAAATACCAGTAATTCATATCTTTTGTTTTAAGGTATTTCTCTCTTAATATATTGAGTAACCCTAAAAAGTAGTATTCAAAATATTCATATAAATCAATAAAACCATCATCTAGAACTAACCCATCAAAATCATAATCTGATGAAACAAACCAATTATTCTTTTCAGAATCTACAGAATTAATAAATTCTGTACTAAAATCTTCAAGCTTAAAAGGATATTTAGTTAAAGTGTGCATAGTACTTTCAGAATTAGCTGTAGTACCAACCTTGTAGGTATCAAGCTGTTTCCAAAAGTAAAGCGGAGCTGTTATATTCATAATTAGCGGTAATTGTCTTAAAAACTTTCTATGTGAAGGGCTATCACCACTAACTAGGTTATTGGCTAATTTTTCATCCTTTTCACCTAAAATGAAACATTCAGTTTGTGGTGTACATTCTTTTCCACAGCCAAAACAATACCGAATTGAATTTTTATCAACTGTTTCACCCTTACAAATTTCACTATCAGTCCTATCATAAGATTTAAAGGCGTTTCTCATACCGCCTATAACAACATTAAACTGTTCAGGTGAAGGTGTTTCCAAATTATCTATTTTTATCATTCTTCTAATCTTTCATATAAAAATTGCTGGTAAAACCAGCGGCATTTAATGGTAAACCTTTAGCCCATTCTGTTTCTTCACACATAATTGAAATAGCCCTGTTTAGTTCTTCTTCAGCTATATCAGAATCGACTTCTAGAATAGCTTCATCATGAACGTGAAACTTTATAGTAAAACCAGCTTTATCAAGTCTTAATAAAGCTTCAGATAAACAATCTCTAGCAATAGCCTGAACTATGTTTTCTACCATTTTTCCACCGTACATATAGATTACTTCTACTTTGTGGCTTGTCTGATTTAACCCTTCATATTCAAAAGAATCTCTACCAAAAGGATTAATTCCTAATTTTGCTTTAGGGTAATAGAGCTTTCTTCCTGAAGGTAAAGTTACAATTAAAGTATTATTTTCAGCTTTAAAAGTTACTTTATTGTTAACTGTAATTTCAGTACCAGGTGTTTTAATAGCTTCAATAGAAGCTGTTTCACATTTATTCCATAAACTAACTATCTGTTTACTTTTATCACGCCATTGTTTAACAATTTTAGGTCTATCATCTTCAGGAATAGCATTATTAAAATCCATACGTGCTATAGCATTAGCACCACCCTGATAGCCTAAAGCAAGTTCAGCTACTTTACCTTGAGCTCTTAAATTGTGTTCAGGAGCTTTTTTATCTAGAATTTTTTCAAGTGGTATATCAAACATTTGACTAGCTGAAACACAATAAATATCCTGATTGTTAATAAACGCCTGAATCCGCCAGTTTTCACCACTTAACCAAGCTATTACTCTAGCTTCAATAGCTGAATAATCGGCTACAGCAAAAGTTTTACCAGGACTAGGTATAAATACAGTTCTTATTAATTGTGAAGCTATATCACTTAAGTTATCTCCGTAAATAAGCTTTAGGCCTTCAAAATTTCTTGATTTAAGAAGTTCACGAGCGCAAGAAATAGAACTGATATAGTTTCTTGGTAAATTCTGAACTTGAACACCTCTACCAGCCCATCTACCAGTTCTAGAACCGTAAAATTGAAGCATTCCTCTTATACGGTTATCATTACATACCATTCTGTTTAAGGACTTATATTTAGCTAAACTGGTTTTATTAAATTCTTGTCTTAGCTGAAGAACCGCTACAGCTTCAGGTAAATTATTATCTTCACATTCTTTTATCAGTTCAGGTACAGTTTCTTTTCTAATACTTTTAACTTCATAGCCTAATTGACTAGAAAGCCATTTAGTTATTTGAACGTTGCTTTTAGGATTTTCAATTCCTGAAAGAATTGTTATTTCATTCTTTAATCTTTTTTTTTCTTCATTGTCTAAATCTAAAGCCGCTTGAACTAAATCAGTATCTATAAGAACGCCTGAACTCATTATTTTGTGATCTAACAAGAAAGCCTGTTTTTCTTTTTGTGGTATTTCAATGTTTTTTAACTTTTCTCTTATAGTGGCTTCTACAACTACGTCTTGTCTGTTGTATTCAATAAACTTAGCCCAAGCTTCAGGATCATCTTGAGGTTTAACTCTAGTTCTTTTATCTTTAGCTGTAGGTTTTCTAGGTTTACTGAATCTGTTTATTAATTGAGTTCCTGTTCTATCTTTTTGAGCTTCAACAGGTAAATCTAATAATTCAGCTGTAGTTTTCAGGCTTCCCCCATAACCAGCATAAGAACTAAGAAACATTGTGTCCTCCCATTGTTCAGCTGGTATAATCGGTTTATTAATAGATTGTAAATATCTGTTAATACATACCATTTCAAAAGAAGCGTTATATGCACTTTTTGTTACCTTACTGTCATATAACGCTTCTAAGATATTTGGAGGTATTTTAGAGCCTGAAGCTAGATCAATAACTTCAACTGGTTGATTACCTAACTTATAAGCAAAAAGCAAAATTTCAAAATCATCACTTTCAGCATATTTATATAAACCTTCTTGTTTTAGATCAACGCTTGAAAAGGTTTCTATATCAATACTTAAGTTCATGGTTATTAATTAAAAAGGAACATCTTCACCATCAAAATCACTTGAAGTTGGTGTAACAGGTTCACCAGTTAAAGGATCAATTTCAGGTTCATCAAACTCAATATTTGTAGTATCTACATCTTTAAAATCTTCTTCAGGAGTTGAAGCACCAGCTAAACTTTCACCGTCTTTAGTTTTCCAAACACTATTAAGATAAGTACCAATACCCTTTTTTCCATAGTCATAGGCTTTAAAGGTTACATTGATAAAACCATAATCACCGCTCTTTACTTCTTCAGGGCTTCCCTTGTGTCTATCTTCACCAACAATAACGCCTGGTTGTCTGTTTTTATTGTTAGAATTTAAACACCAATGTCCTTCTTCTTCAGGTCTACCACTCTTATCACCATCATGAATAGTTACAGATAAATCTTCAGGCATAGTACCACCCCATAATTTTGATTTACCTTCTTCTTTAGCCCTGTTAATATCAGCTTGAATTTTTTCAACTAAAGCTTTATTTTCTTTTGGTATTAAAGCTCTTAAGCTATATTGCGGATCATTATTATTGAATTGTGTTTTTTCAAACACGTTAACAAAACTTAAACGTACAGGACCATAACTGTTTTTAATTCCTTGTAATTTATTAGGCATTTCTATCTCCTTTATTTCTAGTTAAACTTAATTTCTTTAAAATCTTCTAAAGCCGTATTGAAGTTACCTAGAGCTTCTCTAGGATCTTCTTCAGGAACTAAAGTTGGTTTTCCAGGCGGTTTTTCAACATAATCTGAAAGAAGCTGATTAAATGTTTTTTTCCCCATTAGTGATTCTATTTTTGCTAGTGATAGTGGCTTTTGTTCAAATAGAATTGAACGATCATACCCATTAGCTTGAGCCACTTCAAAAGCTTCTTCTTGATTAGTCCATCTTCTTGTACTTCTACCAGCAACCGCTTTATAACCAGGAAAACTTTCACCATCTAAAACATGAGCTAAAGCATAATCCATTAAATCTTTTAAATAACCATCTAATCCTGAAAGCTTTTTAATTCTTTGTGCTATTTCTTCATTACTTAGAAGGTTAGGATTTTCAGGTGTAAGATCAATATCATAGCGTTTACCGTATTCTCTACAGATTGTTTTAGCCCTACAAAATTTACACCAGCTACCTGATTTAATTTCTAAAGAGTTTTTAATAGCTTTATTAGCTTGTGGTTTTACAACATCTTCAAGCCACTTATATAGTTCAGCTTTTGTTGTATTCATTTGGCTGAAGTTATTCATTCTAGGTTGAACTATATGAATAGTAACTTCTTCTATGTTGTAAATTAGCCCGTCAAGAAGTTTACAAGCCCCTAAAGCATAAATCTTTAATTGCGGATTATCTTGAGCTTCAACTGCAACATTTTTACCGTATTTAAGATCCACTACATGTAAATGGTTATCTTCAACTACAATACAGTCCGCTATACCGCCAGTATCAGGAGCTATAAAACTTAAATCTAAATGAGTTTCTGTAAGAACCGTTGTTTCATTGGACCGTATTAAAGAACGAATATATTCAACATATTCATCCGTATAGTCCTCCATATCAGCGTTGTAATATTCTGAAGTAGTTACTTTATCTACTTCTTTAGCTAATAATTCTTCTTGAAGTATTTGGTTTCTTATTTTTAACTCACCTAGTTTATGAGCTACAGTACCTTCAGCGGCGTAAATACTGGTTGTATCAGGAAAATGTTCACTCATTTCAACCGAGGCGGGACAATTAATCCAGCGTTCAGCCGCTGAAGGTGCTAATCTACTATGTGTTGCCATTTAAAACACCTTTAATTTTTTCTATAGCCGCTTCATAGTGGCTTTTATTTAGTTCAGGAACGCTTTTAGCCCCAAAACTATCAAGAATCTTAATTAACTCTTTAGATTTACCACTATTAACTAAATCAGTAGCTAATTGGTGTAAATTATCTTCAAGATTAATAACAGGTTTTTTAGCTGGTTCAGGCGGTTTATCTAAATGAAGTTCTTCATCAGCTGGTTGACTTGTTTCAGTTTCAGCTGGTTTAGAATTTGAATCAGTTTCTTCATTTAAAGCTTCTTGAACAATAGCCTGAACTTCAGGTAATTCATCTTTATCACTTTCTAAAGCTACTTTAGTTTTAGTATCTTGAAGATTTTTATCATAGGTATCTATAGCTGAATCTAGGTTTTCACCATGATTAACAAGGTATTCCACCACACCAAATTTTCTTTCAGCTTCTACCATTTCTTGAAAATTTGGTTCTCCTATCCTGTAACAGATAGAAGTTAATTCATCTAAAGAAGCGTTTTTTATGATTAAATCCATAATTACCTTTCACGTGATATAATTCACTTAAAGAACTGTTTACCAGTTTCTTGTTCATAGCGTTTTTGAATTGATTTATCAGTTTTCATAACTTTCAGAATTCTAGAACTGATATCCCTAATAAATTGTTCAGGTATTAAATTAGGATCAATTACCGCTTCTTGAGCTTGAAACTGGTTTTCTTTTTTATTTTTCATCTTTATTTACTTTTATAATGATTCCAGCTAAAGCTTCTCCTAAATCTTTTAGAACTTCAGAAAGATCATCTTTAACTTCAATAGTTGGTTCAATATGAACTACTTTGTTATCTTTTAATTTATCTAAAAATTCTTCAGCTTTATTTTTGCTTTCACCATAGCTTTTTAATTCAATGATTGTTTCTTCTTCAACGCATTTTGAAAGTAAAGTATCAATAGCTATTACATAATCCTTAAGGTATTTTGGATTTACTTCAGTAATATTCTTGAGCAAATCTAAAATAGCCTGATGTAAAGCTTTCTGAATCTTTTCTGCTGTTTTTTCTAATGTAATTGGCATATTTACTCCTTAAGACAATTTCTTGAAAATTAACTTTCAAATAAACCTAAAATGTTTTATTCTAATAATACTAATGGACTGATTTTTACTACTTTACAGAATTTTTTATACTCATCTACATCCATTTTTCTATTACCATTAACTGTAGCGTTGAGTTTGGCATAATCTATTCCCATATCACGAGCTACAGCCGCCTGGTTAATATGATTAGCTTTTATAAATTCTGAAAGCTTTTCATGAAAATCCATTAACTATCCTCCTTCTCTCTAATTTGTGGTATCTGCAAATTATTTTAATATAATTTGCGTTTAACACAAATTTAGTATAACAAGTTAAATCAAACTTGTAAACATAAAATTGATATTTTCTCAAATTTTTTTAAAATTTTTTAAGTAAAATTTTAGATTTACTCAAATTTGTTGTATAATAGGACGTAACTTGAAAGGAGTTTATGATGGCTAGTAATTATGGTGAACGTCTTAAAATGTATCGAAAACACGCTAATTTAACTCAAAAAGAACTAGCTGAAAAACTAGGAATAGATCATACAGCCATTTCAAATTGGGAACGAGATATTTATAAATATGATATAGAAATGTTAATACCTTTAAGCAACGCTTTAGGTGTATCTGTAACAGATTTATTAGGTTTTTATACTGATTATTCTTTAAGTCCTGATGAAGAACAATTAATTAAAATTTATAGAGCTTTAGAAGAAGCTGATAAAGAAACTTTAATGAAATTAGGCCAAGCTTTAAAGGTTTTAAAGAATTCAATTAAAACAACAACTGATAAAGTAAAAACTTTTATTTCTCATCCTGTTTTCCTTATGCCAGCTTCAGCTGGTACAGGCCAGTTTTTAGATTCTGATGAATATGAATTAATAGATTTTCCTGAAGATTCAGTTCCTAGAGATTCTAATTTTGCTGTTAGAGTATCAGGAAATTCAATGGAACCTGATTATCCTGATAAAAGTATTGTTTTTATAAAACAGGTTAAAACACTTGAACCTGGTGAAGTTGGTATTTTTATTGTTAATAATGAAGGTTTTTTAAAGAAATTAGGAGATTCAAATAACTTAATATCTATTAATCCTAATTATAAAGATATTGAAATTAAACAGTTTGATGATTGTAGAATAGTAGGAAAAGTTGTAGGTACTTACAATGAATAATACAAAAGAAGCAAAAGCTAAAATTAAAAGTTACAAAAAACAGAAATATCCTAATACTAAAGCTGTTTATATGAGCGGTATTCCAAATTTTAAAGAAGGGAACGCTTTTTTTGTCTATCTTGATACAGATAATGAAGAATTAGAATTTATTAATTATGTAGAAGAAGCTTCTTTACCTTTAGAACGTATAAAAGAAGCTACTTCTATAACTGAAAAAGAAGTTGAAGAATATGAGAAAAATAGATTAGCTTCAGGTTTAGTTACTTCAGCTTTAATAGGTCCTGTTGGTGGTTTAATTGTTGGTTTAAATAAAAAGAAGAAAAAGAAAAATACTTATCATACTTTCTTAAGTATAATTTATGAAGATAAAGCTGGTGAAGAAAATACTTTAGTTTTTAGAACACCTTCAGCTAGTAATACTAGCTTGTATTTCAATAAGTTCTTGAACAGTCTTAAACCGTATCTACCAGCTATAGAAGCACCAGCAAAAGTAGAATTATAGAGAAATAGTAAAGTCCGCCTTGAGCGGACTCTTTAAATTAATATGAATTGTGTTATCTATGCTAGATATTCTAGCGAAAAACAGAACGAAAAATCAATAGAAGATCAAATAAAAGCTTGTGAAATTTTCGCTGAAGAAAATGGTTTTACTGTTATTAATACTTATATTGATAAAGCTAAAAGCGGCAAAACCGATCACCGCCCTGGTTTTCAAACTATGATTGAAGATTCAAAAAAGAAACAATTTAAATTTGTTCTATGTTGGAAATTTGACCGTATTAGTAGGAATACCAGGGATTATTATTACTATGAAAAGATTTTATTTGATAATGGTGTAAACATTGTTTCAATTAATGAACGTATAGATGATCCTCAAGCCGCCCCTATTATTAAGGCTGTTAATATTGGAATGGCTGAAAGTTTTAACGTTACTTTAGCTATTAATGTTAATAGAGGTATGCGAGCGAACGCTCAAAAATGTAAATCTAATGGTTCTTTACCTATTGGCTACCAGTCTGATAAAGAAGGTATTATAAGTTTAGATTCTAAAGTAGCCCCATATATTGAAGAAGCTTTTAAATTATTTCTTAGTGGTTATTCTTATACAGATATAGCTAATTACTTTAATGATGAAGGTATTAGAACTAAAAAAGGCGGTTTATTTAATGGTAATGGTATTAAAAGAATTTTAGGTAATTCTAGATATACTGGTATTTATCAATATCAGGATATAGTTATTGATGGTGGTATGCCTTCTATAGTAGATAAAGAAACTTTTTTAGAAGTTCAGGATAAAATGAAAAATTATACACGCCCCCATAATAATAAAGATAAACAAGAAAGATATTATTTAAGAAATAAACTATTTTGCTACAACTGTAACCAGCCAATGAAAATTAGTTGTGGTACTTCTAAAAATGGTGAAATTTATAGATATTATAAATGTGGCTGTCAATCTGTTAGAAAAGATTATATAGAACCGCTGGTAATTCAGTTAACTAAAAAATATATTCTTACTGAAGAAACTATTGAAAAGATAGCGGATTATATAATGAATTTACAGAAAGAATTAAAGAAGAACGCTAAAGAAGTTTCTTTAGCAAAAGAAATAAAAGAGATTGATAAAAAGATTGATAATGTTTGTGATTTATTCATGAATGGTTTAGATAGTCCAGCTCTAAGAGAAAAACTAGAAAAACTTGAGAATGATAAGAAACAGTTAGAAATAAAATTAGCTTTAGAAAAAACTTATAATAAAGATATTTCTAGAGATAGTTTAATTTGGTATCTGAATCAGTTTAAAGACATGAAAGAAGGAGATAAAGAACTTGAAGAAAAGCTTATCAATGATTTAGTAATGTATGTTTATCTTCAAGAGGATAAAATTTGGATTCAATATAAATATGCGGAGAAAAATAAAGACACTCAAGCCCTTAGTTTAAAAGAACTTGAGTGTTCGATGAATTCACAATTGGTGAACCTAATGAGTGTTCACTCGAACCTCTCAATAAGCAACGATAGAAATTATATAATATTAAAGGTATCTCTGCAAGTAAAAAATACAAAATATTTATAATTTTTTTATTACTACTTTACTAAACTATTGTTTAATAGTAAAATATATTTGAGGTGATTAAAATGACAAATTTACAAAAAATTAGAGAAAAAAGAGATATAAGTAAATATAGATTATCCCAGCTTTCAGGTTTATCTCAAACTTACATAGGGAGAATAGAAAACGGTTCTACCAGTATAGAGAATGTTACTCTAAAGAATATTCGATTATTAGCAAAAGCTTTAAATGTTGATTATACTGAACTTTTAGATTAAAGATCAGTATAATTTTTTTTTTGGAATAATACTAAACTATATTTGACTACTAAAATATATTTTAGTATAATATTTATATAAATTAATTGAGGTGATTTAAATGAAAGATATACTAATTTATGAAACATTTAGAAAAGCTTATAGTACAAAAGATATTAAACATACTATGAAGGTTGGTGAATTAATAGAATATTTACAGGACTTTGAACATGATACACCAATTTATTTAAGTTTTGACGCTGGTTATACTTTTGGTTCAGTTGATAAAACAGAATTTGAACTTGTAGATAAAAACGATGAAAATTATTAAATTTTTTTAAAATAATACTAATTTATAGTTGACTACTAAATTATATTTTAGTATAATATCTATAGAAGTTAAGAAAGAGGAAAAAAATGAAAACTTATAAAGTTATAGCAAAAAATAAAGAAACAGGAAAAAGAGAATTAGTAAAAGTTGAAGCTCATACCAAAAAAGAAGCTAATATTAAAATTAGAATAATGGGCTACAGTTTTTCTGAAAGAAAGCTAAAAGAAGAAAAATTATTTAATTGGATAATAGATAAAATGGATGACGCTTATACTAATGAAGAAGAAAGAGCATTATATAGATTTAATAAAATTCCAAAAACTGAAGAAGAATATAAAAACTTATTTAGAAAATATACAAAAAGAGAAATCGAAATTAAAGTAGATAGACATTTTAAATATAAACAGAAAAAAGAAGAAGAAAGAGAATATAGAGAAAATTTAAAAAGATTCGGAATTGAACCAATATTTTAAAATTTTTTTAAAATTATACTAAACTATTGTTGACTAATAAACAATAGTTTAGTATAATATCTATAGAAGTTAAGAAAGAGGTGAAAACATGAAATACACATACGGAATGAGATTAAGAGGATTTTCAATCGGTTGCCAGCCTAAAAAGGGCTTTTTAGAAAGAAAGGATGATAAAGAAGGTAAATATCACGATCTTATTGTTTATGATAGAAAATTAACTGATGAAGAAGTTAAAAGATATGATTTAGATTTAATAGAAAGTGAAGAAGAAATGAAAGAAACAAAAGCTACAGTAATACCAATGATAAAACAACTTGAAAGTTTATTTTCAAAACTAAATGATAAATTCTTTGAAGGAAAACTTGAAACACCAGTTATTACAATAGCCCCTGATACATGTAGAGCATATGGCTGGTTTACTACTTTTAGAGCTTGGAAAGAAACAGATAATAAAGAATCTGAAGGTTACTATGAAATTAATGTAACTTGTGATTACTTAAATAGAACACCAGTTGAAATTGCTACTACATTACTTCATGAAATGGTTCATCTATATTGTGAAATGAATGGTATTAAAGATACATCAAGAAGTGGTAATTATCATAACAAGAATTACAAGAAAGCCGCTGAAGATCATGGCTTAATTGTTACTAAAGTTGAAAAAAGCGGATTCAGCCAAACTGAACCAACAACTGAAACCGCTGAATACCTTGATTCTTTAAATCTTAAGTTTGATCTATATCGACCAACTCCTGAAAAAGAACAGGTTATTAAAAAGTCTAGTACAAGAAAGTATGTTTGTCCACATTGTGGTTCAATTATTAGAGCCACTAAACCAGTTAGAGTTATTTGTGCTGATTGTGGTGTTGAATTTGAAGAAGTTGTTTAAATCTTAAATAGCTTCTTTACTTTCTTCTTATTATATATAGTAAAGGAGCTGTCTAAACAGCTCCATTTTTTTAACTACATCCAGTAGTACTACCACAATCTAAACAGGTTTTACAAACACCAGTTTTAACCATGTTAGAACTACCACAACTAGGACAAGTTTCACCATATAACCTAGTTGGTTCTTCATCAATTTCTATAGCAGGTTTATTATTTAAAGGTTTTTCAGTTTGTGGCTTTACCTGTACATAATTATAGTTACCACATTCTATATCAATTACTTTACTAACTAAATCAGCTATTGAATCAGCAAATTTAATATTAGGGTGTCTACTTACAATTCCTGCTGGTTCAAATTTGTGTCCTCTTAACATTTTAGATATTTCTTCAGGATTAATACCAAATTGAAGCATATAAGAAATAGCTTTAGAAAGAGCTGATAAAAGTCCTTTAATGGTTGTACCTTCTTTATCAGTTGAGATAAAGAGTTCAGCTAATTCTCCATTATCATAATAACCAACAGTTATATATAAATTCAGGTTTTCTATTGTTACAGCATGAGTTCTACTATTTCTAATTGGGCTAGGTTTAATTCTAGTAGGTAAGGTTCTTTCTTCTTTTTCTTCTTCAAGTTCTTCAGATTCTTTAGATTCTTTAGATTCTTCAATTTTTGTATTTAATGGTTGAGAAGCCTTACAACCATCCCTGTAAACTGTAATAGCTTTAACACCTGAATTATAGGCTAGATCATTAATGTTCATTATATCTTGAACAGTAGCTGAATTTGGTAAGTTTATAGTTTTACTAACAGCCCCTGATATTAATGGAGTAACAGCCGCTACCATCTTAACATGAGCTTCAGGACTTATTTCATTAGCTGTTTGAAGTACTTTCTGAAGATTTTCACCAATATTAGGACAACCTTGATAAGTTCCATGTTTTTCAAAATAATCGTTTATTTGATCTTTACAAGCATGATAAACACCGTTAGAAACAGAAATAAGATATTCTTCAGCTAAAGGATTAGCTATTACCATTGTAGAACCATCAGAACAATTTTTATAAATTCTATGTGAAAAGAATGGTTCTATTGAAGTAGCCCCACAATCCATAGCAAAAGAAATAGTTCCTGTTGGTGCTATACAACTTACTTGAGCATTCCTGAAACCGTTCTTTTTACCACTATTAAAAGCTTTACGCCAAATTTCTTGAAGTGCTTCAGCTAGATTAGCTGGTACTAAATCTAAATTAACTTTTTCAGGTTCTATATTTAAAAAACCATTATTAACATAATCATCTGTATAAGCACCAGCCACAATACAATGATTAAATATTACATTTAACATTGAAGAACTGTTTTCTTTATATTTTTCAAAAGTTCCTATTTCTTTAGCCATTAAAGAAGAAACATAATAAGAGTAACCAGTCATAATACCAGTTAAAGTAGCTGCTAAAGCTCTAGCTTCATCACTATCATAAGCTAAACCTTGAGCTAAGAATAAAGAAGCATAATTAGTTAAACCTAATCCTGTTGGTCTATATAAGTATGATCTTTCAGCTACAGCTTTAGTAGGATATTGACCCCAAAAGATTGAAGCTTCAAGAACCAGCTGAATTAAACCTATTATATGAAGAAAAGCTTCAATATCAAAAGAACCATCTTCATTAAGAAATTTTAAAAGGTTAATACTAGCTAAATTACAAGCGGTATTATCAAGAAAAACAAACTCTGAACAAGGATTAGAAGCTCTTATTACATCTTCATTCAAACAGGTATTCCAGGCGTTTATAGTATCTGAAAATTGCAAGCCAGGATCCGCACAATTCCAAGCGGCTTTATTGATCTTTTCCCATAAATCATAAGCTTTTACAGTTTTATTTACTTTAGAATCAGTTATACCGTATAAAACATAATCAGCTTCAGGATCATTCTTCTTAGTCATAAAATTTCTATCAACTCTAACTGAATTGTTTGAATTTTGACCTGAAACTGTTTTATAGGCTTCTCCGTTCATGCTGGTATCATAACCAGCTTTACCTAAAGCTCTAACTTTATCTTCTTCTTTAGCTTTCCAATCAATAAAAGCTTCTATTTCAGGATGATTACTATCTAGAATAACCATTTTAGCGGCCCTTCTAGTAGTACCACCTGATTTAATAGCACCAGCGTTTCTATCTAACCCATATAGAAAAGACATAACACCGCTAGATTTACCGCCTGAACTTAAGCTTTCACCATCAGCCCTTATATTTGAAAAGTTTGTACCAACGCCTGAACCACCTTTAAATAGTTTAGTTTCAATAGCGTAATGATCTGAAATAGATTCAGTTCCTAATAATTGATCTTTAATAGGAATGATAAAACAGGCTGAACTTTGACTTCTAGAATATCTATCTTTTGATCTTACAACCTTTTTTTCTTCAGGATCATAATAATAAGTATAATCATGATCCGCTTCTATACCATATTTATTTAAACCAGTATTAAACCATTGAGGACTATTAGGAGCCCATATTTGGCTGATTATTGTATAAGCTAATTCATCATAAACAATAGAAGCTTCTTCATCAGAATTTATTAAACCTTCTTCTTTTAGAGCTTCAACCCAAAACCAACACATTCTATCTACTACTTGTTTTAAAGAAGTTTCAGGAATAGCTCTAAAGAAATATTTACTAGCTATAATATTACAAGCGTTTTCAGAATAAAAATCAGGAAATTCAGCCCCTTTAATCTGATATATTACTTCACCAGTTTTATAATTGTGAAGGGTAATATCTTTTTTAACCCAGTTGAATAGCTCAAAAACTGATTGATTGTCTTTAAGCTTTTTTGTATAGTGTCTTTTTATTATCTTTTTCATAATTAATTCATTACCAAATCCGCAGGATAAAGCTGAACGTGAACAAATAAATTAGAGTAATATTTGAGTGTACCTAAACCTACTTGTTGAGCACAATAAGCTATTTCATCTACCATAGCTCTAGACATACCAGGCGTATAAAGATCACAAGCATCCCCACTTAAATGAAGGCTATCAGGAACACCGCCATCTCTAGCATTTTGTATAGGACATCTAAAGCCTGAAGTAATAACAAGTGGCATATCATGGCCCGCTCTTTGACTAAGTAAGTTTCTTAATTGTTGAACCTTAACTTTCAATTCAGATTTAACATCTCCACCGCATCCACATTCACATTTAAATTCATCTTCAGTAAAGTTAACTAAAGTAGTTTCTGAAGAAGGCTGAACTTCAGTATTGAATAATTTTGAATAAGTTTGTTCACCAACTATACCATCAACTTCTAAACCGTTTTTAGATTGAAAGTCCATAACGCTACCCATAGTACCAGCACCAGCCACACCATCAATATCACAAGGAGAACCGACTTCACATAATCTTGTTTGATAAGCTCTTAATTGCTGTTCAGCATATGCTTGAGTAACAGGACCCCAAATACCATCCACAGTAATGTTATAAGCTCTTTGAGCGTTAATTAAACATTCTTTAGTTTCAGGACCCCAAATACCATCTATTTCAGGCGCACCATAATTACAAATAGTTAAAAAATATTGAATATTATCAACTTCCCAATTAAAACCGCTGTTAGTAACTGTATTTTCAGGTTTAGGTGTTCCTGGTACTTGAGCTTCAACAGGAGTTGAAGAAGTTTCACCAATAGCTGTATAACTTTCACCAGCTACATCAAGAAGTCCATAAGCTATAGCATGCCCAAATAGTTTAGTATTATTTCTGATTAAATCATTATCAGCTTTAATAGAACCTATTTCCATAATTAAAGAAGGCATATCAGTAGCTCTAACTTCATAATCATCCCTACATAAATTACCCCTATCATTTAAACCTGGTATTCTTAATTTCATAGAAGCTCTTACAGCTTCAGCCATAGCTAAACCAGCTTCACTAATATAAATAGGGTAAATTCCTGAAGGTGCTTGATCCCAATCTAAATGAATAGAAATATAATGAGAACAGCCATTATTATTAGCTGTATCAACACATTTAACTATATTCATATTATTATCAGGATAATCAGTTAAATAGCTTTTTCCATTAGCATTAAACACTTCTAGAATACCAGCTACAACTTCTTTAGCTAAAGCGGCTTCAGTATAACCATTCCATGTACAACCAGTATCCCAAGAACCATCTTGTGAAACACCATGCCCAATAGCTATATAAGGTTTAAAACTCATTATTATCTCCCCAAATAATAAAAAAGTAGGGAACGTTCTAGAACCGTTTATTCCCTACTTGAACTCAAGCCTGGTAAACTTAAGGTTTTATAAGCAACCGTTCGCTTGAGGTTTATACAGATAAAATTGTTTAATCTTTAACTTGTTATAGGATCTTTAATTTGAATCGGAGCTATTTACTAAATTGTTAACTTCTTGTTGCGTTATAGTACCAGCTTTTAAACCATTTAATACTGGTTGAGTAATTTGAGCGTCTTGAGTCCAATTGTTGTTTCTCCACCAGCCCCAAATTTCACCAATTATAGTAGCTATACCACTTACAACAAGTGTTATTGTTTCGTCCCCTATTTCTAAATTTGGTAAACCTCTTAAGGTAAGAAAAGCATTAATACATCCTACTAAAGTAACTAGTAAAGGTGCTATAGCGTTTATTTTTGCTATTATTTCCTGTTTATTCATCTTTATTACCCCCATTATTAATTGTTATATTTTTATAATTACTTAGTTTAATTAAAGCTTCTTGGTGTTGGTCTAATCTCTTTTCATGATCGTTTAAAGTTTCTTTAACTTCTTTTTCCATTTTTTCTATATACTTGTTTAAGTTATCTATTGCTAAAGTACATTTAACTAGATTTTCATTAAACTGGTAATAGATATTATTTTGTTTTTCTAAAT
This sequence comes from uncultured Bacilli bacterium, assembly GCA_947630305.1. GTDB lineage: Bacteria > Bacillota_I > Bacilli_A > RF39 > UBA660 > Ventrenecus. Next base: position 40,226 of record CANRHC010000003.1, read on the forward strand.
GTTCGCTAAAGTATTTAAACAAAACAAATATAGCTGTTAAACCTACAACTATGCCACCAATCAGCTCAAATTGACTTAAAGAATCCATAAAATTCACCATAAAAAAAGGCCTCAATTAAGAGGCCTAATAGCATTTTTTAAAGTAGCTTCAAAATAAAGAAATAAGAAAAAATTTCTAAATAAAGAAACTATTTCAAGGGAAGAAATTTCAGTAATTGCATTATATTACAATTTAATAATTAATACAATAGCAATAATTAACTTTTTTAGTATAATTTCTTTTATTCTTGTGTTAATTCTTCTAATTCTAGATCAATAAGAACTTGTCTAACTTGTTCTTTAATTCTAGTAGGTACATCAGAAAAGTTCTTTTTACCATTTACAATTAAAGTAGCATAAATTATTGCCATGTTATCCCTCCATTTCTTCAAGTAATTTTTCAACTTTTGAACGAATCTTTTCAGGAACTTCATCAATTGTTTTTAAACCTCTTTTTATCAGATTAAAATATACCTGTTCCATTACATTTCCCCTATCTGCAATTCATATAAATCTACAAGCCCTAGCATTAGAGCGTCATTAGTTTCTTTCTGAATAAGAGCTTGTTCAGCTAGAAATAAAGATACAGGTATCCAGCGTTCTTGATATTTCCAACCGCCTTCTTCTCTTTCTTCAAAATCTTTACGTTCTATTACAAATCCATTTTCTAAAGGTTCAATAGAATTTGGCTTATGGTCTAAACAAAATTGTTCCTGCCATTGTGTTCTATCACCCATATTTCCTCCATAAAAAAAAGACATGAATTTAATCACGTCTTATTAATTTCTTCACTAATAAAAGTATTTAAAACATCATCTAGTTGTTGCTGTTTCTTTAAATGTGCTTTATATCTATCACTTGAAGAAATTATTTGTCTTAGCCTTTTTCTGTTTACTAAAGGTTTAATATATTTTAAAAAGTAATTATAGGTATCGCTCTTTCTTAGAAATTCTAAATAACACATCATTGATCTAGCGTCATAACCTGTTATCTTTTTACCAGCTTTAAGTTTTTTATCTAAATGAAGTGCTTTTCTTCTAGCACGTCTTAAAATAGATTTTCTTAAAGTGGTTTTATTTCTGTAAAATCTGAAGCCTAAAAAATCTATATCTCTACCGTTCTTATCATTCTTATCAACAAATCTAAATATCTGCCAGTTTTCCTTAAGCCTTAATTTAAGTTTGTTATTTAAGTATTCTTCTATTCTATCTTTAATTTTATGTAGTTTTCTTTTATTAGGACAAAGAATAACTATATCATCCATATATCTAATATAATGATCTACTTTTAATTCTTGTCTAACAAAATTATCAAATTCCTGCATAAAATAATTAGAAAACCATTGAGAACAGTAAACACCTTTAGGGAGTCCTGGTTGATAAGTATCAAGTAATTGTTGTATCAAACTTAAATATTTTTGATCGTTAATAATATGCTGAAGTTTAAACATTAATAAAGAATGATCTATAGAATCATAGAACTTCTTTATATCAGCTTTAAAAACATAAAATCTTTTATTACCATAAGATTTTATCCATTTTTCTAAAGCTTTTTTACCTGTTATACAACCTCTACCAGGAATAGAGCCACAAACAAAATCATCAATAGATTTAAGTACAATCGGTTTAAATTCAATCATAATCATGTGATGAACTATTTGATCGTAAATAAATTTAGGTTTAGTTATTGTTCTAACCTTTTTATCTGAACCTTCATTAATCACACTAATAGAATAAGGTTTAAACTGATATTCACCAGTAAGTAAAAGATTTCTAAGTTTCTTCTTATGATAATCCCAATTCTGATAAATCCGTTTAACGTAGGATCTATTCTTTTTACCTTTACTAGCGCCTTCTAAAGCTAGATCCATTACCTCATCAGTTAACATATCTTCAAACAGATTGTTATATGATTTCATTTATTTCTTATCGTCTGTAGGGCGTTCCGAAAAAGTATCGTACTAGCCCTACCCTACAGCGACATTATTTTTAGCAAGGGCTAGGGATTATAATTCACATTAACAATTTAAAGACGTATCTAAGTCTGTAGGAATTGACGATAATTAAGACGGGCACAGCACGAGCCACGGAAATTGTTGTTGTTGTTGCCGTTGTTGTTGTTGTTGAACCACGAGGACGCAAGCCCTCACAAGAGCGTGAAATATAACCCGAAAAACTAATATCTATTATATAAAATTCAAATTAACAGTTCTAGAATCGGGGGATAAATCCCCCGAACCCCCAATCGGTGCTTACGCACCTGTAGGTGGCTCAAAAGAAAGACGGGCACAGCACGAGCCACGGAAATCGCCGCCGTAGTAGTAGTAGAACCACGAGGACGCAAGCCCTCTTAAACCGCCCCTTCTAACACCTATATGTGTGCCTGATACATATTTCGAAAATTCAATTGGATCACATTCATAAGTACTAGAAGTAGCACCTATTTCTGAAGGTACTCTACCATAATTATTATCTAAAACTGATGTTTTTATATTTCCTGTTTTAGTAACAAAAGTAGATTGATTAGTATAACCACTAGTAGTACCTTGTCCATTAGCCGCAATTGTAGCATATGGTCTTTGAGTTTTTACATATAAAGTACCAGTAGCTGTATCATCATTTTTTGAAGTAACTAAAGTTCCGTCCATCATTTCAGCAAGCGGTTTAGAACGGTCTGAAAAATAATCTTCAATGTGCATAAATTTTACACATCCTGAAGTAGTATCTACAGCTATAGGTCCTGATTCAGCAAATAATCCTGTTTTTAGACTAGGTAAAGTACCTTCCGAGCCATAATTTACTTCACCGGCTCCTTGTCTACCTTTTCCTAAAACAGAACAGTTTTCAGTTTTAAATATGATATTAAAAATCATATCTAACACCTGATATAAAGCCCATGTTGCTAAACCATAGTTTTCACCATTTTTAAGAGCTGTATTTCTAATATCGAATGAACTTGATCTTGTTGAAGCAGGGAACATTACATTTTGTCCTGAAATACTTCTTAATTTAGTACCATCATTTGAACCTAAGAACATAGCGATAAACTGGTTTTCTAATTCAGCACCTTCAGAATTGGTAAAGCCTAAAGGAACATAGCCATCTTTAGGACTATCTGTAATACTCATATATTCATAAGTACTATCACTCCAAAATCTAGTGTACATTTTTTCAACGCATACCATAGCGTTACCATCATAAGAAGTTTGGCCTATATCAGAATAATCACCATCAAGTTTTTTAGCATAGTTATAAGGATCTAGTAAATAATCAATAGTACCATTAGTTTTAAGCATAACAGGATAGATTTTTTCAAAGAAGAAAGTATCTAACCAATCTCCGTAATTAACAGTTGAGCCTTCAACGCTTCCTGGTGTCATTCCTGTAGCGTCATCCTGATATTCAACACGTTCTGTAGGATCTTCAGTATTCTTGTTAATTCTAATGGTATAAACACCACCTATACTAAATCTAGCGTTATAACTCTTAGCTTCAGAAACATTTACTTTAACTGTTTTTTCAGGAAAATCATCACAGGTTAAAGTCCATTCACCCAGTTCACTTACTAAGAAAGTACAAGTTCTATTAGTAACAGTTTGTTCTAAAGTAGTATTATCTAATGTACATTTAAGAACTTTTCCATCTATTTTAGAATCAGTCTTAACTATAATCATAGGAATACCGCTTGAGCTTTCATCTATCTTAATTTCAGTAGAATAAGAAGTAGCTGAATCAACACTAACTGTTTGACTAATATAAGAATTGCCTTCTACCCCAATTGTCCATGTACCAGTTTTATGTACATTAAACTTAACATTAGTAGATAAAGCTTTTTCTTTATAAGTAGTACCTTCTTGTTTACAGGTTATAGTTGAACCTACTAAAGCACTAGGTAAACTTACTCTAATAGTTGCTGTAAATTCATAGAATTCAGCAAGCGTAATTAATGGATTTTCTACTTCAATAGTTAAAACTAAAGCGTCTAAATTGTTTTTAACAGTATAAGAACCGCCATCAGGAATAACTATATCTGCTATACCATTTTCTACAACAGCTGAATATTCTTGTGAATCAGCCTTATTAGTAGCTGTAAATGTTTTTCCTTCATATTTTGAATCACAAGTAACTCTAATTACAAGTGAAGCTGAACCAGTTCCATTTTCTTCTATCTCAGAAACTTGTTCTTTTAAATTTGAAATATCACTTTTATTAGTTTCAATATTTTGTGTGTTTGTACTTACACTACTTTTTAAATTTGTTATATCAGTTGTGTTAGTACCTACACTAGATTCTAAATTTGTAACGTTACTCTCAATTGCTGATATTGAATCCTTAATCCCCTTTACGGTGGTACTATCACCACCGTAAAGAGTTGTAGCGTCTTTTTGTGTTAAGAATTCTGATTGCAAAAGAGTATGTATTTCAGGAATATCTTCTTTTGTTAAAAAAGGATTTTCTTTTGATGATTCCCAATCATAAATTTTAGCCATATTCACCCCTTTGCATGTAGCTAAACTTAAAATCTATTGAGTTAGACCCTGTTGATAAGCTTCCTGAATATCTTGAGCTGTTGCTACTTGAATATCAGATTCTTTAATATAACCTTCTAAACTTATATGAGTTTGTGTATCATAGAAACCATTTTCATCACATCCTTGAGTTCCTTCACCTAGGAAAATATAAACGTGGTTACTATCATCACTAATAATATAGCCTTGTCCTTTAGCAGCTGTATCTTTAAGAGTTGCTAAATCTTCTTTTGTTTTTACAGGATCATCAGCTAATTTCCACATATCTTGAGCTTTTTCACCTAGTTCAGTTAAAGTTCCTTCAAGTTCAGTAACTTTTGAAGCTTTAGCGTAAGTTGTATCAGCTACACTAGATTGAAGATATTTATCATCAGCATCACTTGTTTTCATATAATCAGAAAGTAGTGGATTAACCTTTTCTGATAATTCTGAATCTTGAACAGCACCATCAACTTTAGCTTTATCAGCTGAAGTATAATCATTACTTGATAAAGCTTTACCTTCTTCTTTCTTAACAAAGGCTTTTTCAGTTTCCTTTGCTATTTCAGTAACATCATTTAGTTCGACAAATTTTTTGCCTTCTAAAGCCATAATAAAAACACTCCTTTAAAAAATTTTTATTAAAAAAGGACTTAACAGAATTAACTGCTAAGTCCTTGTTTAAACGCATTTATAACTTCTTCAGTAGTAGCTACTTCATAATCAGGATCATCATCACCACCGCCACTACCGCTCCAAGAAATACCCATAGCTTCTTGAATATCTTCTTCATCACATTCATATAGCGTTCTTTTATTGAATTCATCATTGATAGTATCAAGAACAAATTCAGTTGTAGCAACTGTTATATTAGGATTAATTTGAACCCTAATAATATCAGCATGATCTACAGCTATATGAAAGTTGATTAGCATATCATTATAATGATCGCTTTCACCTGTTAAAGCTGTTTTTGGTGTTTCTTCAATCGTTGCTATAGCTACTAAATCATCTTCTTCATTTAGAATTCCTATTTCTCGAACCATGAAGCCACCAACATCAGCTGGTATATGAGCTTGAAAAATTCCTTGTGTTTCATTAGTAGCGGTGTAATTTTCAATAGCTCCTCGCCATCTTTCATTCCTTAATTGTTCCTGATTAGCTGTAGGAACATATTCTGAACCACCACCATCACCAACTGCAATTTGCGTCCAATTACATTGTTGGTGTAAAAAAGAAGCTGTAGCTATATCACTTAGCCCAGCTTGAGTAATTAATGATCCCATTTTCTATTTTGAACCTCTTTTACTTCTTTATAGGTTTAATATTAATTTTATTACCTATAACAATTCCACTAGCTGTATATGTTTCACCTTCAGGATCTAAGTCATGTTCTATAACTGGTAAAATAGTTATTTGTAAACCCATTCCCATAACAGTACAAGAATAAGCGGTTACTCGGCTTGTGATAAGCTGGTGAATAACTAATAAAATATTCATAGGAACTATTTCTCTTAATAATTCAACAAGAATATCAAGTTTAGTATTATTAGCTTCAGCTAAAGAAATAGTAAGTATTAAATCTTCAACCGTTAAGGTAAAACCGTCATAACCTAAAATACCCCCTAGTATTCTTCTTAATTGAATTTCAGAATAAGGGAGTTTAGCATTTAATTTAGCGATTACTCTATATCGGCGTTCTTCTAATGTATCTCTATGAGCTGGTGTAATATTTAACAGCTCTTCAAATTTTGCTATTCCTTCTTCATTAGCTTCTTTTGGATATACATTTTTATTCCATTGATCTATATATTCATGAAGCTTTACAAATTCAGGATCAATAGCCGCCGCTATTTCTTCATATTCTACATACTCTTTGAGAATATCATCCATCCAATCAAGAATACTAGGTATTTTACTCATTTATCGCTTCCTTAAATACTGGTATTTCATCAAACTTAAGATTTATATCTTCATTAGAACCGTTAATTGATATTGAACCCTGAACATAATCATGAATACCAGGTATATTAAATAAAATACTACCGATTTTATTTATTTGAATTGAAATAAAGCGTTCATCATAATTCTTTTGAATTGATTCCTGATAATTGTTTGTATCACCCCAAGTTTTTATTAAATCAGTAAAATAGTTCTTAAACTGTTCTTCAACTTCATCTTTAACATCCCTATAAGAATAATCAGGATCAAAATCAAGTTGAAAGTTAATTTTCAAGTCTATTCCTTTAGCACTTCTAACTAAAGTATCGTGGCCTATCGGAACAATACCAGTACCACAATTATCAATTTCAGGCGGTTCAGTTATATCTAAAGGCCTTAGAGTTTCTTGAACCTGTTCTACCAGTTCTTCACTAGCAACCCCAAAATTTGAATCAACTATAATTACATCAACACTCCCCTCACCTCTAGGACAACGGATAATTTTACAATCACCAACACCAGCTATAGCGTTAACTTCTTCAATATAATCTAAAGCATTACCGCCAAAAGCTTCACCAGCAATTGATTGAATAACACGTTTTCTAAATGTTTCAGTTTCTTCAACTTCTTCACCTGGTATTAAAAGAGCTGTAATATTAGCCGATCTAAAACCTTGTAAAGAAAAAACTGGTAACAATTGGCCGAAAGTACGATTACCAATTGTACCAGCTTCTTCACATCTTAAGTTATATTTAACATTGTTTATCTTTTCTATAACAGTATAGAATATTTGATTGTAGGTAAATCTAGAACCTATTTCTATTTCAATACCTTCATCACAAATAAAATCAGCCTGAACTATAGCATAAGTAGCTGAATAAGGAACAAGGTTATAGGTATCAGCATGTTTTATTAAATGTTCTCTATCAGCTGTTGTTATAAAGGCGTTTTTAATAGTTTCTTCTAAGTCTTTATAAACAACTTCAAATTCATTAGCGGCCGCCGCTAATGATTCCCATAATAAAGAACCTTCAGATTTATCAACATCATTTCTAGCTTTATTCATCATTTCTTCTAGAATGGTTAAATAATCTTTATCTTCAAACATTTACCTGTCCCTCATAAGTAAATTCACCAAAACAAGAAGTTATTAAACAAGAAAATTTTAATATTCTGTTATGGTTTAATTTTTCAAATTCAAAATCAGTAACGTTCAAGATTCTTTCATCCCAAGCTAAAGCATTTTTAATAGTATCAGGTAATTTAGCTTTTACTAAATCTGTATCCATACCGAAAAACTTTTGAGCTTCAACACCAAAACCATTGGTATGAATAAAGCTACTTTTATTTTCAATATTTAAATGAATAAATACAGCCTGTTTTACAGCTTCTAGATCATCTATTAATTCACTGGTTACTCTTTTTTTGTCTTTATCTAATTTCCAAGTTTTAGAGGTTCTAATTTTTAAAGATAAATCTTCAGGATCAATAAAACTAGCATTCCTTAAAGTTTCAGATAGCATTATAACCTCCCTAAAACTAAGTACTTTTGTCCGCCTGGTTTTTGTAAAACTATAACTCTATCACCTGTTTTTAATGAATTGTCTATAGTTATTTGTCCTGAAACAGCCCCTGAAACATTAACAGTATAACTTTTTAATGATTCAGGAATAATACATAAACTTTCAGGAATAGGCCCTTGTGAATTATCTAATTGAATAGTTGTAGGTGAAGCCATAGTAGCAAAATAATAATTTGTAGGACGGGTACTACCAGTATATTGACTAATTAATTTTTTTAATTTATTACCTGTATTACTCATTCAGGAAAACTCCAATCAGGTGATCTATTATCCCAATCGTTAACCATTTTAATTAAGCTACAAGTTAAATCCATATCATGATAGCCAGCTTTAAAATGGTGTTTAACAGATTCTACTTTAAACCAACCCCTTATATATTCCATATTATCTTCACTATAAAAATCAGCTCTAATAGGTGTACCACCTCTAACAGTAATATCACCTTGACAACCTGTAACTGATAAACTTATTGAAGTTAAATCAATTTCATCTAGTAAATTTTGAGCTATAACAGTAGGATTTTCACCTTCTTGAACATTAACATTCTTATTTATTGTGCCAAAAATACTTTCTAAACCTTCATTTTTAACAATAGTATATTTCTTTTCAGCGTCCCCTTCATTACTCTTATTGACTTCTTCAACAGCTGTAACTTGAGTATAAATATCAGTATTATCTTCATCATAGCCATAGCCTGTTATATAACCGCCTGAAGCTATAATATGAGATTCTTCAGCAAGCCATTTTTGCGAGTGAAAACATAAATTTCCACAGTCATCCCATAAATAAAAATATTTATTAGCATTTTGAGCTGTTAACTCTATAGCTTTATGAATAATATCTAGCCAAGTTGTTTCTTCAACTCTTACTGGTATCTGATATTCAGAATCCATTAAATGAGGGGGATCAACCATAGCTAAATTATTTGCTTTAGCTACATAACTTACTACTTCAGTAGCTGTTTTATTTTCATATACGTAAGTTGTTTCAGATTTATTTAAAATGTGAATTTGATCGTATGCAGTTACTGAACACCACGGTCCTTCTTTATGAGTTTTTCTAATTTGTCCTAAAAACTGATTGTGTCCCCCATCTAGAACAAATTTAATTACATCCCCTCTTTCAGCTGTTATTTCATCTCGGTAAATATCACAAGTAAGAACTGAAGCTACATTAGGCTCTCTAGTAATATCCACGCTTTCTTTTACAGCACAGTCATACCAAACACCAGTTGTGTGTTTCATAAGTTTAACTTTAATATCTTGTGAACCTATTGGATTTAAAGCCATTTTGTAGCCCCCTAACTAAGTTGTAGTACCATTTTGCAAGCTTTCCCACTCTTTACGGCGTGAAGCTAAATGTTCAGCTCTTTCTAAATCTTCAGCTGTAGCTGTACCAACAGCCTGTTGAACAGCCCCTTTTATTTCAGCACTCCATCCTGTCGCTTCACCAGCTACTAGTAAATGGTGTCTTTCTGATGAAGGTGAATAAGGTAATTCCTGATTCTTTTGAGGATGATATTCAACAAAAGTAACTGAAAAAGTATAATCATTTAAATCATCATAATCTTCTATATATGAATAATCTTGAAGTAAAACAGTAACACAAGTAGAAGGCTGTCCATGAGTTCTAATAATAGTTAAACCTATGGGCTCTCTATCTTCTTTAATCTGCCATACTAAATCCGTATAATATCTAATTCCTTTTAAAGCGTCTTTAAAAGTAAAAGGATAAGCTTCTTTAGTAATAGAAAATTCAAATTTAAAAGTTTGAGCCCCATCTAATTGTGCTATTGTGAATGGTCTACCATTAACAAGTTTTTCTTCTATTGTATTATCAGCATTACTGATAGTTATACTAGCAGGAGTTTGAGGGAGTAGAATATCTTCATCCTTAACTGTTAAATACACTTTATAAATATCTGATATAACGTTCATCTATTCTACCCCACAGAAATTCCTTGCGGATCGTTGTATAAAATATCATCAATAACTTCACCCAACATATTGCTGAATTTATCAATAGTGAAGTCTAAATCATCATTGTTATTAATTGTTCCTATCTCTACAGTTACATTAACAGGTGTGTTATTTATTACACCGCCTGTATTAACTCTATTAGTAGCTGTAGAACTTCTACCATCTATTAAGGCTCTAGATTCTTGGTTAGTAAATACTCTTTCACCACCATTAAACGCTACTAATTCAGCTCCGCTTTCACCTACCCATCTAACACCAGGTGTAGCTGAATAAGTACCTGTAGCATAACCGTACCAACCCCCTAAACGAGGATTAACAACATTGGCTACAGAACCATATCGCTGGATCATATAATTTAACCCAGCGTAAATATTTGCAAGCGGATCGTAAATATTATTGCTTAAACTTGGATTTCTATAAGCGTTAAAGGTTGAACCGATTGTCTGTAATAAACCCCTGCTAGGATCGCCCATAGCGGCATTTGAATCCCAATCATTAATAGCATTAGGATTACCACCTGATTCATTTTCTATAGCGTATAAAACACCAGTAAGTAAACTAGCTGGTTGTCCTAACATAGCTAAAGCCTGAAGAACAACACTAGTCCATTGAGCAACGCCAGCTGAAGGATTATAAGCTATATTTCCTAAAGAGCTGTAAACACCAAGCCCTTTAGCCATGTTATAGGCATTTTGAATAGCTGAAACAATAGAAGCACCAGCTGATATACTAGCCCCTTCAATATAAGGTTGAGGATCTATTCTGTTACCATTTTGGTGCATTTCAAAGTGTAAGTGAGGTCCTGTTGAATTACCTGTAGAACCTACTAAACCTATTTGTGCGCCTTTTGGTACACTTTGTCCTACTTGAGCTAGTACTTGCGACATATGCCCGTAAGTAATATCAATACCATTACCTGAATCTATAACAACAGCATTACCATAACCGCCATACCAACCAGCAGTAGTAACACTACCACCTAAAGCGGCCGCTATTGGTGTTCCTGTTGGTGCGGCTAAGTCAACACCACCATGATTAGTAGAACCTATACCGCCTGGTGATTCTCTAGGACCGAACCATGAAGTTTGAGTTCCTAAAGTACCAATTAACGGATAAGTAATTTGTTGATCTTGAGCACCACCGCCAGCTTGTTGAATTATTTCAGGATTTCTATTGTAGGCGTCAATAACTTTTAAAGTATCATCATCTAGATAAGCTACCAGTTCTTCAGGTCTAAACCGTCCTTCAGAAAAAGCGTTAACCATATCAGTTAAGATATTTTTAGCAAATTCAACAAGTTGTGAATCTGATAGCCCTTGAATGAAACCTTCACCAGTCATTTGTCCATACCAGTAAGTTTCATCAGAAGGTGAATGAATACCTAAACCAGTTATAAAAGCCTGTTTAACAGCTTGAACTAGAGCATTAGTAGCATTAACAGCCCCCGCTCTTTGCGAGTTAATACCGTCAATGAAAGAAAGCATAGCGTTATTAGCACTATTCCTGAATATACCAGGCATAGTATTAATAACAGCTGAAACATCAGTTACTAACCGTTGTGTAGCTGTTCTAGCACTAATAGCTAAAGCGTTTAGAATTAAAATTGTTTCAGTTGCTAAAGTACTCCAGGCGGTCAAATAAGCTAATGAAAGTTCACTAACTAAACCTAGAATATTAGCGTTCATAACTTCAACGCCAGCTATAACTAAACCAGCCATTGTTAAAACTACTTGAACAGCGGCGTTTTGTAATTCAGTTAAAAGAATGATTGATTGATCTCTAAGAGTATTTAAGATAGCTTGGAATGTAGGAATTAAAGCTAATAGAGCTATACTAGTTTGCCCTACTAATTGTTGTATCTGAACAACAATTAGAGCTTGAAGCTGAATAAAATAAGCTTGTGCTACAGGAATAACACCAGCTAAAGAAGCACCCATTAACGCTGGTAATTGGCTGATATTAAAATTAATACCAGCTACCATATTAGCTGAATCTTGAATAACAATACTAGACATAGTAGTAAACATTGTTATTCCTTGAGCTACAATAGCTGTATTACTATCTATAACTACTTGAAGAATATTGTTATAACCAGCTTGAACTTCAGCTTGTAATTGTGTTAATTGAGTTCTAGTAGCTTCTATTTGAGCGGTATAATCTACAATTTGTGTATCTTCTTCTTGACTACCACCACTAAAAATACCTGTTAACCAATTCCAAGCGTCAGTAGCCCATTGTTGAATACCGTCCCAAACAGCCCTTAATCCATCCCAAAAGCCTTGTAGTAGATTAGAACCAATTTCAGAAAAAACAGTAGAAGGTGAAGCTATACCAAATATGCTTTTAACACTATCAATAATCCAGCCAAAATTATCATTAAACCAGGTTACAATATTATTCCAAAAAGCCCCTAAACCAGCTAGAAAGCCTGA
>CANRHC010000004.1 GCA_947630305.1 uncultured Bacilli bacterium
AATCAACTATTATTTTGATGTCAAAGAGGCAAAAAACGCTAATATATAGCTAAAAATGCCTCTTTTTTTTGCTTTTTGTTTTCTTTTAAGTAATTTAAACAACTATCACATGTAAAAAAACATGTCATAATCAATTATTATTTATGTCAAAATTGTTAATTTTTTCTATATCCTTTTCACTCCAACTATAATTTACGTAGAAATTCATTGTTACATCGATTGATTCGTGACCTACCCACTTTTTAATTAACTCAATGTCGACTCCTGCCTTATAGCAAAAAGTGCAAAAGAAACTTCTGAAGCCATGAGCGTGAAAATTTGCTTTTTTTAATGCGTTTTGAATGTTTGCTCTTAATTTTGGATTGAAAATAAAAGCATCATCTTTTTTCTTTTCAAAATTTATTAATTGTTTTTCTGCTTCGTCGAAAAGTGGTAGAAGTCTTTTTCCTTTAGAACTCTTTGGAGTTGAAACGCTATTCATTAAAAAATTGTATTGTCGTTCCACTTTAATTGTTTTATTGTTAAAATCAATATCACTCCATTTTAAACCAAATAGTTCTCCAATTCGTAACCCTGTAAAAGCTAAAAACCTATAAATAGGTTCGTATTTTTTGTTTGATTTAAAAATAGCTTCAATATCAATTTTATCAATTGCTGGTTTTTCTCTTTTTTCTTTTTCGTATTTGATTAAAATCAATTCACAATAATTAATTTTGATTAAACCGACCTTTAACATTTTTGCGAAAATGCCGTTTAAAAGAGAATAAGTATGATACTTCGCATAATTTGAATTAATCCCCTCAAAAAAGGCTTGTAAATCGCTCAAGCTGATTTTTTCGGGTTTCTTCGTGTAAAAACTTGATTCTTCAATCAACTTGTAAAATTGCTCTTTTACTCTTTTAGTTGATTCTTTAACGTCATCAAGATTTTTTTTGTAGAATTCCACAAAGCTTCTTAACGTTTTAAATCCTATTTCTTCATCTTGTTGTTTTACTTCCTCATAAGCTTGAATAAATTTGTCTTTTAATGTTAAAATATCTTTAGCATAGATATATTTAATCTTGCCACTTTCACTTTTTATATAGGCTTGAAATCTACCATCTTTTCGTTTTGTTACTGGAATATGAACCATTTTTATTTTTCCTCCTTTATGAACACAGACATCTAGTTCTGTATTTTTTTTGTTGTTTTCTTCCTGTAATGATTCAATTTCCATTTTACCATCATTGTTTAATAATCTAACTTTTTTAAAATGCTCCATCAATAATTGTTCTTTTCTTTCATCACTCTTTTTTATTTCTAAAGTGATGCAGTGCAAATTTTCCATAATTTTTTGAATGTTTTTTACAATGTTTGAATGATTCATTATCTTTTACTCCTTAAAAATATAAATTATAACAAAATTATACATTTTAAATTAGGAGTAAATTGTAAAAAAATGTATTATTTACGATTTTTCACTTTGATAATAAAATCTAAAATCTCTAACAATGCTTTTTGGTTTGATTTTAAATCCATCACTTCGTAGTAAATGTGCGAAATGTATGGATTTTCATCAGCTATTTTATCGTAACTAAATGGTCTATTACTATTACCTAATAGATAATCAGCTGATACTCTGTATAATTGAGCTATCTTTTTTAATGCATCAGCTCTAGGCATATTCTTACCACATTCAATGGCTTGAATGGCGGAACGCTTATAGCCCAAAATTTTCTCAACTTCAATTGCTGTTAAACCTAGATTATGTCTAGCATCTACGAACCTTTTGTTTTGGGTTCGTTTTTTATTTTCTTTTGTTTCATCCGTTGGCTTTTTTGGAGTTGTTGCCATCTTCTAAATCCTCCTTTTCTTTCTGATCATCTTGATTATTAACTTTAATTGTAATCCAATCATAAAGTTCTGGATTGATTTCCTTTAATTTATCTAGAATTGAATATAACTCTTTCATCGCATTGTTGGCTTTATTACCAATGTAATTAATGATTGAATTTGAATATACTGGATGTTCTTTCAATACCTGTATATAATCAGCTACTTTATCAATTCCTTTTTGATTTAAAGATTTAAGGTCTTCAATGAATGTTTCTTCAATTGATTGTTTCTTTTCCGTAGGCTTAATTTCAAGTAAATATTCAATGCTAACATCTAGAATTTCAGTAAGTTTTTTGAGTTTTTCAATGCTTGGTTCATTGATTCCCATTTCCCATCTACTAAATGACCTAGTACTTATTCCAAAAATAGAAGCAATTTGTTCCTGTGATAAATTCTTTCTTTTTCTTGCTTCTCTTAAGCGTTGTCCAAAGCTCATAATATGCACCTCCTACACCTAAAATTATACACGTTTTTTTTAACATGTCAAGAAATTTGACACAAAAAGTTAAAAATTTTTAACGAAATGTCTTGACTTTTGACCTTTTAGTGTGTATAATGGAAGCACGATTTGACTTTATAAGTCAATTTCAAGTAGTTTTTTTAGGAGGTAGAAATATGGTTTTAAGAAACTTGAACGCTGAGCAAGCAAGATTGGGCTTGACCGATGAGATGCTAGCCGATGAATTAGGAATAGTTAGACAAACATATTCTTTGAAAAAAGAAAACAATTCCTTTACAGTGTCGGAAGCAAAAAAATTGACTGAGATTTTCAAAGTTGATTTTGAATATTTATTCAAAGAGTTTGAGGATTGAAAAATGGATTGGAAAGAGTTTATTGATGACCTTGAAAATGAGGTTATATTGTATTCAATGGAACAACTTAATAATTGTCCCGAAAGCGATATAAAATCGATTACAGAGGAAATTATGGGGCATATTATGTTTTTATTTACTATGTTGCGAAAGGTAAAAAATATGATAGAAAGAATTAATAAAAAGAGAAACAAGAAAACTGAAGATGATTTATTGTTAGATGAAAATTTTATTTCAGTATTCAGTGAAAAGTTTTTAGAAGAAATTGGGATAAATGATTGGGCTAATTATGAAAAATGTTTTTTCGTTTACCCAGGAAAAAATGACAAAGCTTTGGAATGGATTGACAAGAACAAAGATAATCCATTATACGAAGTTAGAAAAATTCAAAAATGTGATTATGTGGTGCTAAAGAAATGAATACAAAGAGCTACATAAGAATTGCATATAAAGACCGTAGAGAATGGTTAAAGATGCGTGGAGAGGGAATTGGTGGCAGTGATGCAGCATCAATAATTGGTCGTAATCCTTGGAAATCTAACATTGAGCTTTATCGTGAAAAGATTGGATTAAAGCCAAAAGAAAACATATCTAATGAATTTACTAGATATGGTTCTAATGTTGAAGATGCTAGAAGGATTTTGTTTCAAGAAAAATTTATTGATGAACTAAAACTAACTCATACAAATGAGTTGATTGTAAGAGAAGATAAACCTTATATAAGAGCATCCTTAGATGGTGAGATAGAGGTTGAAAGAGATTGCTTATTAATCTCATATCATACTGGAACTACACCTGGAAACTATGTGAATTTAAAAAAAGGTATGAAAGGAATATATGAAGCCAAAACAACTTGGATTAATTCAGGACAAGCATTGAAAAAATGGCATGATAAAATTCCTGATAATTATTTTTGTCAAGTACTCCATTATTTAATAGCAAAGCAAGATACCGATTTTTTTGTGGTAGATGCTGAATTAATTTATCCAGATAGAACATCAAGTGAAAATCGTATATACATTGCCACACGTAATGGAATGGAAGAAAGCATCGATTTTTTAGAAAGGGAAGAGGACATTTTTTGGAATGAATATGTTTTAAAGAAAATTGAACCTCCACTGGTGTTTTAGATGGATGAAGTAGAATTTTATTTAGAAGATTTCAAAGAAAGTTATGAAGTGTTAGAAATAGACACTGAGAAAATAAAGCGTGAATGTGGAGGCTATGATTGATGAAAATTTATTCAAAAACTAAAGATTACATGTTACTAGATGGCAGCATGCTAGAAATGGAAGAATTTATTGAACCAAACTCAATAACTAGTATTGTTACTGACCCACCATACGGATTGACAAGCATAATTAAAAGGTTTGGAAAAGAAAATTCAGCCCCAGCACAATATGGAAAAGATGGTTTTTTTAGTAGATTGTCAAAGGGCTTTATGGGGAAAGCATGGGATGGTTCAGGAATTGAATACAACATAGAAACATGGCAAAAATGCTATAACGTTTTAAAACCTGGTGGCTATCTATTAGCTTTTGGGGGTAGTAGAACATATCATCGTATGGCATGTGCGATTGAAGATGCAGGGTTTGAAATAAGAGATTGCATTATGTGGATCTATGGTTGTTATTCAGCAGATACACAGGTTTTAACAAATAAAGGTTGGAAATACTTTTATGAATTAGATAAAACGGAAAAAATTTTACAATGGGATAAAGATACAAATAAACTTTTTTGGATTAAGCCATTAAATTATTTTGAATATGATATATATGATGAAATGATTTTATTAGAAAATAGACATACTTCCCAATTATTAAGTAAAAATCATAAAGTTATAGCAAAAATACAACGAAATGAAAGAAAACAAGTAAATGGAGTAAGAAAGATAATAAGTAAAAAAGGTAATTATGAAATAATTGAGGCTCAAGATTTAGATAAACGTTGGAATATAAGTTTACCAATAGCTTCAAATTTAGATGGAGAAATTGATTGCAAATATCCTTATATGTTAGGTTGGTGGTTGACAGATGCTTATAAACATAAAGATGGAAAAGCTTGTATGTTTACACAATCTAAACATAAAACATTGCAAAAATTAAAAGCAGAATTAGATAGACTTAAAGAATTAGGCGAATGCAATTATAGTGAGTATATAAAAGATGATGGAAACATAAATCATAAGCCAGAACATATATTTTATGTAACAGGAAAGTTAGCTGATTATTTATTAACTAATTATAATAATAGAGAAATGACTTGGGATTTACTTAATTTCAATTTAACTTCTAAAAAAGAATTGTTGCAAGGTTTAATAGATGGCGATGGTAGTGTAAGAAAAGGTAGTTATTCAAAAACATTTTGGACTAAAAAGCAAATAAGAAAAGATATAATGTCAGCATTATTAACTACAATGAATTATAGAAATTATATAGTAGAAGATGGTGTAGTTTTTAATGTTGAACATAATTCAACAGAAATATCTTATAAACATAGGAAACCATTACAAAAATATAAAGGGAAAATATATTGTTTAGAAACAGAAACTGGGGCATTTGTAGTAAGAAGAAATGGAAAACCTTTTATAAGTGGAAATAGTGGCTTTCCGAAATCGATGAATATTGGACTTGCTATTGATAAACGAAATGGAGTAGATAACAGGACAGGAAAAATTCTTAATGGAACTCATTCACATAATATAGTTTACAATTCTGGTCATAATCGTGAATTTGAGGAAAGACATGCAACGAATGATTGGAAAGGCTGGGGAACAACTCTTAAACCTGCATATGAACCTATTATTGTAGCAAGAAAACCTTTTAATGGCAGTTTAGTTGACAATATTATTGAAAATGGTGTAGGTGGAATAAACATTGATGAGTGTAGAGTTCCAACAGCAGAAAAAGATTTAGAAAAATTAAATAGTGAGTGGGATAGAGAATGGAACACTAATTATAATAATTTTTCAGAAAAAATTGGTGGTCAAAGTGGCTTTGATTATTCAAATTCAAGAGTCGAAAATAAAGGATTAACAGGTCGTTTTCCAGCAAATATAATTCACGATGGGAGCGAAGAAGCAACAGCTGGAATGCCTTATACAAACTCTAGCAAACAAATTATTGGTGGAGCTAATAGAAAAGCATACGAACAAAAAGAAATTGTAAACCCTTGTGGTTGGAAAGAAAGTAATCGCATAAGGAAAACAGAGGGTTATAATGATGATGGAGGTTCAGCAAGTAGATACTTTTATTGTGCGAAAGCTTCAAAAAAAGATAGAGATGAGGGATTAGATGAGTTTAAAAATGTTTCAGGAGCAAGTATCACTAATAGAAAAGAGGGGAGTGCAGGACTTGTGATGCAAGATGGAAAACAAAATCCGTTTGCTGGTAAGGCAAGTCCCAATAATAAAAATACACATCCAACGGTCAAACCTACAGAACTAATGCAATACTTAGTAAGATTAGTTACACCAAAAGGTGGAATTATTTTAGACCCTTTTATGGGAAGTGGCAGTACAGCAAAAGCAGTAATGTTTGAGAACAAGGAACGCAACGCCGATTATAAATTCATAGGTGTTGAATTAACTGAGGAATATTTACCAATAGCAAAGGCAAGAATAGAATTTGCTTATGGTTATGTTGAAGAAGAAGATAAAAGTACCGAAAAAGTACCGAGAACCAAAAAAAACTATTGAAAAATTCGAACAATTAAGGTTGTTTGATTTATAAAAGGAGGTAAAAAGAATGATTAGAGTTCAATATGTAAAATATTATACTCTCTTAGATAGTGAACCCTATAAAAAGGAGTATAAATCGATTAAAGCTTTCATTGATGATTTTGTTTCTATTTATGCTAATAGTGAAAATCAAGATGCTTCATTTTCGATTGGGTCTTATCAAATTTCATTAAATAATGTATTCAATGATGATGTAGAAACAGGTCCAGGGTCATTGTATGTTACAAGCATAGAAAGGTTAGAAAATGAAGTAATTAAAGAAATTTATTTTATAGAACAAGGATGCATTTCACCCTATCTATTTGAAACGCTAGGACACGCACTTTTGGAAGCTAAAAAGGATGCTAGGTCATTAGAGGAAGTGTTAGATTTTATCAAAAATAATTTTGATGTATGTTCTTTTACTGATTATTTTGATGATGAATTCGCTATTCTAGGGAAGGATTTGACAACAGAATTAGACAAATTAGCTTTACAAGCACTTAAAGAAAATTATGATTGTAACTACCCAGAAGAACCATTAGCTAAATTTATATTTACTTATTTAGAAAATCGAATAAAGGAGATAAAGAAATGAATTTATGGATTAGAAGCCAAAACAAAACAATTTTGGCAAAGGTAAATAAGATAGAAATAAAAAAGGATCATGATAAATATGCTATTGTTTCGGAACGTTTTATAGATGATGATTATAGAGAAGATGTATACGTATGCTTAGGAAAATACAAAGAACGTAAAAGAGCTTTAGAAGTATTAGATGAAATTCAAGATTTCTTATGGAATGATTATAGAAATGAAGTTTATGAAATGCCAGAGGATGAGAAAAAATGAAGTGTTGGATTAATGAAAAAAAGGACATTGGTATTAGTGGAAAGTATTACAGGTATTATGAATTAACTTTTGGAGATTTTAACGATAACAATTACTTACACAATGATATTGTTATTATACATTTAAACTATTTTTTTAAATTTGTGATTATAGAAAACAATGAACTATGCTTAATAAGGCAAGAACTTGATGGACTTAATGAGCAAAGATTTCCACTTAAAAAAATAGATGAGACTACTTATTCTTTTTTAAAAGCAGAAGATATTTATGACATTTTAAAAGATGTTAGTTATTCTTTTGCGTATGAGATAGGAGTTATAGATAGTTTTATAAGAAAAAGAAACCCAAAAAGAGCAAAGAAGAAAGCAAAGGAGATTAAAAATGAAAAAATATTCAAAAAGAATTAAAGATGCTTTAGCTCAATTAAGCTACTCAAAGGTTTTAAGAGTTTATGATTTAGGTGATTGTGTTGAAGCAATAGTAGAACGATGGGGAGATGTGTGTACTTATCGTGTTTACAATGATGGAAGAATTTATGAAAAATAAAGGAGTAACTAATGGCAAGTGAATTAAAGTACGGCACATACTCTCAATATGAGGTATTAAGTTTAAGAAGAATTAAAGATAATTATCAAGTTTACAAGTTTAAATTTGATAATGGCTATGGAGCTAGCGTTGTTAAATTTGAGGGAACTATGGGATTTGACAATGACAAATACGAATTAGCAGTAATAAAATTTACTGATGGAGATAATTTTCATTTAGTTTACGATACACCAATAGCAAGTGATATAGTAGGACACTTATCAAATGCTGAAGTGCTTGACTACTTGGAAAGAATTAAAAATTTATGATTAGGATTTTAGAATTATTTGGTGGGATAGGTGCTTGTAGCAAAGCACTTGAAAGGCTTAAAATTCCATTTGAAATAGCTGATTATGTAGAAATTGATAAGTATGCAGTTAAGTCTTTCAATGCAATACATGGAACTGATTTTGAACCACAAGATATAACCACTTGGGACAAAAATATTGAAGTTGATTTAATTTTAGGAGGTTCTCCTTGTCAAGATTTTTCGATAGCTGGAAAACAAGCTGGTGGAGACAAAGGTAGTGGAACAAGAAGTAGCTTGATGTATGAAACAATTAGAATTGTTGAAAAATTAAAACCTAAATATGTTATTTGGGAAAATGTAAAAAACTTGTTAAGCAAAAGGCACATACACAATTTTAACTTCTATATATTTAGAATGGAACAATTAGGTTACACCAATTACTATCAAGTACTTAATGCTAAAGATTATGGAATACCTCAAAATAGAGAAAGAGTATTTACAATTAGTATTTTAGGTAATGAAGATTTTGAGTTTCCACAGAAACAAGAACTTAAAGCAAAGAGAGATGATTATTTAGAGGAAGAAGTTGATAAAAAATATTATTATAGTGAAAAAATGCTCGACTACTTTCGTGGAGAAAATAATAAAAGCAAATATCCACGAAGAAAAATATTTGAAAGGAATTTGCGTAATACAGATATAGCTAGAACATTAACGACCAGTGGAGGAGGTAGAGTTACTGATAATTATGTAATAGACCGTTGCTATTTAAGAAGATTAACCCCAAAAGAATGTTGGCGATTAATGGGCTTTGATGATGAAGATTTTGAGAAAGCCGCTAAAGTAAATAGCAATACACAGCTATACAAGCAAGCAGGAAATAGCATTGTTGTAAACGTACTAGAAGCAATATTAAAAAAATTACTATTAGGAGCAAGAGATGAAGCAAAAAGAGAAGAGAAATATATACAAATACAATTTGACATATGATAGTTATATGCCATTTAGGTATTTAATCAATGGAGAGCATAAATTGATATTTGCTAAAAGTAGATTTGATGCTGAAATGTTGGTAAGAATGATCGATGGAGAAAAGGAATTTGAAAAGATAGATTTCTCTATGAAAGCAAGAGAAATTTTAGAGAGACGTCTTGAAAAATATGGTTCATATGATGATGAGTTATTTTTGGCTCAATGGGAAAAATTAAAACATTTAAGGGAAAGACAAAATTGAAAAACGAATTAAAAATAAAATTAAGTGATATCATGAAAATTCAGCGATTTGAAATGGCGATTTTTGAAAATGATGATGGCTTTCCTGCTGATTATAGAGGAAGCATTAAGAGAGAAAAAATCATTTACGAAATTCTTTCAAAGACAACTGAAGATGTTGATAAGCAAAACGAAATTAGAAGAGTGATCAGTGATGGAATGTGGAACACAAATGATTTTACATTTAAGCCAATTTGCGATAAATTGAGAGCTTTAGGATATGTGGTGATACATGAATAGAAGTTACAACGATACACTTAAAGAAATTAAAAGAGTTCAAGAAGCATTAAACAAAACGACTTCACCGAAGTTGAAGAGCGATTATGGAAAGTATTTGAAGAAATTAAACAAAAATTTACTAATGTTTAGAGCAAACATGGAAAGAGAGTAAAAAGAATGGATGTTAGAATTATTATTGAAGATTTTAAACCAATTGGAGTAAAGAGAAAAAGACTACCTGATGGTCTAGGCAGTGGTGGTAACATCACAATAAGAAGATTGTCAAATGAACCTTTTAATAGACCTGATGAAATCTTTGAAATAGAAAGTGGGTTAACAAAGGTTAAATTTATATGTTCGAAAATCCGTATAGACCAAGCAGAATTCAAAGATAAAGTAAAAAATAAACCATGGAGAAATTCACCAAAAGTAAGTGACTTAAAAAGCTGGGATATTTTATATGTTTATCGAAATTTTGAACGAAAAGAATAATAGGAGAAAATTTATAAAGTAAGAGAGGAAGAAAAACAATGATTGAAAGAAAATTTTATGTGATTGCAAGAAATTTCCCTGAAAGTGATGAAATACAGTATGTTTATGAAATAGATGGAGGTCATATATATACATGTGATGAAGATAGTAGCTACTTTGGAAGTGTATTAAAATTTGAAGAAGATGAATTAGAATTGGCAAAATCTTTAGCTAAGCATTGTGAAAGATATAATGGAAATAGAAAATATTTTATTGTAAAAATTGAAACAGTTAAAACAATATTGGAGGATGACAAAGATGAAAATAAATAAAGAATGGCAAATGTTTTATTGCATCAGAAAAAGAAAAGCAAATGGTGAGTTTGAATATTTAAGAGAGATTTATGATGGCTTTACAACATTTACAGCTGATGTAAATGCGGCAATTAAATTTGGTTCTTCAGCACCAGCTTTTTATGTAGCAGAAGATTTATCAAAAAAGGAAAACATTAAATGTTATCCATGTGTATGTACTTTACAAATAGAGGAATTAAAAGAAGATGTGGTTCAAAATGAATTTAACTATACAAAAAAAGTGAATGAGAAAAATGAGAAAAAAGAGGAGGAATTGAAAGAAGATGATGAATAAAACGGAGCAAAAGGAGTTTAGGGAATACATTATTAGTGATTTAAAATGTAAAAAATTTTTATCTAGTTTACGAATTAATGGAGAAGTAATGACTGGTAATATTAACAACGCCTTGCATTTTGACAATCATTATGCATGTGAATCAATTATAAAGCTTAGAAAGAAAGAGAAAAGCTGGTGTGTTTTAAGCATCTATGGACTTTGTGACAAATATGTATGTGAAGAAACTAAGAAAGAAGAGGAACAACAATAATGAAATTTGAAGTTTTAAAAAAAGAAATCGGACTAATTGATTTTAACTATGATGAATTAAAAAATCAATTAGAGAATGAATTAAGCATTTACAAAAATGTGGTATTTGATGAAACACAAATAGTTAAAGCAAAAGAAACTAAAGCAAGCTTGAATAAGATTGTAGATGCAATCGAAACAAGAAGAAAAGAACTAAAAAAAGAATTCATGATGCCATATGAAGCATTCAAAGCTAAAACTGATGAATTATGCAATATGGTTAAAGAAATCACTGGAAATATCGATGAGCAGTTAAGAGCTTTTGAAGAAGCTAGAATAGAAGAAAAGAAAGTTCAAATTGTAGAAAAATGCTGGATGCCAAGAAATTATTCCAAAATTAGTTTAGAACAAATATGGGATAACAAATGGCTTAATAAAACATGTAGCATTAAGACAATTGAAGAAGAAATAATTGATAAAATCAATAAGATTGAAGCTGATTTAAGAATTATTGATGAAATAAAAGATGGAAACATAGATGAAATGAAAGCACAATATTTAATGTGCTTAGACTTAGTTAAAACATTGGATGAATTCAAAAGAAGAAAAACCATTATGAATGAGTTAAAAGAAGATAAATTAAGCTCAGTTGATAATCAAGATTTATCAATGCATATGGAACTTAGAGGAACAAAAACTCAATTTAATGCTCTTTTGAATGAAATTAAAAAGTTAAATATTAGACTTATTAATTTTGAGATTGGAGAAGATAAATAATTATGGCAAAAGATGATTGGATTGATACAACTGAAGCAGGTGGTGGGAGTTATCCATCACCTGATGACCCACCAGAATATTATGATTACACAATAAAATCTTATTATGAGATGGAAGTCAAAGTTATTGTTAATGCAAAAAATAAAGAAGATGCCTGGAAAAAATTTTTAGATGGTGACTGGGAAGAGTTAATCGAAAATGAAGAAGATAAAGAAGAACAAATTAAAAGATATGGAGAATTTTAAAAATGAAGAAACAAAGAATTAATTTATGTAAAAAATTCGTTCATGAAACAACAGGTTTAAATAAACCATGTAGCAAAGCCGATAAAGATGGAAAATGTACTCTTAACGAATGCATGTATTCAAGCAGTGTAATTAAAAGTTTAGGTTATGAAAGGGTGTTTAAACCATGTCAAGTGAAAGAGTAGAAAAAGAAAAAGAAGAAATAATCCAAGTCAATGGAAAAAATTTTATTGAAGCTTACATAAATATGTATGACATCGTTACAGCTTCATTTATTGAAACAGAACACAATAATGGAACTATAAGTGATGAAAAATATTTTAAATTCGGTTTAATGATGCAAGCATTTAAAATGTTAACAGCACAAATAATTAGAGATACATTGTATTGCTTGTGTTATGATAAAGACATTGAAGAGTTTGGTAAAAAGATAGCTAGAGAATTTTTAAAAGAAAATACTAATGCATAAATAAGGAGGACAAAAAACATGAATAACACATTAGTAGCAAAACAAAACAAAGCATCATTTAGAGAGTACATTTCATCACCTAATGTACAAAAAATGATAACAACAACTTTAGGTGATCCAACAAGATGTTTAAACTTTACATCTTCAATTATTAGTGCATTTGTTACTAATCCAGCATTAGAAAAATGTGATTTTGGGTCAGTTGTATCTGCAGCTTTAATTGGTGAAACTTTAAAGTTAAGTCCATCACCAATGATGGGACATTATTATTTAGTTCCATTTGAAAATAAAAAGCAAGGTAAAACAATAGCCACTTTCCAAATTGGTTATAAAGGTTACATCCAATTAGCCATGCGAAGTGGACAATACAAAAAAATTAGTGTATTGGAAGTAAGAGAGGGAGAGTTCATTGGTCGTAACCCTGAAAATGGTGATTACTTGTTTAAATTCATTGAAGATGAAGAAGTAAGAGAAACAAGAAATGTAATTGGGTACATGGGAAGTTTCGAGCTTATAAATGGGTATAGACAAACAATTTATTGGTCTAAAGAAAAGATGCTAAAACATGCTGACAGATATTCACAAGCATTTAGCATCAATGCGACTAGTGGAAAATTTCCAAAGGTATCATATGCTGATTATTTAGCTGGAAAAGTTCCAGAAAGTGACATGTGGTTGTACTCAAGTTTTTGGTACAAAGACTTTGATGGAATGGCTTTTAAAACCATCTTAAGACAATTAATTTCAAAGTGGGGAATAATGAGCGTAGATATGGAACAAGCATTCACAAAAGACATGACATACACCGACCAAAACGGAAATCAAGAATATTTTGATTCACCAAGCTCTGATAATGAGTTAGGTTATGTTGAGCAAAAACAAATTGCACAAAAAGAAGTAAATGTAGCACCAGCAGTTGAAGCACCAAAAGAAGAAAAAGCAACAGCTCCTACAAATTTATTTGGGGAAGTTGAAGATGCTCTACAATATCAAGGAGTTGCAACTAGTACTAACAAACAAAAACATGCTGAGGATTTATTCGCTCAATATGATGCTTTCTTGAATAATCAAGGAGATAAGTAATGAAAGCAATTGGTTTTGGTACTTTAGCAAGTAAAACCAAAATGATGCGATTACCTCAATACAAAAAAAGATATGTTCTATTCACAATCCTTTCTCAAACATCGTATGAAGATGATGTATTTATTGAAGCTATTGCATGGGGAAGCTTAGCAACCAAAATCACAAGATTTATGGGTAGAGGAGACCAAATTTATGTTGAGGGAGATTTGGTTCAAGTAAATTATACTGATGGTAACGATAGAATAGTTTACAAGACTAGAATTTATGTTGATAAGGTCTATGTTGTTAAAAAGCTAAAATTTCCTAATGTAGAAGATGAAAAATTAAAAGATCATCAACAATTAGAGAATGTAAAAGAGCTTCAAATTCAAAAGGATATCGAAAGAAGATTATCAACAGGAAAATATGATGGTGAGATAATCGAAGAAGAAGAGGAAGAAGAAATCCAAGAAGATGATGAGGATTTAGAAGAAAATGTTTATTAATAATATCATTTCTTTAATAGGGCGAATTGATGGCAACACATACATTTATACCGATGAAGATAAATTGTATATTGGTGGTGACATCTTAGTTGAAAGAGATAAGGAAATCGTTGAATTAGAGGGAGAAAAACAATTATACGATATTTTTACCTTTGAAATTCATGAAAGAAAAAGGACTTTTACCAAAAAGAAATTACTTGATTTAAAAAGTAAATTATCTTCAGGTACAAAAGTGCATATAAAAGGAGCGTTTATTGTTAAAAATAAAATAACCTTTAATGCAAAGCTAGAAAAAAATAAAATAGTGATAGTTAAATCTATTACTATTGAGGAGTGAAAATATGGATAGATTTTATCTAAAATTTTCTTCTGAATTCTTTTTGAATTCAAAAATAATCAAGATGCAAGCTGAAGAACGAGGAGTTGAAATGCTCCTTTTCTTCCTTAAATTAACGCTATATAGCACTCATCACGAAGGTGGAGTAACAATTAAACCATTTTCAGGGTACACCAAGAGACTTGCCGAGTTATTTCAAACAGATGAGGAAGTTGTTATTAATTGCATCAGTTTTCTTAGCAGAGAAAAATTGATTAAAATTGATACTTACAATGAAATGTTAATTATCAATGGAATTCAAAATTTAATCATAAGAGACAAAGATTGTTCAGAAGAACAAGTAAATAAAGTTGTTGAATATTGGAATAATAATTCAGGCTTAAACAAAGTTGAATATCTAACTGAAAGTCGTATCAAAGTAATCAAAAGCAAACTTCACGAATTTGGCTTTGATAACATTAAAAGAGTTGTTGATTATGTAAAAGGTAATAGTTTTTTGCAGGGAAATAGTTATAACAACAAAGGGAAATGGCAAGCAAGCTTTGATTGGGTAATGAAAGAAGACAACTTCCTTAATATTTTAGAGGGAAATTACACGAATCCATATGAAAGGTACTTGCAAAATCTACAAAGCAATGAAGAAGAACAAGATATAGAACCAACTGATTTAGAAAAAATGAAAGAGTTGGCAAAGAGTTTATTTGAGGATTAAAGAGAGAGATTATGTTAACGAGAAAATATAAAAACACAAAAATCAAATATGAGGGAATAATCTTTGATAGTAAGCTGGAGCAAAATATTTATTGTTGTATTAAAGAGTACAACATTAAACACTTAATAAAACCAAAATATATGCTTCAGGAAAAGTTTATTTTAAAAGAGCCTAACAAAAAAAATAAAACTTTTAGAGCAATCGAATATATAGGTGACTTTGATTTATTTATTGATGGTGTTACTTATACAATTGATGCAAAAGGAATGGAAACACCAGTATTCAAGTTAAAGAGTAAGTTATTTGCGAAAAGATATAATAGACAAATAATAACAATTAAATCATGTAAAGCCTTTAGGGAGTGGTATAATGTCATACTATGTAAATGAATTTCATATAATTGGCTACATTGTTAGAAAAAACATGAAGCTAGAAATTAGAAGAGACTTAGGTGGAAATGAATACTTGATGTTTATTGTTAAAATTCCTAATCCTGATATTAAAGGATTAATGGTCTCATTACCTCAAAAGCCATATTATGTATGGGCTATAGCTTACAATGAGGTTGC
Organism: uncultured Bacilli bacterium; assembly: GCA_947630305.1. GTDB lineage: Bacteria > Bacillota_I > Bacilli_A > RF39 > UBA660 > Ventrenecus. Next base: position 15,612 of record CANRHC010000004.1, read on the forward strand.
TAGAGAAATGATGAACTTTTTCATTTCAAAGCATACATATTTATTTACATTTCATGGAAACATCATTTCACTTGATGGAACAGCTTGTTTAAATGTAACAACAATTACACCAATTTGTAAAAGTGAGGATGTAATAGTTGAGGAAGAAAAAGAAGAAGCAAAAAATATTTAATTAAAACTTAAAAATGCTTGACAATAATAAATAAAGAATTTATAATAAAGTTGCAAAATCGATTTTAAATCGACTGATAAAAGTAACGCAACTTTATTTTTTTTAGTGCATAAATCGACTTTAAATCGACTTTTAAATTAAAAGGGAGTGATTTTACATGGAAAATGAATTAGCGATTGTAGAGCAAAATTTAGCCCCAAAAGATGATGAAGTATCTGAGAAAAAAAATGCATTAGTTGAGTATACGAAAAACGAAACTGCCGAACAAAAGTATTATCGTATAGAAAAAGCTCAACAAACACGCAAAGAAAATAGAGCTTTAAAGAAAACAATTAATGCATGTATGGAAAGAGAAATCGTTTATACTGACCCTTTAGATGGGCAAAAGAAAAAGGGACTTATTGCTGATTTTGTAATAGCAACTCAATTGTCAATTGCAGTTGATAGAAATCATAAACATTGTGTTGATGCATACAAAGCACTAGCTAACACAATCGGAGAGCAAAAATCTGAAGAGCAACCATCAAATACAATTAGGATTATTTTTGGAGATAATGGAGATATAGATGTGTGAATGGCACTAAAGATATCGTTCTTCCTAAATTCTACCCTAAGCAACTTGCATTTTTAGAAGCTAAGGGTGCTAGAAATTGTTATGGAGGAGCAGCAGGTGGAGGAAAATCATTTGTTGCAAGATGGTTATTAATCCTACAAGCTTATAAGTATGCTGGAATTAACATCTTAATGCTACGTAGAACGTTCCCTGAGCTTAGTGAAAACCATATTAAACAATTGATTCAAATTCTTAATTGTAAAAATCCTAGTAAATCCGAAAGATTAGCCGAATATAAAGCCGACCAAAAGGTATTTATTTTCCCTAATGGTAGTCGTATTAAGATGGGTTATTGTAAAAACGAAGATGATGTTTATCAATATCAAGGACAAGAATATGATGTAATCTTCATGGAAGAAGCAACTCAATTTACCGAAACACAATATATTTATTTGACATCACGTAACCGATTAAGTAGTGAAAAGATGAAAGAATACGGCTTTAAGCCAAGAATGTATTTCACTTGTAACCCTGGTGGCGTAGGTCATGCTTGGGTAAAACGCTTATTTATCGATAGAGAATATACACCTACTGAAAACCCTGAAGATTATACAATGATTTATGCACAAGTAACAGACAATAAATTCATTATGGAAAACAACAAAGACTATGTTAACAACTTAATGAATTTACCTGAAGACCAAAAGAAAGCTTTATTATATGGTGATTGGGATGTTTTCAGTGGAAGATTTTTTACTGAATTTTCAATTGAAACTCACGTTATTGAAGCTTTTCCAATTCCTAAAGGATGGAGAATCTATAGAACACGAGATTATGGTCTAGATAGAACAGCCGTTTTATGGATAGCAAGAGACTTTGAAGGGAACTCATATGTTTATCGTGAATTTGGTGAATCAAACTTAGTTGTTAGTGAAGCAGGAAAGAAAATAAATGAACTTACCGAGAAATGGGAAGACATTTACATGGACATTGCACCACCTGATTTATACAATAAAAACTCTCAAACTGGTAGAAGTGCGGCAGACATTTTTAGAGAAAAATGCGGACATTATCTTACAAAGGCAAGCAATGATAGAGTACAAGGTTGGTTGACAATGAAAGAAATGTTTAAGCTTGAATCTATAAATGGTGAAGAGCCAAAGCCAAAGCTATTTATTTTTAAGAATTGTACTGAATTAATTAAATGCATACCACTATTGAGATTTGATGAATCGAATCCAAATGATGTAGCAAAAGAGCCACATAACATTACACATATGCCAGATGCATTAAGGTATTATTGTATTAGTTGGACTTATGAACCAATTGAAAATCCAAGTAAAAAGAATAGAAAAGACACTTTACCATTCGAGCTTAGAGATGATGATGCTGAGGAGGAAAAATATATATCATGGGATTAAAAAAAGAAGTTGAAGAATTAAAATTAAGAATTTTAGAGCTTGAAAAGAAAGTTGAAAGTCTTTCAAGTGATAAAAATAAAATTGAAACGATGAAACAAAACAAAACAATCAAAATATTTAATAGCTTGTTTGGAACAGAGGAAGAGGGTGAGGGAAATGGAAACACCGAAACAAATTGAATCAAAGAAAGTTGAAAAAATACTTAAACGATTTAGAAGTTGGGAATCAGCATTTACAAGTAAAGATATTGTAAGAAAATCAGAAGTAGTAAGAGAATTTATAGCTGGTAATCAATGGAATAAATCTTCAACTCCATTCCCTAAACCAGTGTATAACATCATGAAAATGAATTATACTTTGATTTTATCTTCACTTGCTAATAATCCTATTAAAAACAATTTTATTTCCTTTAAAAGCCCTGATAAAGCTGCTGAAATAACATCATTTAACCTTTTTCAATCTAAGGAAAGAAATCAAGATGCAATAGATATTCAATGGGTAAGTGAAAGTATTATCACAGGAACATCAATAATGTACTATTATTGGGATGAGAACGCAGTAGGAAATCGTGGTGAAAAACTAGGAGGATTAAGAAGCAAAATCTTATTCTTAGAAGATGTAGCAGTAAGTAACATTAATGAATTTGATATTCAAAAAAACGAATGGATAATCCGTAGATATAGACTTGACACAAAGAAAGTCAAAAAGCTATGTGAAAATAAAGCTAACATCGATTTAATAGAACCTGATGGCTACGAAAGAGCAGGTTATGAAGAGTTATCAATCGATGAAAAAACAACGGTCTACGTAATGTTTTATCGAAAAGATAGAGAAGTTTACCATCAAATGTGTACTTCAAATGTTTTAGTTTATGATGAAAAGCCATTAAATCCTTACATTAATAAACGTAAACAAGTTAAATCTTTGAGTGAGAAATTCCCTAAGTTAGAATTTAACGAAGAAGATTATACAATTGAGGGTGGAAGATTTGGAGCTTATTTATATCCGTTTGAATTTTTAAGGGTTGCACCTAATTTTAGAAGTTGTTATGGTGATAGTCTTTTAACCGATATTGTAGAAGTACAAAAGACAATTAACTTTAATGAAGCTTTAGCAACCATGAATAACTTAAATACAGGTTCTCCAAAGATTGTAGCAAAGCAAGATGCTTTACAAGGTCAAGTGATTACTAATGAAGTTGGTGAAATAATAACTGACCATACTCCACCAGGAACAAAAGGACTTGATTACTTACAAACAAGCCCAGTAACAGCTGGAGCCGTACAATTAGCTCCTAATAGTGTTGATATGATTAGGACAATTAAAGGAACTACTGAAGTTGCTAATGGTGAAATAAACGCTTCTAATATGAGTGGTTATGCATTATCAATTTTAAATGCTAATAGTGAAAAGCCAAGAGCAATGGAAAGAAAGAATATTTTTGAGGCAAAAAAGAATTGTGGAAAGATAGAACTTCAGTTCTATTTGTTAAACTACGAAAACAAAAGATATGACTATCTATATCAATTGAATGAAAAATTGCCTTTTAATAATGGATTAGTACAAGGGGAAGAAAGATTGTTTAATGGATTTGAATTTCAAGACATTGACTTTGACATCATGGTTGAAGCAGCTCCATACACACAATTTAGTATGGCACAAACAATTTCACAACTTGATACATTCTTACAAAATGGCTTTATAGACTTTCAAACTTATTTAAGCGTAATTCCTGAAAGTGAATTGCCTATAAAGTCAAAATTGATTGAAGCAATGGCTATTAGACAACAATCTAATGAAATTCAATTACAACAACAATTAGCTCAAAAGAACCAAGACTTAGAGCAAATGAGTGCTTACACTAGTGAACTTGAAAAGAGTTCCAATGAGTATAGAAAACAAGCTCAACAAGCAATTAATAATCAAAAGAGTATGTATAGAGAATACATGCAAAATTTAATTCAAATGCAGGGACAACAAACTCCACAGCAACAACAAACAAAATAGGTATATCAATTGCCATTTAAAGCAATTTATATATATATAAACAACAAACAATAATTATTTAGCTCAAAAGGCGGAAAGGAAAAAAGATGTTTGTAGAAAATGAAAATCTAAATCCACAAGATGAAGATTTAACGGAACAAAGTTTAGATGAAAATTATTCAGAAGACAATGAAACTACTGAAGATGAAAATCAAGAAACTCAAGAAGAGAATCAAGAAAAAGTCGAAAACGAAGTACAAGTTAAAGACAATACTCCTAAAAAGGAGACATCCAGTCAACAAAACGTTTCAAACTCAACTGAAGATGAAGCCGAAATGCGTGGATACCGAAAAGGCATTATTGAATCACTAGGTGGTGTAAATCCTTACACAAATGAAAAAATTGAAGATGATATTGACTTGAATATCTACTTTAAAATGAAGAGCCTAGCCGAGCAAGGTAGTGCTGATCCAAAAGCAGACTTTTATAAAGAATTCAAACGAACTCAAAAAGAAGAGATTGCTAAGAAACAAGAAAGTGAAAATATTCAAAAGAAAGTCGATGAAGACATTCGTTCCTTTAAGGAAAAGAATCCTGATGTTGACTTTGAAAAGCTTATTAATGATGAAGATTTTTTAGATTATGCTGATGGAAAGTTAGGAAATAAACCACTAACTGAAATATACGACAAATATCTTAATTTCACGGCAAAACGAGATGAAAAAAGCCGTAAAAATATCAAAGATAAATTGGTAAATGAAGCAGCAAGAATTGACAGCTCAGTAGCTGATAGTGAATCATCATCAACTGGAAAAACTAAAGTTTCATATTTAGATATGAGCGATGAAGATTTCAAGAAATTACTTAAGCGAGAATACTAAGTATTTTTAATTTCTTTTTCTGCATGTAGTCTCTTTAAAACAAAACAAAAAAATTTAACGAAAATAAAAAGGAGATTACAAATTATGGCTACTTATCATGGCTTTAAGTCCGTTGAGGACGCAGAATTTTATGACAAACTTTATTCAGTTGTATTAAAAGACAAATTTGACATTGTCGATTTTGGAGAAAAGGTTTCTATTCCAGCACATCATGGAGATACTATTTATTGGAATAAAGTAATTCCTATGGATTTACCAAAAGGAAAAATTGTTGAAGGTATTACACCTGAATCAAACAAATTTCAAATTGCAAAATTCAAAGCATCAACTGCACAATATGGGGATTATATTAAATTAACTGACTTAGTTACTTTACTAAGTAAAGACCCTGTAATGCAAGTTGCTGTAGAAGAATTAGGAACTACATCTTCAGCATTCTTTAATAAATTAGTTTTAGAAGAATTATATAAAACAACTAATGTATATTATGCTGGAAATAAAACTTTAGACACAATTGTTGGAACTGATACAATTACAATGGATGACTTAAATAGAATTCGTACTATTTTACGAAGAAATAAAGTTCAACCATATGAAGATGGAAAATATGTTTTATTGATTGACCCAGATGTTGAGTATGATTTAAAACAATTAGCCGAAGTAAATAAATCATGGATTGATGTTGCAAAATATGCTAATCCATCTTCTATTCTAAGAGGAGAAATTGGTTCAATCTATGGATTTAAAGTAGTCGTTAAAGACTATATTGAGAAAGTTACAATTGAAACTTTAGGTGGTCAAGAGGAAAACAAAACTACTTCTTTAACTAGATGCCTTGTATTTGGTAAAGATGAAAGAGGTGGAAAAGGCTTTGGAACAGTAGATATTGCAGGTTCTAAAGCAAATAGACCATCAATCATCTATAAAGGCTTAGGTTCAGCAGGTTCTGATGACCCACTAGACCAAAGACAAACAGTAGGTTGGAAAGTAAACGGCTTTGGTACAAGAATTTTAGATCCAAGACTTGTTATGGAATTCTTAGTTCCAGTTTCTATGCCTACAACTAAGATGTCTGATGATTTAATCTTCAATACAGCTGTTGGCTTTGTTGCTAAAGCTCCTAACCCACTTGAAAAGAATACTCCTGTAACTTTCTATGATATAACAACAGACTAGAATTAAAGGAGGACAATAAACATGCCTAGCAAAAATGACAAAGTAATCGAAGCAAAAGATGAAGCCGAAAACAAAGTGGTAAAAGAATATTATGATATTCTAATACCATCTGACCCAAACAATAAGGAAATTACACATATGACTTACATGCATAATGGAGTTGGTTATATGTTTCCTTATGATAAGGTTATTCGTGTTTCAAAAGTTATTCGAGATGATTTATTACTTAAAGGTGTAATAATTAATATTCAATAAAAAATATATCAAAAGGTGGTTGGATGGAATTCTAACTGCCTTTTATTAATTTTAAAAAGGAGGATTAAATGACAAAAGGTGAATTAATCGTTGCTTGCATTAAATTAATGTTTGATAACGATGATGAGCAATTAGACCCTGAAGCAATATCGGAAATGGAAGAATACAAAGATAGAACTGCAAACATAATCGAATCAATAAATCGAGGCTATTCAAGAGTGATAGCCTTAAAAAAAATGCCTTTTTATACATTCACAATTACATCGGAAAGTCCTAACAATGTTGTTAATGGAATGGCAAGATATGACATTGATGTAATAGGTGATATGACAATACAAAAGGTAACTCTTGTAGACAACAATCTTGCTTTAAGTGATGTTCCATACAAGCTTACAACTAACCGAGATACTAGTAGAAGAGAATTACAAATTAGACAATTAACAGGAAATGAAAGATATGTAATTCAATATTTACCTTTTAGATACTTACAATATTCGGATTTAGACACGATGGAAATTCCATGTCCTGATAATATAAATCGATTATTGCCTTACTTTGTGAAAGGTGATTTATACGAAGATAGTAACGCACAATTGGCTTTACTTTCCACAAACAAGTTCGAATCATATCTTAATGATTTACCAACTCAACAAGATGTAGTTTTCAAAAGAGTAAAAGATGTTTACAATTTCTTTTAAATTAGAGGTGATTAACAATGGCTCAATTTACAATGCCTAATATAGGTATAAACGATGAAAAACGAGTTTCCTTAAATAACTTTAGAGGAGTTGATTATTCCACCTCTAAGCTTTCAGTTAGTTATTCAAGAGCAACAAACATGTATAATGTGATTTATCGTGATAGAAATAATCAAAAGCGTTTTGGCTATGAAGCTTTATGCATGTTTAATGACAATCAACCAATAAATGGCTATTGGCAATTCATAGATAGTTACAATCATGAAATACATCGAATAGTTCACGTTGGCGAAAAGCTTTATAAAATAACTCTTGGAAATCGAATTGATGAAGCAGAGAAAAAAGTATTGGATGTCACATTCAAGCCATCTTTTTACGATGAAGACACTTGGAAAAGCTATATTAAAGTTAAAAATCAAAAATCATTTGGTGTGGTTCGAGGTAATAGACTTTATATCTTTTGTGGAACGTTTTTAGTGTTTGGTTCATGGGATGATGGTAAAACATGGGAATTAAGAGCCGTTAGAGATAACGAAGACACTTATATTCCAACGACTACAACTAATATTTTGCCTTTACAAAGTGAAATCATATCTTCACAAGCTAGCTTAGATGAAGTTAACATGTTATCAAGTAGAAGAAAGAATGTATTACTCTATGATGGCTTAAGTACGACATATTTAGAAGAATATCATCCAAGTAATCCAGGAGCAGCATTTGCTGATAAGGTTTGGAAAGCTTTTAATGTAGCAAATTTTAAAACAACTTCTACATTGCTTGTATGTGAATTTTCTACTGAATCATTTTCAGGGAAGTTTTCTATACCTTTAACTGAAGACTTTAATAGAACTTTATCTAGTATACCAACTTTAAAATCAATTTGTAATTATTATGATGACTTAGGTAGTTTGCTTCAAGAAATATCAATTAGAATTGTTTATGAAGATGGTGTTCTTAATATTAACAACTTTATAGTAGGAACTAGTGACAATAATCTTGACTTTGTAGCAAGTGTTTCCTTAAAAGAAATTCCAGTTTATCAATTAGATGGTTATCCAATTTGTAAGGATGCAGCTTTTAGACCAATTGTAAAATATGGTGATAAAACAATTAACTTTAATGAAGATGGTTTTAGCATCGATGAAAATGGTTTAAGAACCAACGAATTCATTATTGATTATGAGACAGGGAAATTAACCATAGTAACGCCATTAATCAATGATAGTGAAAAGTTAGAGGTAGAATTCACTACTCAAAAATACATAGATGATAAGGCTTATATGAAGATAGACAATTGTCAATTTGGAGTTATTTTTGGCTATGGTGGAGTAGAACATTTATTCGTTTCAGGAAATGAAGATTTTCCAAACATGGATTGGCATACAAGTGAATTATTTAGTCAAGAGCAAGCTTTAAAACGAAGTGAAAACTTTACTTATTTTAGTGATTTAAGCTATAACATCGTTGGTGGAGAGCAAAACAAAATTACAGGGTATTCATTGCTAGAAGATAACTATTTAGGAATTCATAAAAGTGAAAGTACTAACGAGCCATCTTTCTATGTTAGAAGAGCAAGCTTAGTTGATGCAAGAAATTCATTAGGAGAAGTAATAACTGATGTAGCAGGAAATGTTTATAAAAAGATTGAATATTTACAATATACAAGCTCAATTGGCGAGGGATGTGTTTCATCCTTTACAACGGCTAACTTAGTTGGTGACAAATTGTTTTTATCAAAGAATGGTGTATTTGGCTTAGTATTGACTGAGAATTACAACTCATTACAAAGATATGCAAGAAGTAGAAGCACATTAATTAATTCAAGACTAGTTACTGAAGATTTAAAGAATTGTTCTTCAATCGTGCATGATGGTAAATATTACTTGTATGTTGGTGGAGAAAAGCAACGAGTTTATGTTGCTGAGAGTAGATTTAAAAATCAAATTGCAGATGAATTAACAGGCACATTTGGTTATGAATGGTATGTACTTGAAAACATTGATGCTAGAATTTGGTTTATAGATGAAAACGATGAATTATGGTTTGGTACATCTAAAGGCGAATTATGTAAATTCATGAAAGATACTTTCGCAGATGTTACTTATGAAAGAACTATGCTTTCTTTAGCAAGTGCAGGAGAATCAAACTTATACTTTAATTATAATTCAAATCAAATTCAAGATGGAACAAGACTAATATTTACTAGTGATAGTAACTTGTATGAAGAGATTATTTCAAAGGATGATATAACTCAACTTTTCACTGATCACTTTAATATTAGCTTTGATTGTTACTATGATAAAGCAAGATATGTAGACCAGCAAATTATTTATATTGATGAAATTAACTACACACTTGATGTAAAAGTAAATACACCTTACAAGATTGAAGTCAAAAAAGTTGATGAAGATTATTGCATTTACTTGTATAGAGAAGATGGTAGTCAAGTTACTTATGAAAATGATTTTTATTTCTTTAGAGTTAGTAAAAAAGTTACTGAAGCTAGAGCATATATCGAAGATGAAAAGTTGTATTTAGAAAGTTATGTATTTAGTGAAGATGAAACTCCATCTCCTAAAAAGATAATTTCTTACAATGGAATATACCCAACTGCTATAGAATCACACGTAATGCACTATGACAATGTTGTGTTGCATTGGACTTTCCCAATTTTACAATTTGAGCCTTTTGATTATAGAAAAACCATCAAATATATTTGTGTTACATTCGAACCAGTTATTAATGGTGCAGTAGATATTTATTATTCAACAAATAGAAAAGATGGTGAATTTACAACCAAAAAGATTAAGAAAATGGGAATGGAGGGTGTAGATGCTTATAGCTTTGAGGATGAAGTAGATTATAGTAGATTTACCTATGAGTTATCAAGTGATGCCAAAATATTTACTAAAAAGCTAAGAGTAAGAAATTTTAACTTTGTAACTTTTTGGTATTATAGCAATAACGACAAAAACTGCCTAATTAATTCGTTTGAAATTGTTTATACTATATCAAAGCGAAATGGAAGGATTGGTTAAAAAGACTTATGAATGAAGATGTTAAAACAAAGAAAATTCAAAACACTAGCCCTGAAACGCTAGAGAGAATAAAGAAAAAATCGGCTCTGGTAACGGGTACGAATCCTAGTGAAAAGAACTTATCTCCGCAAAAGATAAGAGAAAGTTTTGTAGCACCTATTACTGATAGAAAAGATTCAATGTTAGCTGAATTAAATCGAGTAATAGATGAAATTAATGGTGTAATCGGACTTATTGAAGAGGGAGACATCGAAAATAATGAGTCCGTTTGGAAAGCTATTGAAGAATTAAGATTTAAGATAGAGAATATTAAAAATTCTACTATTGTTATGTCAAGAACACAACCAACTAATGGAGCTGAATTTTGGCTAGAAATCATGGATGAATAGAAAGGAGAAAAAAATGACAGTCCAAGAACTAAAGGAACAATTAAAAAAAGAAACCGAAGAAAAAGATTACTTATCACAAGCAATAAACGCTAAGGATGAGGAAATTTCAAGCCTTAAATCACAAATTGAAAAGATTAATGAGGAAGTTAAAAAGCTTAAAAGTGAAGTCAATTTGAAAGAAAATGAAATCAACAAATTAAAGGAACAATTAAAAAAAGAAACCGAAGAAAAAGATTACTTATCACAAGCAATAAACGCTAAGGATGAGGAAATTTCAAGCCTTAAATCACAAATTGAAAAGATTAATGAGGAAGTTAAAAAGCTTAAAAGTGAAGTCAATTTGAAAGAAAATGAAATCAACAAATTAAAGGAACAATCTAATGGAGTTGATTTTTGGAGAGAAAAAGTACAACATTGTGCTGGGCTTATGAATGAAATGTTTAGCGTTTTAGGTATGATTCTAAAATCAACTCAAGGGTTAAGCGACTTAGCAATTTATGCTAATGCTGTGTTAGATGAAAAGAGAAAAGAATTTTTAGGAGGTAAATAATCATGGCAGTAAACACAACTTTAAGAAGATGCAATGGAGAAAATTATGATACAATTGTTTATGTGGCAACTGATTTAAAATTAGTCAATGGCTTATTAGATAATCCAAGTGACCCACTATCTAAAATTAAATCTTCATTAATTCCTAATATTAACGTTACTCAAGTCAATGGATTACTAGATAGTACATCAAAATTTGATTCTTCATTAATTCCTGATTATGTAAAAGGTGGATTAAAATATAAAGGCTCAGTTAAAAATGAGTCAGAAGAAAATACTGATTTAAGTATTGTTGATTTAAAAAGTGCTTTAACAACGATTACTAATGATTTTAGTACGACAATATCAAACTCATTCGGTGGCTATGCGATTATTTCTGCTAGTGGTAGTTCAAGATTAACATCTACTATTTCAGCTAGTGCATCAACATTAAACATAAATGTTATGGCATATGGAAATACATATACATATGATACAACTAAAAAAGGTTTTTATTTATCTACTGATAGTGACAAGTTAAATCCTTTAAAAGTTGAAAGTGGTGACTGGATTATACTTGATAATTATATATTTGATGAAGCAACTGAAACATATTCATTCACAATTGCCAATGATAGTTATGATGGTGCAACAACTACTAATCGAGGAATTGTTAAATTAGCTGATGAAACTGCAGCAGTAAATTTAGACAATCCAAGTGCTCTTGATGCGTTAACACCAAGTACTTTTGACTTAAGATTTAAAGAACTACAAAAAGGTTCAACAGGAAATAATATCGATGGTAAAGCAAGTAATTTACAATATGGACTTGTAAAGATTGCAACAATAGCTCAATCAACAGCTGGAAATGATTCGGATGTTGTTGTAACACCAGCAGGAGTTAAAGCATATGCTGACAATGCTGTTAAAAAAGGTGTAGAAGATTATTATAATAACCAGATTGATGTATCTTTAGATAACTTTTGGAGTGAAAAAGCAGCAACATTACTTGAAGCAACACAAGGAACAATTGATGGAAAATATTTATCACCAAAAACTGGCAAAGCTTTAGTAGATGAATTCGCAACAATTCCATTAGTAACAAGTGAAAGTGAATTAAATAATTTACCAAAAGTAAATGGCAAGTTAGCTTTATTACAAATCTAATTAAAAGGAGGATAAATCTTTATGGCAAAGAATGTTGAATTAAGAAGATTTAATGATACATCTAATGATTATAATGATGTTGTATATATTAAAACTTCTTGGCAAAACATCGATAACAAACCAACAAATTTTCCCCCAACAAGTCACGTTCACACTTTAGCTACTTCAACAACTGATGGCTTTCTTAAAGCAGGATTTAATCAAACTGATAATAAATGGGGAAAACTAAGTGATTTATATCCTAATGGCTTTGTGGCAAACTTTGAAAACAACAATGGTGATATGAGCTTTTATCAAAATAGCAACAACCTTTATATGCAGATTGATGGAACTATTTATGTTGATGGTGGTAAGAAAGTAGCAACTGAAGATGATATTTCACCTCTTACAACTAAAGTTGGTGCTTTAGAAACTAGCAATAGCCAACTTCAACAAGCTGTTACAAATAATAATAGTGCTATATCTTCACTAGATGAAAAGACAGCTGGTGTTGTAACGGCTTATAAAAATAAAAATATTGAAAATGGTTTAGTAGTTGTTGAAAGTGATGGCAAAATTCCATCAAATGTCTTACCATCTTATGTTGATGATGTACTAGTGTATGATAATTATTCTAAACTACCAAGCACAGGTGAACCAGGTAAAATCTATATTACAAGTGATACCAATTTAACCTATAGATGGAATGGTGTAGGATATACAGAAATATCACCATCACTTGCATTAGGAACGACTTCTGCAACTGCTTTTCCTGGTAATAGAGGACTAGCTTTAGAGGGTAATGTTGATAAACTTGATGTTAGAGTTGCAGACCTTGAAGTAGGAACACAGATTTTGATGGATGGAAGAGACCACAGCTTAAAGCCTGCTGATATTGCTAAAAGAAAATTCACAGGATATTTTTCTCCAATTAATAATGGTGGAAAAACGATTGGTGGAATTGGTGGAGATGGATATGTTGATTTAATCGCTCTTAATGGTTGGGTTGATAAAAGTGCAGGCAAGATTAATGCTATTGGTTTTTCAAAACAAGGAGAACAAAAGATTTTTCATTATCAAGCAGATTTTGACGGAGATAAATGGGAAGATGGAAAAGAGTTAGCTTATATAAATGATTTAAAAGATGTTGTCTTTGAAACCGCAATGCAAAATGGAAACGAAAGAACTTCTACATTTGTTGAATATAATTTGAGTAGTATATTTGATGGTCATGTTGGTGAAAAAGTTACTATTTCATTTGATTTAAAAGCTAATAGTGAAGCAAGTTCAACAATTGAAGCATACCCATATCAAGAAAGTGGAATAACGATGAACGTAGATGATAGATCCTTTTTTATTGCAACAAGCGAATATCAAAGATTTTCTATAAATACAACGGTAACTGAATATCCTATTCCATCTGGATATAGCGTAGGTAGTATTGGATTTTATATTGATGGAACTAAAAGATTTTCCGTAAGGAATTTCCAAGTACAATTTGGTGAAATTCATAATCCAGTATGGATTCCTAATTTAAACAGCTTTGCAACTTATACAACACATACAAGGTCGTACACTTTAAGTGGAGCATTAGCACTTCAAAATAAAGATGATAGTTGGACAGAAATTTATGATTTTAACGGAAAAGCAGGCGATTATGGATTTATTCCAATTACTTTGACAGATAAAGATAATGCAAATGCATTGTTATTAGTTCGAATTACTTCTACTCCATCATATGATGGTGGTCGAATTAATTGTAAAAACTTGCAATTGATATATGGTCCAAAGGGAGATAAAGGTGACAAGGGAGAACAAGGTGAGAGAGGACCATTAGGGCCACAAGGACCGAAAGGTGATACTGGGGCTAAGGGTGATACTGGACCTCAAGGGGAACAAGGAGAAAGAGGACCTCTTGGACCTCAGGGACCAGTTGGTCCTACTGGACCTGCAGGTGCAAAAGGTGACAAGGGTGACCCTGGAGATGATGCAAAAGTAACAGCAACTAATGTAACTTATGCACTTGGCTCTAACGGCTCAACAATTCCATCTAGTTGGTCAAACAATCCAGTTGATACACTTCAAGGTGAGTATTTATGGACTAAGACCGTTCTAACTTACACAGGTGGAAAATCAACTACTACCTACAATACGACCTATCATCCATTTGATGGGACTACAGGTCCTACTGGTCCTAAAGGAGAAACTGGTCCACAAGGTCCTCAGGGTATTCAGGGACCAAAAGGCGACCCAGGAGCTCATGGTGATCAGGGAGAAGTTGGACCACAAGGGCCACAGGGACCAAAAGGAGTTCCAGGGTATGGAATTTTCTTTTCAACAATTAGTGGTTCAAAATACACAACAACAATAGACATCAATAAAATTCATGTAACAACTGATAGAGAAATACAAGTAAATGACTTGATAGTTGATGATTCAGGGCAAAACAACTTATTTCAAGTTCAAAGAGTTAGGTCTACATATGTTGAGGTTGTTTTTATAAAGTCAATGATAAACACAAGTGGTGGTGGTAGTGAGGGAGAAGTATTATTTGAATGTAATTTCCCTCATGAAGAAACTGGTTTTAAAGCATTCCCTATTAATTTTAGTGCTTATGAATATTTAGAAATCTATTATGTTTTTACTAATAATTTTTCTACTTTTTGTCAAAAAGTTAAAACTAGTGATGTAAAGGACAATTACTTTATAGACCTTCCTTTTTCAACTTATGATAAATCGCATGAATGTGCAATGGTTGGAACAAAACAAGTGCAAGTATTAGAAGATAAAACTTATATTAATGCTGGTGTTCCAGATTTGTGTTATGGGTGGAATTTTGGTAAAAATGGTAGTGGCTTTGTGATGGATGATACATTTATATGTATTTTAAGGGTTATTGGTTATAAATAGTTATAAATAATACATAGTCTACATAGTCAACTAACAAAGTCTTCTATATAGAAAAATTTTAAAAAAAACATATATAGAAAAAGTTGCTAGTAGAGTGTGTAGACTATGTCACTGAAGAAAAAAAATTTAGAAAGGAGGTGTTAGAATGGATGAAATAGATAAAATTGTCTTAAATGCAATGAAGCCTCATTTCAATGCTTATGTTAAAGCGTGTAACTTAACGGAAGTAGAACAAAGAATTTTCTATGAAAAGTATTTTTTGAAAGAGCAAAATTGGAAAATAGCTCAAAAGACAGCATATAGTGAAAGACAAGTGCAAAGAATTTATAATCGAGTAAAGAAAAAGATAGAAAAATTAGACAAAGAGAGTGCTTGTCCTAAATAGGACTAATGGATTGCAATGATAAAAATTGCAGTCCTTTTTTTTATGGCAAAACAGGGACTAGATAAATTTTATATAATGTTAGCGTGAAATCTAAAAAGAAAGGAATGGTAAATTATTATGAATAGTTATAATCCATTAAATAGTAATTTAGGGATTAATCAGCAACAGCAACCATACTACTCACAAAATTTATTAAACAATCAAAGATTAACAAACACGAATTTAAATCAATTAAATGGAATGGCTCAAAGGCAAATTTATGTGCATGGTTTAGAGGGAGCTAATGCATATATGATGTTACCTAATCAAGAAATCATCTTATGGGACAATGATAATGCAGTATTTTTCCATAAGATATCCGATTCACAAGGAAGATGTCAAACGAGAGCTTATAGCTTTAAAGAGATTGATTTACACAATGTTAAGCAAGTAGATGTTACACAATTCGCAAATAAGAGCGATATAGACTTATTAAATCAAAAAATAGATGGATTAATAAATAAACTTTTCCCACAGGCTCAAAATGCAACTATGGAGGTAAAAGAAGATGATAAATCCACTATTGCAAAATAAATTAAACAACAACAGCAATTTTAATAATGGGATAACACAATTAGAGACTTTTATAAAGAACAATGTAAATCCACAGGACTTTATAAATAGTTACTTGAAAAGTAATCCAGGAATGGCGGGTAAAATTCAAGAGTTAATGAATTGTGGAAGAAATCCAAAAGATTATGTAATGAATTACTTGTATCAACAGGGGGTAGATTTTAATCAAGTAATTCAAATGTTATCTTCATTAGGTATCAAGTTGTAGGTCGACATGCAACAAGATATAAATATATAATCGAAAGGAAGTTTGAAAGAATGAACGAACAATTAGCTACTGGCTATATGTTGGGGAGAGACAACAATTCCAACAATAATGGCTTTTTTGGTGGTGAAATGGCTTGGTGGATTGTTATTCTATTAATCTTTGGATGGGGTAACAATGGAAATGGTTTTGGTGGAAACCGTGGAGGTGGAAATGAAATGTTAGGTTATCAATTAGGCAATTTAGCAACAACAAACGATGTTGCAAGTGGTTTTTCAACAAGTGCAATCATGAGTAAACAAGATGAATTAGTTACAGGACAATTTGGAATTCAAAACTCACTATGTCAAGGATTTAGTGGAGTAAATGCTGCTATAGCTAATTTAGGTTATCAAAATCAACAATGTTGCTGTGAAACAAATAGAAACATTGATTCAGTGAGATATGAGAATGCTAAAAACACATGTGACATAATCAATGCTAATAATGCTGGAGTACAAAAAATAATTGACTTATTAACACAAGACAAGATAGATTCATTAAGAACTGAATTACAATCTGCTCAATTACAATTATCACAATTAAGTCAAACAGCAACTTTAGTAAACACTATACAACCTACTGCTAAACCTGCTTATATAGTTTCTTCTCCATATCAATCTATATATTCACCTTATGGATTTTATGGCAATGGTTTTTGTAATGGCTTAGCTGGCTCAACACTTTAAGACAATTTAATTTTCCTACATAAAACAAATGTAGTCGATTTAAGCACATATGAGGAGTATATGTAGTAATTGGCTATATATATTTCTCATTTTTTTTTAATGAAAGGAGTAAAAAAAGCAATGACATGTTTTAGAAATTATAATCAATGTTTCGGAAAATGTAGATATTTTGTAACAACTACGGCAGTTGCTTATGATGCTGGAACGAATGTATTAGCTTTAACAATACCAGCTGGGACATATACCAATCAACAAAAACTATGTGTTTACATAGCTCAAGCAATTCCAACTGGTGTAAATAGCAATACAAAAGTACAAATTGTTATCTCAGGACAAACTGCTGGAAGTGATGTAATTAAATTTACCAATGGAAGTTTAGGAAATTACCTATATGGCACACAAATTAGTCAATTTGGAGTTTATTGTTTAAGAGTTGCAACTGACAGCAACTTATTTGTATTAACAGGTGGAACACCAATAAAGAGTAGTGGTCATGCATATGGTGTAGTTCCAATTCCTACAGCGTAACCAAAGGAGGATATATTAAGATGGGTAGAAAATTTATTGAAGCTTACATAATGGATTGTGCAAGTAGAAACAATCTTTATAACAATAATAGAGGAAATATGGATGGAAGAATGTCATACAATGATAGATATTCAAGTCCAATGATGGATAATAATAGAAGTATGAGTATGAATGATGGTCGTGGAAGTTATGGCTATGCAGGACTTGGAAAAGTTGGTTATTTTTCAAGTAATGCTCCACAAAATAGAGACTATGCAAGATATGATTATGGCTATAGAAATGATGAAGCGTACGAATATCAAGGATATGCAGACATGTTTAAAGACATGAAACTAACAAGAGATGATTTAGAAAGATGGAATAAAAAGATTGAAAGAGAAACGAAATGTTGGAAAGCAGAACAATTAATGCCTTATATTCGTAAATACAATGACATAAGATTTGATAGATATACAGAAGAAGAGTTTGTCATGGCAGTAAACATGTTACATAGTGATTATAGACAAGCATTAGGTGATGATCCAGATATTTATGTTAAGCTAGCTAAGTTATTTTTAGAAGATAAAGATAGTAGCGTTAAAGGTTCTGAACGATTAGCTCTATATTACAATTGGTTTGTAGATTGTGATACAGACTATGGAATGCTATAAATATTACAATTGTAATCCTTTAAAACGGATAACAGGAGATTGTGTTATTAGAGCTACATCTAAAGGGCTTGACATATCATGGGAAGAAGCTAACAGGTTGTTGTATAACAATTCTTTAGAGCTTTGTCATGAAATGAGTTGTGTTGGAAATTATGGAAACTTATTTGAATATAAGCTTAATTTAAAGCCGATTGAGTTTCATGGTACAATTAAAGAATTTATAAAAGAAAATCCAATAGGTAAGTACATCATTAGAATTAAAGGGCACTTAACGTGTTTAGAAGATGGAACGATATATGATATATGGGATTGTACTGACAAAGAAGTTAGCTTAATATGGAGGGTTAGATAAAAAAAATAATATCTAACCCTTTTTTACTTGACAAAAAGCATAGTAAAGATATAAAATTTAAGTAGATTTTAAATCGATTTTATGATTTTAAATCACTCAAATTGGGCGTAATTTTACGCTACAATTGATTTTAAAAAAAAGTTAGAGTAATTTATAGGAGGAAGAAATGAAGAAAATTATGGTGCTTTTTTTAGTTGTAGTATTTTTGGTAACTTCATCAAAAATGATTAATGTTTATGCTGAGGAAAATGAAATAATAGAGGATGAAATTGTAGAAGAAGAGCCAAAGAAAGGATATTTAGAGACAAATTGGCAAACAATCTTATCATCATTCTTAGGTACTTCAGGAGGAATGGCATTACTATTTTTCATAATCTCAAAGATTTTTAAAAGGTTAAGTTCAACATCTAAAGATAGTGATTCAAATGTGAAATTTATCGAAAAGCTAGCAAGTGAGTTAAAAGTTGAAAAGGAAACAATTGAAGCTTTAAAAGCTCAATGTGATGAATTGATAAACAAGCTAGAGAGTGAAGCAAACGAAGTATTTGGAACTTTGAAAGAAGAATTAATTCAATACAGAGGCAATCTTCAAAAGAGAACTGATTTAGTGCTTGATATTTTAAAGATTGCTTACTTGAATGAAAAGTCAACTATTGAAAGTGGAATAGCTTTAGAAATTGATAAGAGGATAAAAGAGTATGAAGAAAAAGAATAAAAACAAAACTCATTACTTAAGAAATTATGTTATCTTTTGCATTTTAAGAACAATTGTGTTATTAACTCCACTTTCTGTGTTTTTTGCTTTAAGATTTAACATATACTTTGGCAATAAACAGACATGTATAAGTAATGCACTAGGATTAATTTTATTGTTAACTTTTATAATTTTAGTAGTTACTTCACAAACTAACTTTTTAAAAGGATTAAGATGTTTTTTTATTGTTTCAATCATTTTTACTCTCTTAAGTTCAATTATAGATGATATTGTTTATTTGTCTTGGCTTTCTTTTGGCAGTGCAGTGATGGGAAAATTCATGAATGTATTTGTTACTAGATATAAGCTATTAAAGGATACTGAGTTGGTAACCAAAGCTAAGATGAAAGTCATAAATGCGACAAAAGAGCAAGAGTTAGAAGAAGAGTTAAATATTAGAGGTTAAAGCAAATGATGGAACAAGAAGATAAGATAATTAGTATTCAAAACAAAATATCTACCTTTGCAAAAAACTATTTATGGGTAACATTGGAAATACTTTTATGCGTTTGCTATTGTGCTTATGGAATTTTCACATTAAAGCCATCTAATGAAAGTATTTTAGTTGTTTTAGCAAATTGTATGTTTTCATTGACAATTGGAACTGCTATCAAGTTTTTGTCAACATCTCAGGGAATTATGAGTGGTGAAAATAGTAAAATTTATTTAGCTGTTTTAACTGAGTATAATAAAAAGGCTAAATCACTTGATGGTAAGAATGATAAGTTAGAATATTATGTTTATTATAAAAACACTAATAGACTGATGTTAAAGCGTAAAATGCTTCTTGAAAGTAAAAAAGTTTTAAATATAACTTATGAGGAATATTTAAAAGGCGTTGACTTTTCAAGATTTACAGATAAAAAAATGCGTAAAGAGGCTAAAAAATTAATAAAAAAGGTTGATAGAACAACAATTAAATCAATAACGGTCACTATGATTAATTCGCCAACTTTCAAAGAAAAGTTTTCAGATGATAGCGAAATACTAACTATTAATACTAAAAAGTACACATCAAAAACAATGGCAAAATCTATTGTGTCAACTTTATTAATTGGTATTATACCTGCTTATTTCATTCCTTACTTAAAGGATGGAATAGATGTTGGAAAGATAATTATAACCGCTCTAACAATAATTTTATATTTAGTTTTAGCAATCGTACAATACATAAATGGATATAATTTTGTGGTTAATAGCATGAGAGCTAAAATTCTATTAATCATGAATTACATTGATGAATTTGTATTAATATGTGAAAATAATCCTGAATTATTAGGAATTAAAGAGAAAGAAGAAACTATAAAGGAGGAAAAAATATGGCTACCACAAATAGTCTTGTCAGAGAATATCAACAACAAGGAGTGAATAAAAAGAACGCTCAACAAAACTATGGAGCAATGGGCTATTTTAACAATCAAGCTCAATTAGCTCAACAAAATTCTTTGAATGCTTTAAATGCAAAATATAGTCAACCATCAACAAATTATGTTTCACAACTATATCAACAACAAGCAAACTTAGCAAATTCATATGCTAGCCAAGCTCAACAATTTCAAAACAATTACAAAGCAAATCAACAATTACAAGATTTATATAGGCAAGAAGCTTTAAAGTATATACCAACTGAACTTGCAGTACAAGGGCAAGCAGGAAGTGGTGTAAGTGAATCAACTATGGCAGGGATAAATAATGCCTATGCAAAAAATTTAAATCTAAATAACATTCAATATCAACAAGGACTAAGAGATTTATATCAAAACTACCAAGCTGATAAAACAAACATTGATAACTCAATTTTAAACGCTCAAGAAGATGAAAACACTAAATTGCTAAACTTAATGAACCAAGCAAATAGCGTGGATCAATTGACACAACTATATCAAAACTTGAATAGAAATGACAATTACACTAATCAATTATATGAAACTTTGAAAAATGATTTAGCTTACAAAGAATATGGTGAATTATTATCAAGTGCAACAACTCAGGAAGAACTTGACAATCTAACAAAGAGATATGGCAATTATAACTATTCACCAGTGCAACAAAACTACTTAGACCAAGTTAGAAGAAACGCTCAAGAAGTAGCAGATGCAAATTATGTTTTAAATAATTATTCGAAATATGGAGTTACTACTGATAGTAAAGTCCTTGATGTTACAACTGCAACTGCAAGTGACTTGAAAGATGGAGCAACTGGTAATTCAACAGGTAAACAATATAAACATGTAGCTGAAAGACTAGAAAAAGCTAAAAATGGTGAATATCAAAACGGACAAATCATCGACTTTAACTATGGTGTAGGTAAAAATTATTACATGTACTATAATGGAAAATTATATAAATTATCTAATAATGATTTTACAAAAGCAAGTTATAAGGACTGGGTAAAACAAAATGCCAACAAACAATAATAATAAAACTATTGGAAGCATGTTAGGTTATTCAGCTGCTGATTTAGCTCAACCAAAAAAGATAAAAACAATTGATGAAATTCAAAATCAAAAAAATTTGATTAATAATCAATACTTAAAAACTCCTGAAACCATCGACACATCAGAAGTTAGAAAAGAATACACTAAAAAGGAAAATCCTAATACTCTAAAAAGAATTTGGAATACTATTAACGACATTCCAGCAAGTGTAAGTTATGGAGCATTAAAAGGGCTTGAGGGTATTGTAGATTTGGTAGCTAGTGTTGCAGGTGGTATAGGTGGCATGTTTGGAGCAGATAAGTTTAAAGAAAATGTATCTAATTTTGTTTCTAAAGATTATGCTAAAAAAATTGAAGATAAAATCACAAAAGTAAACACTTTTGGTTCAACGGATTCTTTTGATGAGCTTTACGAAACATCTTATATAAATGATGCTCCAAAATGGTTTGGGAAGATTGTTAGAGAAGTTCCACAAGCAATAGGTCAAATGACACCAGCAATTGCTACTTCTATTGCTACAGGAGGTACATCACTTGTTACTACAGCAGGGCAACAAGCAGCAACTTGGGCTCCAAATGTATTGAGTAATGCAACATTCTTTGCAACGGCTGCTGGTAATTCAATGGAACAAGCTTTAAATGAGGGAGCAACTTTAGATGATGCTACAAGCTATGGTTTGGCAAGTGGGCTTTTGGAAACTGCCGTAGAACAAATTAGTGGTGGAATTGGTGGTATTGGTAGTGGCCTTTTTGAAAAAGCTTTACCTAATGTTGCTGCTAAAATAGCAAGTAAACCATTATTTAAGATTGCAACGACTTTCTTGGGTGAGGGATTAGAAGAAGTTGCTAGTGAATTAATAGACCCTTACTTAAAACGAATGACTTACGATGAAGATGCTCCATTAGCCACATTTGAAGATTGCTTTAATAGTTTTGTGACTGGTGGACTTGCTGGTGTAATTATGGGGAGCTTTAGCTTTGTAGAAGCTAGAAGAGAAGAAAAGATTATGTCGATGTTTGAATCGTACGATGAAGCAATGAAAATAAACGACCAAATAGTAGAAGCAATGGAAAACAAAGAATACGAAAAAGCTGATAAACTTACTAAACAAAGCTTAAAACTTTTTGATAAATTTGAAAACACATTGAAATCTTTAAATGTAAACATTAATTCTGCTAAAGTAGTCAATAATTCAGGAAAAAATCAATCAAATACTATTGACAATAACTCAAACATGACTTATAATGAAAGTGAAGTTAGAAATGAAAATGGAGAGGTAAATAGAAATGGAATTACAGATGGATTTAGAAAACTTCAAGAAGAAAGTAGAAGAATCACTAGTGAAGAACAACAATTGTTCAACAGCGGAAGCCAAAGAATTGATGAAGATTTACGAAACAGACTTTCAGGAATTTTTACAAATGAAATTAACTCCCGAAGAAACATCAATGGGAATGGCAATGCACCTGTTATAAGTAGTGAAAATTTCCAAGTTAGCAATGTAGATGGAAATTTATTCCATGATATCTTTGAAATAAACAAAAAATATTTAAAATATGGTGAATTGGTAGATTTACATGACAATTATGATGATGCAAACTGCTATTTAAGTGAAGATGGTTTAAGTGGCTTTGCTATTACTAAAAATGGAGATTTAATTTCAGTATTTAATTTAAGTGATAAAAGAGGCTTTTTGAAATCAATCTCTGAATTTGTAAAAAATAATGCTAAAACTTTAGATTGTTATATGAGTGAAAATCAACCATTAAATTCAATGTATGAAAAGTTTTTTGGTTTTAAAACAGCATCTATTATGGATTATAACATGGATTTTGACCACGATGACATTGCTAAAAATCATAATATGCCTCAAGTTGCTTTTATGGTAAATACTAATCAAGATGTTATTACTAAACAATTTAATAAAGACCAATATGATGAGGCAGTAAATTACAGACAAAGTTATTTACAAAATAATACAAATCAAAAGAAGAAAACAAAAAATACTACTAACAATCAAGCAAGCTTAACAGCTACTAATACTAATACAGCAACTGCTACGCTTAATACTCAAACTAATACTAACACTAATACAAATCAAAATGTTAACAATGTTAACAATGTTAACAATCAACAACAAAACAATCAAAAGCAAACCAAGAAGAAGAATACTAAACAACAACAAAACGTAAATAATAATCAAAACAATAACAACAATGTTAATAATAACCAAAATACTAATACTTCAACTGACTATGTTACCGATTATAACGATACAATTAAAAAACGTGGTGAGTTAAGAAAAGTAGACACAAAACGTATCCTTGATAAGATTATCACTGATATTGAAACTAATGGTAAATTGACCGTTAAGGGTGGAGAAAAAGTCTTTTATAATGTCTTACACTCTAAATTTAATAATCAAACTGCTATTAAATCAACGGTCTCTAGAGAAGTTGCTGATTATATTTATGGCTATGTTGCTGCTAAAAATGGTACTACACTTTCGGGAAATCAAAAAACGCAATTGATTCAAGATATTCAAAGTGTTGTTGAAGAAGTTTATAACCAAAATGGTAACAACATTAGTGAAAATGCTTTGGGTAAAATCGTAAATCAAACTGAGAAAAATTTCAACAATCTAGTCAAAACAAGTTCTAAGATTGTAAATCAAATTAAGGAAGTTAATGATTTCTATAGTAGAGAAAAGTTAACTGATTCTCTAGGAGCAGAAGAAATAAGCAACGAAGTTAATGCGGCTTTAAAAGGTATTGTCGGCTCTAACATTGATAAAAACAATATTAGAAATTCAAAAACAAGAGAAGCATTTATTACTTTTGCCGACCAAGTCTTTAATCCATCTAATCCTTTGCTTGCTCCTTTTATCACTCCTCAAGTTCAAGCTGATATCAATTATCTTAAAGCTAATCAAGGAAGTAATGCTTTACTTTCGATAGAAGAATTAAAATCAATTAGTAACATCTTATCAAGTTTAATCAAACTTACTAAGCAAAATGGTATTAATGAAATCACTCTAACAAACGGCTCAAAAGCAAAAATCGATGACTTAGCAGCTAGTGGAGTTACTAGAGTTAGTAAAATTAAAAATAAAATTAAAAGTATTTTTAATTCCATAAAAAGCTTTGGAAGAGAAATTATTAAACCTAGATTGCTTTTTAATCAATTAGATGGAACTGTCAGTGGAGAAGCTGATGGTATGTTTACTAATATGCTTTATAATGAAATGGATAATGCTAATACCGAATATCTTACTTATACATATTCCTTATTAGACCCATTCGAAGACTTTATGAAGCAAAATAAAAACTATGACAAGAAATTACAAAATGAAAATGTCACAATAAAAACATCTCAAGGAGATATAACGGTCGCTAAAGGTACTGCCATATATATTTATGAACTTTCTAAAAGAGACCAAGCTAGAGGACATTTTATGACTGAATTCCTTGATGGTAGAGAAACAAAAAAACCTCAAGGACTTACCATCATGGATAAAGGAGATAAAGCTTTGTATCGTAACATCGTAATGAGTGATAGTGATATTCAAGAGCTTTATAAATCTTTTGATCAAGAAGATAAATCTTTTATTAAACTAACTGAAAAATTCTTTAACGAAGATGCATCGGCAATTAAAAAAGAGGGAGATATGAAGTATTTAGGATATGAAGATATCTTAGATGACTTTTATATTCCAATCATTAGTGATTCATCTTATAGATTTTATTTCTATGGTGATGAACAAAAAACTCGCTCAATTGAATCAATCTTTGGTGCATATTTCAACAAACCAACAATTAAAAACGCTAATAGCCCAATTTCCGTTAATAATATCATGAATGTTATTAATAGACATGCGGAAACGGTCTCTAAATATGCCGCTTTTATCGTTCCAGTTACTAATATTCGTAAAGTCTTTAATAGAAAAGTTGTAACTAATGGTGACTTTAAAACTAATATTTCAATGGAAATGGATAAAAAGTGGGGTCAGGGTAAGTTTGAAAAGTATGTAAATGACTATATCTTAGATGCTATATCTCTTAATGTCTCTCAAGGAGCTGATAAGATTTATGACAACATGAGAAGTCTTTATGCATCTGCTAAACTTGGTTTAAACTTTAAGTCAGTTGCTTATCAATGGACCGTAATTCTTGAAAGCTTGCCAGAAATTGGTGGGTCGAATATTCTTCAAGGAATGAAACTTAGAGCAAATCGTGAAGCTTTATTTAGATATTCACCATATCTAAGAAATAGAATGCAAAATTCAACAATCGTTATGGCAGAATCTACTACAAAAAATAAAGTAAATGGAGTTAGACAAAAGATGGTTGCCTTAACTCAAGCTGCCGATAATGCAACTATTGACTGGATTTATAAATCTTTTCAAGTTAAAGTTGAAAAAGAAAAAGGCTTCAAAATAGGTACGGAACAAAACCTAGAAGAAGCCGCTAAATTAACCGAAAGAAATGTTAAAAATAAACAAGGATTTAATAGCTTAGAAAGAGTTGGAATTGCTAGATCAAACAATGGCTTAATTAAGGCTTTAAACATGTTTAGAGCTCAAACTCAAGCATCTTTTAATAACATTATTCAAGCTCCTTTAGAAATTGTCACTTTGAGGGAAAGACTTAAGGAATATAACCAAAACTTGGCTCAAGCAACTACTCAAGCAGAAAAAAATCAAATTTTGTCAAAAATTGACTTGACAAAAAAACAAATCAATAGTAAAATCAAAGCTGGCATCAAGAGCTTTAGTTCGTTCGCTCTTTCAAATTTAGCTCTCGTTAGTATAGCCACTTTCTTTAGATGGTTACTTGGTAAACTTAAAGATAAGGATGAAGTAGAGATATTGAAAGAAGTAGGAAGTAATTGGATGGAAAATGTTGTCGACTTGATTCCAGTGTTTGGTCAATTTGTTAATAACGCTTCTCAAGGGTATGATACGAAAGAACCAGTCCTTACAATGGTGGGTGAAGCTGCTAATTCTTTCTACAACCTTTTAAGCAATCCATCAGCCGATAATTTAAAGACAGCACTCCGAATGTCTGGGGAAGCTACTGGATTCCCTGTAAATAATTTTATCGATTATTCCACATTGGCAATCAATACTTTCAGTCCAAGCACCGCCTATAAATACAATTCTCTTTTCTATAGCACATCCTACTCTAAGCATATCCAAAACTTAGAAGA
Source organism: uncultured Bacilli bacterium (assembly GCA_947630305.1). Lineage (GTDB taxonomy): Bacteria > Bacillota_I > Bacilli_A > RF39 > UBA660 > Ventrenecus. The sequence goes on from CANRHC010000004.1 coordinate 42,625, forward strand.
TGCCCTTGAAAAAAATCAATCATCTAGAGCAGATGCTATTCTTCAAATCGTTTTAAACGATATCACCTCAAAATCTACTCAAGCTATACGAAACGAAGAACTAAGACTTCTTAAGCTTGGTTATTCTTCAGTCTTGCCAAAAAGAGCTCCATCAGATGATTCTGTAGACAAAGATAAATTCAAAAAAGCTTACTCCGAAGTTAACTCTTATCTTGATAACATGGTAAATCAATCCTACTACAAACAACTTACCGATGAAAACAAGGCTAAGGCTATTAAACGCCTTTATAGTGCTTTCTATGAGTACGCTAGACAATCCACCGACAAATCTTTTGTCTCAAACAACAAATACCTACTTAACAAGAATGTCATACCTATTAATCAATTCATTGTGCTGGAACTACTTTTAAAACAACAAGACAAAAACAATAAATCAAGCTTTTTACACTCTTTAGCTATCTCAGATAAGGCAAAATCTCTTTTGTCTTAGAAATACGTTATAAATCTCTCCTATTATTTTTTTCTCTCATCCATTCATGAAAAAAGGGAAAGGAAATCATCTATTCTTTTTTAGGTGACTCCTCTCCCTCTTTTCATTTTTCTTTACTTGTTTATCTCGAAACCGATATTATTCCCATAACGTTAAATGCCATGAAAAGAACTAACACCCCTGCATTTATCCCCATTAATACTTTGAAAAATACTCCAATCTCGTAAGTCTCAATAAACACCATCAAAAGAATTATCATTACAACCTCTAACAACGCTTCAACAAAGCTGTTAACGTAAAATACACCCGCAACAAAACTATCACTTAAAACTCTTACTTTCATCAACAATAACAAAAAACCTCTCGTTACTATATACCCAACTATCGGAGAACTCACTATCCCACATACTAAACTTGTTATTATCAACCAATCAGGTATGTCCGTCGTTACTCCTAACACTATTACCATCACCGATGCTACAAATACTACCAGCCTCATAAACCCTCTTTCTCTCCTTTTCTGCCCCCTTTATACAAACTGAACCTCAAATTTAAGCTACAATCGTTTTAAACCTTAACTTGAATAAATTCTCGACTTTTGAAAAAAAATCGATTGTAGGCGAAATATGAGCCTTTATTTTTGATTTTAAATCAGTTTTAATAACTTTTTTTCTCACTTGACCTATTTTAGGGCTAAAAATTTGTGCGTGCATGCATTTAGGGGGGGTGGGGGTCTCAATTTTAAGGTGTATACCCCTAGTACACCCCCCTTTTTTTACAAATAGTATACCAAAAAAACCCAAAAAAGACAAGAAGTATTTTCATTTTAAGGCTTTAAAAAACTAGCTATAATATCATAGAATTAAAAACTTTGCTACGGATTCATAGGTAAAATGGGAAGATTCGCAAATTCACTATTTTAAAATACATGTAATTTTAAATTGTCAACCAATTAAAAACAATGATATTTAACCACTTTAACATCTAACATTTTTGGAAACACCCGACAAAGTGTAATAATTTTATTTCTTTTTTTTCGTGGCTGTTGAATAATAATTCTACAAACTCTATGACCTAGTCTTTAAAACTAGATGATATCATCAACCAAACCACAAGAAAGAAAGTTGATAAAAGAAAAGAAGCAAAAGAAAATTAATCAAATAAAGAACTATTATATAATCTTGTAATATAATCTAATTGTAATATATAGTTAACTACTTCATATATATATATTCTTCTTCTTCTCTTAATATGTAGTTATATAGTATATTATATATATATTATTTCATATATAGCAAATTTTAGAAGAAGAAGAAAAGAAAGATTTAATATATAGATATAGATATTATAATATTATATATAAAGATATATATATATAAATATATATATCATATATAATATTAAATAATATCAATATATAATATTAATTAAAAATACAAGAAATCAAGATATGAAAACGTATTCAAATAAAAATATTAATAAAAACTCTTGACATATGATATATATATATGATATAATGTTGTTGTAAAAAAATAAAGGGTAGCGACCGATCGCTAAGGAGAAGAAATTTGAGGATATGACATTTGAAGATGTTAATGATGGAACTATTAACTACGTTAAGATTTACAGGAAAAAATAAAAAATTAAAGAAAAAGAAAAAAGACTATAGCTCACCAAGTCGCCAAACTTTGAGCTATAGCCAGCACTCCAAACAATCACATATTTTTAATGTCTTTTAAGCCGACAAAGAAAGCAAAAAGAAATTTAATGCCTTTTTTAATTGTGATTGTTTACTTTATTTTATCATGAAATTTAAAAAAAGGCAAGAAAAATTTTAAAAAAAAAGAGGTAAAAGAAAATGAAAGCAATTGAAATTTTGAATAGTAAATTAATTGAAATGATGGAACAGGGCATCAATCCTTGGAAAAGGCCATGGATGTTTCCGCAATCTATGAAAGGGCTATGCGACCCAGAGCATCAGCCAGTAAACTATAAAACTATGACAGGATATTCAATTTTGAATTCTCTCTTCTTGGAACCTGGCTACTATCTAACTTTTAACCAGTGTAAAGAGTTAGGCGGTCACATTCGAAAAGGTGCGGAGGGTTCGCCTGTATTTTTCTTCACATGGAACACTTACCAAAAGCCAACAGCTGAGGGAGAAGAACCCGAAGAAGTGGATATCCCTACACTTAAGTATTACACAGTGTTCAAACTTGAGGACTGTAAAAACATAAGAGAAATCAAGTACAGAGAACCAAAGTTCAAAGAAAACCCAGCCAAGCCATCAGCTGAGGAAATCATAGCTGACTACCAAAACAGAGAAAAAGTAAAAATCATCAATGAACCATCTGCAGAAGCATATTACACTGGGACATTTGATGAAGTTCATATGCCATTATTAAAACAATTTGTTTCAAGTGAGACATACTATAGCACTATGTTTCACGAACTTACACACTCAACAGGTTATCGAACAAGATTAAACCGCGAGGGCATAACCGATTATAACCGATTTGGCGATGAAAATTACAGCAAAGAGGAATTGGTCGCCGAAATTGGAGCAGCTTATGCCTGTAATTATTTAGGAATTGAAAACGACCAAACTTTAGAGAATTCAGCCGCATATTTAAAGAGCTGGGCAAAACATCTAAAGGGGAACAGCTCAAACAATTTCATTATATCGGCTATGGCTAAAGCCAAAAAAGCATTTGAATTAATTTTCAATTGCCAAGAAGAAGAAAAATAATCAAGCGTAACGGGTTAGGGGCTACCCAAAAAAGCCCCAAAAATTGAAAGGAAAATAAACTATGAAAACCTTAAAAATTGGTGTATGCAAGGGCCGCCATGAAATGCCTTGCGATTATTATATTTTTAATGAGGAAATCAAATTCCCATTAGATTTTGAAATGTTGGAGATTGATGCATACAATGGGCTTATGGATGCATTAAGAGAATTTGAAAAAGAAACCAGCGAAGAATACAATGTTCAATTGTATATAACAGGCTTGACCGCTGCAGTTATTAGTTGTTTAAAGGCTTTTAAAAAATGCCATATATACACCCTTGAATTGATGCATTATGACATTTCAAGCGGCGAATATATCGCCCAAAGTTGGGGATTTTAGGAGGTAAAAAGAAATGATTATTTCAGACAAACCAATAATAATTGAAAAAGTTATTGAAAAATATAAAACTCGTTTTAATGAGTTTTATACGGTCGATAAGTTTATTCGTTTGGCTCACGGCGAAGATGATATCAAATGGGAAATATCAAAAGTTATTTATGAACTTTATTATCATGACCCTGATTGGGGTTTTGTGACAAAGCAAGATGAAGATGAAATGTTAAAGAAAATTATAGAAAGTTTAAAAAAAGGAGAATAACAAAAATGACTAAACAACAACAACAAAGACAAAGACAAAAAGAAGAAGCTTTAAAACGCTTGGAACTTCTAGGCGTTATGAATGAAGTGGTGGAAGCATTCGGTAAAGGTAGAATATACCTTTCCGAATACCAAAACAAGCAATGGAACGCTGTCCTTTATAGCCTCGATGCTTTAGGCTATGAGGGCTACAAAGATATTTTAAAAACTATTCAGGAACTAGAAACTAGATACAATGTTCTAGTGTATCATATGCAATTAATGCACACGACCGATTTTGGCGACATGTACAGCTTCCTGTATGTATCGGATGAAGAAGAATATTGGTGTGAAGAAAAAAATGATATTATCAAAAATGGGCAAACTTTCGCCTGGGTGATAAATGATAATTTCACTGACTGCGGTATGATTGGCGTAAGAGCTGCAATGGGTGGAGTTTTGAGAGTATGGTAAAACATTACAGGATTTCATTTAAATTGAATGAAAAAATCTTGAAATCTTGGATTGTGGAGGCTTCCGACAAGATGGAAGCTTTCCACCTTTGGAAAAGAGATCACTATTATGATATAAATTTTAAGCCAGCATATATTGCTGTTGAGGTTGAAAAAGGTCAAGAAATATGATATAATTTAAAGAAGAGGAGATAAAAAAAATGAATAATAAAGAACCAGATGCACAAAAAAAGGCCATGAAAGCCTACAGAAAAAAGCTGAAGTGTTATAATGTTCAGCTTAATCCAGGTGTTCCGACAGAAAAAATAATAATAGAACACTTGGCTAAATTGCCTAATGGCGAAAAGATGCATTTTGTTAAAAGTGCGTTATTAGAAAAAATTGAAAGGAGTAAAAAAATGAGAAAATTTGAATTAGTAGGGTACAAAGGAGCCTACTATAACTACCCACATTGGGTAGCATGCGTTGCCATTGATGGCTTTGATGAACTAGCTGAATTTGCTGTAGTTTATCAAGAAACACATGTCGATGGAATCCAATGGGCGTACTTCCCACAAAGTGAGAAATTCAACCTTACAAAAGGAGAATTTCAAGCTATTGAAGACTATTTGACAAAATGGTCGGAACATAACGATCCAAAGGATTTACCTTGGATAGATGAGGCTGAAGATGAATAATATATTTAGCCTATACGATGAAGAATAGATAGATTGAAACGCTCGAACGTGTGTAAAATCTTAACTACAACTTCCCACTACAACTACAACTTTTATATATATATTTGTTTGAAAAAGGGCAAAACATAATAGTATATATAAATAAATATATAGGAGAAGTTGTAGAAGTTGTAGAGTTGTAGTTCAAAAATGAAAAAGGTCTCTAGTAATTAGAGACTTTTTTCCACATGTCAACAATCAATGTCAAAATGTTGTCTATTCGTTAGATTCATAGGTAAAATGGGAAGATTTGAAATGATTAATTAATAATCAAC
>CANRHC010000005.1 GCA_947630305.1 uncultured Bacilli bacterium
TGACTGACTGACTGACTGACTGACTGACTGACTGACTGACTGACTGACTGACTGACTGACTGACTGACTGACTGACTCTTATTCTCATTCTCATCCTAATCCTCACTTTAATCCTGATCCTTATCCTCATACTCATTCTCATCCTAATCCTCACTCTAATCCTGACTCTCATTCTAATTATTACTTACTTAAATCCTGACACTCATTCTAATACTCTAATCCTGACACTAATTCTAATTATTAAACCTTGACCCTCATCTGAACTCTTATCTTGATCTTAATCTTAACTCTAATCCTGACCCTTATCCGGACTCTCAATTTAATCCTCACCTTAATCCTAATCCTCATCCTCACTTTAACCCAGATACTCATACTAATACTAATACTCATACTCATACTCATACTAATACTCATACTAATACTCATACTAATACTAATACTCATATTAATACTCATACTAATACTAAGACTCATACTCATACTAATACTCATTATCATATTGATATTCATACCCATACTCATAATCATATTCATATTTATATTCATATTCATATTCATACTCATACTCATTACTCATTATCATATTGATATTAATACTCATATTGATATTCATATTCATACTCATACTAATACTCATACTCATACTCATTATCATCTTGATACTCATACTCATATTGATACTCATATTTATGCACAAGTAAGTAAGCTCATACTGATACTTATTCTCATACTCATTCTCATACTTATTCTCATACTCATTCTCATTCTTATTCTCATTTTCATTATCATACTCATTTTCATCTTTACCCTCGCATTATTCTTACCCTCTTCTTCACTTTATAAGTAATAAATAAATAAATATATTAATATTTATAATTAAGGCTATTTTGGTGGAATTGGTAGACACGATACTCTTAAGATGTATTACTTTATGTATAAAGGTTCAAGTCCTTTAAATAGCATTACTTCCTTAATATTACTCTTATTATTATTATTATTCAATTATTCTTATTCAATTATTATTCAATTATTATTATTATTCTTATTATCCTCATTACCCTTACACTTACTCATTACCTCTATCATTATTAATATTACCTCTAACTCACTCACTTACTCATTCACTTACTCACTCTCTAATTAGATCCTTATCTCTATAACTCATTCAATAGATCCAGAGGTTCTCATCTTTACCTCTAACTCACTCATTCACTCTCTAATTAGATCCTTATCCCTATAATCCATTATTATTATTATTATTATTACTCTTACTCTATAGATCCTAATCTTTATTAGTATCCTTATTATTATTATTATCTATTATTACTCTTACTCTATTATTAGTAGTTATTATTATTATTATTATTATTATTATTATTATTATTATTATAATTATTATAATTATAATTATCTATTATTATTCAATTATTATTATTATTATTATTATTATTACTATTATTACTATCTATTACCCTTACTCTATAATTAGATCCTTATCCCTCTCATTATTATTACTATTAATATTATTATTATTACTCTATTATTATTATTATATTCTTATCCTTATCATTATTATTATTATTATTATTACTATAACTCTATTGATCCTTATCTCTATTATTATTATTATATCCTTATTTCTATTATTATTATTATTATTATAACTCTTACTCTATTATTATATACCTTTATCTTATCTTATCTATATTAGTATAATTATTATCTATTATAACTCTTACTCTATAATTAGTAGTTATTATTAATATTATTATTATTATCTATTATAATTCTTATTACTATCATTTATGAGTATTATTCTAATCTAATCTAATCTAATCTAATATAATCTAATCTATTCTATTCTATTCTATTCTATTCTATTTCTGATATAAGTAGATAGAATAATACCTATATAATAATCATTAGTATTATTATTAATATCCTTCATTCTCTTTATTCATTCATTTATAAATAAGTATTAGATTTATAATAATAAGTATAATTATTATTATTATTATTAATAGGTCGTAGACTAATAGGTAAGTTACCAAAATTTGAGTTTGGAATATGTTTGTTCGAATCAAACCGATCTAATTATCTAGAACTTAATCTATAATTATTAGTTATTATTATTATTAGTTATTATTATTATATAATGTATATAATTAGTTATTAGATAATATTAGATATTAAGATATAAATAATAAATAATAAATGAATAGATAAGAACCTGTAGGATAAGGAGTGAGGGTGAGGAGGGTGTAGATAGTAGTATAAAGAGTAGAAGAGAGAATATTGTTTAATGGTAAAACAGTTGTCTTTTAAGCAGCCCATGCTTGGTTCGATTCCAGCTATTCTCATTAATATCCCCACTCTACTCTACTCTACTCTATCCATTATATATCCCTACTCTATACTATATAATATATCCCTACTCTATACTATATAATATATCCCTACTCTATTCATAATCTATTAATAATTAATATTATTATTATTATTATTATTATTCAATTATTATTAAGATAATAAGAAGATAATAAGAAGATAAAGGATAATCATAATGAATAATAAGATATTATTAATTTTATACTTGTTGGATAAATGAATAATGAAGATAAAGAGATATAAAGGAAAGGATAAAGATATCTTCTTCTAGAAGATATAAATGAGTAAAGGTGAAGATAAAGTAAAGGCTCTCTTAGCTTAATGGTAAAGCATAATACTTCTAATATTAATAGTCCATGTTCGACTCATGGAGAGAGTATAAGTAATAATAATAGATATAAGTTAATTGGTAAACTGAATGTCTTCCAAACATTGAATGTGAGTTCAAGTCTCACTATCTATAACCTCTTATTATTTATTTATTTATTTACTAATATCCTAACTAACCAATATAATCTATTTACCTCTTTACTTACTTACTTACTAAGTAACCTATCCAAGTAACTAACCGAGTTAATTTACCTCATAACTAATTAACTAATTAACTAACTAACCTCTTCTCTAATAACCTCTTCTCTAATTACCTCTTCTCTAATTACCTCTTCTCTAATTATCTCTTCTCTAATTATCTCTTCTCTAATCGAGTAATTAACCTCTCCTCTCCTCTCCTCAATGAACCGAGAGAAGTAACTAATTGAGAGAATGAATCTATTAACTAACTAACTAACTAACTTCTTTATCGACAGGAGTTACCAACCTCTTTACCGACAGGAGTTACCAATCTCTTTACCGACAGGAGTTATCAATCTAACGCACCTCTCTACCAATTGATATAACCGACAGGACCTACTTACCCACATATTTACTTACTCACCTACTTATTAATTACCGACAGGATTTATTACCTATCTACTTACTTACTTACTTACTTACTTACCAACAGGAAGTACTAATTAACTTTCTTACCTATCTACTTACCGACAGGATTTATTAACTAACTAACTAACCCTTCTATCGGTATAACTTACTTACTTACCCCTATACTTACCCATCTACTTACTAAATTACTTACCTATCTATCTACTTACTAAATTACTTACTTACCGACAGGACTAATTAACTAATTAATAATAATATTAATAATATAACCCATATTATTCAATAATATATTTATATATATATATATATATTAGATATTCATATAAAGATATAGTTTATAATATTTATTATATTATATATTATGTATATAGTAATTAATAGAAGAAGGGGTAATTTGGATTCAGATTTCCCACAGTATAGCGTACTCTCCCAAGTAAATAGCCCCTCCCCCCTTAATTTAATATAAATTGATAATAATTAATATAGTATCTATTAAATATTACAACAATTACCATTATTATTATTACTATTATTATCCATTATAACTACCTTTATCATTACTCTAATGATTATAATTACTGTTACTCTAACTATTATAACTATTACAATTATTCTTATTAGTAAATAATAATACTATTAATATTAAAGGTAATAATATAATATAATATAATCTAATTAGATTATAGGAGGAGAGAGTATGTATGTATATATATATATATATTTATGTATATAATATATACTTCTGTAAGTGTATATGTAATAAGTATGGAATATTATTAATAATGAATAATAAATAATAAATAATAAATAATAAATAATATGTAAGTATAAATGTAGATAGAATGTGAAAGTAAAGAAGATTAATAAGATGTAGGGGGGTAAGTAATGAGAAGAGTATCAAATGGAGAGATAGAATTAAAGAAAGGTAAGGAGTAAGAGTATAAGGGATAATAGAGATAGAGATGATCAATTAAGAGAGAATAAAGAGTAAGGATCTATAGCTTAATAGTAGAGTATCATTTTGTCATGATGAAGGATGTCAGTGCAAATCTGATTGGATTCGAAGGGGGAAATTAGCCATAGGAAAGGTAGATTATTTGCTAAGTAATTGAATAGAGATATTCTGATGAGTTCGAATCTCATATTTTCCGAAGAGAGGTAAATATATTTCAATGGTAGAAAGTATGCTTGTGGAGCATTTAATCTAAGTTCGATTCTTAGTATTTACCCATTAATATGAAATTAAATAATATTAATAATAAATAAAATAAATAAAAATAATTAAATATAATATTATTTAAGAGTAAATATATAATAATATAAAAATCTGTAGAATAAGTTAAGATAACATTAATAAAGATAAGATGAATTAAAATAAGATTAGTTAAGGGGGGGATAAGTTAAGATAACAATTAGTTAAGATAACAATTAAGGGGATAAGTTAAGATTAGGACCTGTAGGATGAGTTAAGATTACAATTAAGGGGTTGAGGAGTTAAGATAATATTAGTTAAGGGTAGATGAATTAAGATTAAGGGTGAATATATTAAGATTATATTAAGGATGGATAAGTTAAGATAATATTAAGGGGTGGATATATTAAGATTATATTAAGGATGGATATATTAAGATTAAGGGTGGATATATTAAGATAATATTAAGGGTGAATTAGTTAAGATATTATTAGTTAAAGATAGATGAGTTAAGATTATATTAAGGATGGATAAGTTAAGATAATATTAAAGATGGAAGAGTTAATATAATATTAAAGATGGATGAGTTAATATTAAGGATATTAGTTAAGATAAAGGTGGATTCTCTTATGGATAAGATATCATTCTTATGAATGGATTCTCTGATGAATAGGATAAGTTAGGAATAGATATGATAGGTAAGGAATGGATAAGTTAAAATAAAGTAAGAGATGTTAAGGATTATCTTCTTTAGATTAAATAATAGGTAAGATATGGATAAGATAAAATAAGATCTTATAGTCTAATGGTTACGACATCAACTTTTCATGTTGGGAGTATCGGTTCAAATCCGATTAAGATTATTAACCGTATAATTACATATTTATACTCATATATATATATATTAATTAAATAATTATATCTATTCTATCATCTCTTTATTAATCTTAATTATTAATAAAGTAAATATTATTAATTATTATTCAATTATTATTATTAATAATATTAGATAGTATAGATAATATTTATAATAATAAAGTATTATAAATGAATAAATATTAAAGAATATTAAGTATATATATTATATAATATAATATAAAGAGATAGAATATAATATATATAGAGAAGAGAGAGATGTCATATAGAAAATCAAATGTGTATTTAAATTTAGTGAATAGTTATTTAATTGATTCACCACAACCATCATCAATTAATTATTGATGAAATTTAGGATCATTATTAGGATTATGTTTAGTAATTCAAATTATGACAGGTATTTTTATGGCAATGCATTATTCATCAAATATTGAATTAGCATTTAATTCAGTAGAACATATCATGAGAGATGTACAATATGGATGAATTTTAAGATACTTACATGCTAATACAGCAAGTTTCTTCTTCATCTGTATGTATATTCATATTGGTAAAGGTTTATACTATGGTTCATATAGATCACCTAGAACACTAGTATGAATTGTAGGAGTTATTATCTTTGTAGCAACAATGGCAGCAGCATTCTTAGGATATTGTTGTGTATATGGACAAATGTCACATTGAGGAGCTCTAGTTATTACTAACTTATTCTCAGCTATCCCATTTGTAGGAAATGATATTGTACAATGATTATGAGGAGGTTTCTCAGTATCTAATCCACTAATCCAAAGATTCTTTGCATTCCATTACTTAGTTCCATTTATTATTGCTGCATTAGTTATGATGCATATGATGGCATTACATGTACATGGATCATCTAATCCATTAGGTATTACTGGTAATTTAGATAGATTACCTATGCATGGTTACTTTATCTTTAAAGATTTAGTTACTGTATTTGTATACTTAATTGCATTATCATTATTTGTATTCTATTCACCTAATACATTAGGACATCCAGATAATTATATCCCAGGTAATCCTTTAGTAACACCTGCATCAATTGTACCAGAATGATATTTATTACCATTCTATGCAATTTTAAGATCAATTCCTGATAAATTATTAGGAGTTATTCTAATGTTTGGTGCTATTTTAGTATTATTAGTATTACCATTAACAGATAGAAGTGTAGTAAGAGGTAATGCATTTAAAGTATTATCTAAATTCTTCTTCTTCTTATTTGTATTTAATTTTGTATTATTAGGTAAAATTGGTATGTGTCATGTAGAAGTACCATTTGTACAAGTAGGACAAATTGCAACATTCTTATACTTTGCTTACTTCTTAATCATCGTACCAGTTATCTCAACTATTGAAAATGTATTATTCTACTTAGGTACATCTCATAAATAGTTAATTATTAATCATTTATTAATATTCATTTTATACTCACACCCTTATTCTTTATCCCATTCCCTATCACCCATATTTACACTCATATTCATATTGATATTCATATTCATATTCATTTTCATATTTATATTCATACTTACACTCATATTCACATTTATACTTACTAACTAACACTTACTAACACTTATTAACACTAATACTTACACTAACTAACTAATTAACTAACTAACTCTTACTAACATTAATACTTAGACTAACACTAACTAACTAACTAACTAACACTTACACTTAGACTTACACTTACACTAACACTTACACTTAGACTAACACTTACATTTACACTTACACTTAGACTTAGACTAACACTTACTAACATTAACACTTACACTTACACTTACACTTACACTTACACTCACACCCCTTTATCTTCTATCTTTACCCCACCCCCTTTATTTATCCTTCTTTATCTATTTATTATTCTTAATATTACCTCTATTATTCAATTATTATTATTATTATTACTACTACTATTATTTATACTATTATCTCTACTACTACTACTACTACTACTACTACTACTACTACTACTATCTCAGTAAGTAAAGTAAAGTGTAATAGAAGAAAAGAGTATAGAAGTAAGTAATTAAATAGATGATAATGAGAGAATAAGAGTATGAGAGTATGAGATTCTCCTTTTCCTTTTCCTCTAATGAATGGATGAGTGGATGTTAATGAGTGGAAGAGTGGATGTTAAGGAGAGAATGTGAGTATGAGATTCCCCTTTTCCTTTTCCTTTTCCTCTAATGAGGGGAAGAGTGGATGAGAATGAGTATGAGATACATAATGAGTGTATGTAAGGATGTTAATGAGTAGATATTCTCTCTCTCTCTCTCTTTCTAATGAGTAGATGTAATAAGAGTTAAAGGAGGTATGAGTATTTAGATTAGATTAGATTAGATTAGATCTTTATAAGAAATATATATGAATATGAAGAAAAGGAAGAAAGTTATAAAGTAAATAATAGTATGATTGATTTATGATAGTATGACTGTATATATTAGATAATTGTACCAAAGTAATTTAGATTGAAGATGTAGATATAGAGGATACTGATCAACAAGAGGAATATTCACTGACTTTATAATGATTATATGGATGTTATTTATAGAGTATATAACTATGTATAGTACTACGTGTCCCTTAAGTTATTGAGAACTATCCTATGTATATATAATATATATGAATATACAATAATTGATATATAATCTAAATATGTATATATAAAATATATATTAAAGAAAAAGAGGTTAAAGGTTAAAGGTTAAAGGAAGATATTAATATTCATTAAATCCTACCCCTAAGATAATAAATGAATAAAGGGGTAGATAACTAAAATATAAATAATAATGAAGAATAAATTAAGAATAATAATGAAAGGATAAGAATAATATTAATAAGAATAATGAAATGATAATAATAATGAAAGGATAATAATAATATTAATAAGAAGAATGAAATGATAATAATAATGAAAGAATAAGGTTAATGATAATATATATATATAATAATATGAGATATTATTAATAATAAGGTATAGGTTAATAATAGATATAATAATATAATTATTATTAATAATACCTGAGGGGGTGGGATAATAAGAGATATATTATTATTAATACCAGTGGGATAAGAATAATGATAATAATAAATGATATATATAGATAGTATCTATAATAGATATGATTAATAATAATGAAAGGATAAGTATAATGATAGATATAATAATAGGAGATATTATTAATACCAACCGGGTATTAGAGGGGTAATAATAGAGATAATAATAAGATTATTAATAATACCTATTGGTTAAGAATAATAGATATAATAATATGAGATATAATTAATATTACCAGTAGGATAATAATAAGAATAATAAGAATATATATATAAATGATATATATATAGATAGAATCTATAATAAGATATTATATTATCAATAATACCAGTAGGATAATAATAATATGAGATATAATTAATACCTGTAGGATACCAGTTGGATAATAATATGAGATATTATTAATACCTGTAGGGTACCAGTTGGATAATAAGAAGAATATCAGTCGAATAATGAGATGGTAAGAATAATAAGAACAATAAAGATAATAATAAAGATAATAAAGATAATAATAATAAAGATAATAGAGATAATAATAATAAAGATAATAAAGATAATAATAAGATAATTAAAGATAAAGAGATAGAGATAAATAAAGAGATAATAAAGAGATAAATAAAGATAAAGAGATTAAAGATATTAATCCTTAATAAGATAAAGAGAAGTAAAGATAAAGAGATTAATAAGATAAAGAGATAAAGATATTAATCCTTAATAAGATAAAGAGATTAATAAGATAAAGAGATAAAGATATTAATCCTTAATTACCTGCCGGGTTAAATAAAGATTAAGAGATTAATAAGAATAATAAGAAGTAATAATAAATAAGATAAATATTAATTAAGAATAATTAATAAGAGATAATTAATAAGAGTAATAATATTAATATTAGATAATAAATAAGAGTAATAATATTAATATTAGATAATAAATAAGAGTAATAATATTAAAATATTATAATAAATAAGAGTAATAATATTAAAATATTATAATAAATAAGAGTAATAATATATTTATCTAAGATAATATTAAATATTAAAGAATAAATAATAAATAATAATGAGTAAGAGTAATAATAATAATAATAATAAAGAATAAATGATAATATATAGAGTAATAATAATAATAAATAATAATGAGTATAGAGTAATAATAAAGAATAAATAATAATGTGTATGAGTAATAATAATAATAAAGAATAAATAATAAAGTGTATGAGTAATAATAATAAAGATTAAATGATAATGAGTAATCTTAATAATAATAATAAATAATAATAATAATCTAATAATTAGTATGAGTAATTATTGATAATAAATAATAATGAGTATGAGTAATAATAATAATAATAATAAAGATAAAGATAAAGATTAATAAGAAGAATAATAATAAAGGATAATAAAGATAAAGATAAAGATAAATAATATGAAGAATAATAATAATGAAGGTACCAGTTGGATAATAAGAATAATGAAAGGTAAGAATAAAGATAATAATCTAATATAATCTATAATGAAGGTACTTATTAGATGACTCATTCTCATTCTAATTCTCATTGAATGAGAGGTAAATAATAAGAATAAGAAGAATGATAATAATCAAATAATTATTATTAAATAAAGATAATAATCTAATAATAAGTATAGTAATAAAGATAATAATCTAATAATAATACCTTAATGGTAAGAATCTATCCTAAGAATGAAGGGGTAAGGAAGATAAAAATAATTATAAAGAATCTACCCTAAGAATGAAGGGTACTAATTGGATGATAATACCTTTACTAATGAGAAAGAAAGAGGATAAGAAGATATAGGAGATAGAGGATGAAGGTAAGGGTGAAAGAGTAAAGAAGAAAGTACTTATTGGAATGAGAGAAGTACTAATTGGATAAGGAAGAATAATTAATTAGTAAGTAATTATCTATCTACTAATAGATAAATAGAAGCAATATGATGTAAAAGGTTAACATATTAGGCTCATGACTTAAGTATATACGTTCAAATCGTATTATTGCTAATATTTATTATTATTCTTCTTTTTCTTCTACTACTACTAATAAATAAAGATAAAGAATAAGAAATAATAAAGAATATATTATATAAAGGAAAGTCAATAAATACAATAAGATTAAAGAAATAGATTATATTATAGAGTAATAATAATAATATAAATGAAAAGAAATTGTATGAAATGATAAGAAGAAAATAGTTATATATGAACAAAAAATAGCTTAAATATAATATATATTAATAATAATATTCCCTTACCTTAATAAATAATAATAATATATAATAATCTAATAATAATAATTATTATTATAATCTAATAAAGGGAATAAGAATGAGAGTAAAGGAGAGAAGGGGTAAAGAATAGAGAATCAGATAGAAGCCAAAAGGTGAGGCGCTTTCTTTGGGAGAAAGATTTAGTTAGTTCGAGTCTATCCTATCTGAATATTAAACTAATTAATTATTATTCATCTTTCATTAATCATTCATCTCTCATTATTATTATTATTATTATTATAACTCTATTATTATTATTATACTCTACAATAATAATAACTATTATTAATTATTTATACACTATTATATGATAATAATTATTATTATCTATACATTCATTTCTCATTATGTATAATAATTATATATATATAATCAATACATAATAAGAATAATCTATACACTATTATTATAAATATTATTATTATTATTATTATTATTAATACATTATAAATAGTATAATCTATAGACAATTATTATTAGTTATGAGTTATTATCCATTATAATTATCTATTATTATTATTATTATTATTATTATCCATTATAATTATCTATTATTATTCAATTATTATTATTATTATTATTATTATTATCCATTATAATTATCTATTATTATTATTATTATTATTATAATTATTATATAGAATATAATCAATACATTAAAATCTAATCTAATCTAATAAAGAGAGGGGAAGGATAAAGATAATAAAGTGAGGGTAAGAATGATAAGAAGAGAAGGAGGGAGAGATAAAGAAGATAAAGAATAAAGTAAGATAGGGTAATAAAGGAGTAGGGGATAAGTTAAGAGAGGGAGAGAGAAAGGGAAGAGAGAAGAAGAAAGAGAGAGAAAGAGTAAAAGGAAGAAGGATATTAGTCAATTTAATCAAGAAGAAGGGGGTTAAACTAATATAGAGAGAGGAAGGTAAAGAGAGAGACTGAAAGAGGAGATAATAAAGATAGAAGAAGAAGAGAGACAATGGTACAAAGATGATTATATTCAACAAATGCAAAAGATATTGCAATTTTATATTTCATGTTATCATTATTTAGTGGGGTAGCAGGAACAGCAATGTCAGTAATTATGAGAATGGAATTAGCAGCACCAGGGGCACAATTTTTACATGGAAATAATCAAATTTTTAATGTATTAACTCTAGGTCATGCAGTATTAATGGTATTCTTTTTAGTAATGCCAGGAATGATGGGAGGATTTGGTAATTATATGTTACCATTATTAATTGGATCACTAGATGTATCATTCCCAAGAATTAATGCAATTGGTTTCTGATTATTACCAATGGCAATGGTATGTTTAGTAACATCAACATTAATTGAAGCAGGTGCAGGTACAGGATGAACAGTATATCCTCCATTAGCATTAATTCAATCACATTCAGGACCAAGTGTTGATTTAGCTATTTTCTCATTACATTTAACATCATTATCATCATTATTAAGTTCAATTAATTTCATTGTAACAACATTAAATATGAGAACTAATGGTATGACAATGCATAAAATGCCTTTATTCGTATGAGCTGTATTTATTCTATCATTCTTATTAGTATTATCATTACCTGTATTATCAGCAGGAGTAACAATGGTATTATTAGATAGAAACTTTAATACATCATTCTTCGAAGTAGCAGGTGGAGGAGATCCAATTTTATATCAACATTTATTCTGATTCTTTGGACATCCTGAAGTTTATATTTTAATTATCCCAGGATTTGGTATTATTTCACATGTAGTATCAACTTATTCTAAAAAACCAGTATTCGGTGAAATTTCAATGATCTATGCAATGGCATCAATTGGTTTATTAGGATTCTTAGTATGAAGTCACCATATGTATGTAGTAGGTTTAGATGCAGATACTAGAGCTTACTTCACATCAGCTACAATGATTATTGCAATTCCAACAGGTATTAAAATTTTCTCATGATTAGCTACAATTTATGGAGGATCAATTAGATTAGCTGTACCTATGATGTATGCTATTGCATTCTTATTATTATTCACATTAGGAGGATTTACAGGAGTAGCATTAGCTAATGCATCATTAGATGTAGCATTCCATGATACATATTATGTAGTAGGACATTTCCACTATGTATTATCAATGGGAGCAGTATTCTCAATGTTTGCAGCATATTATTACTGAAGTCCATTAATGTTAGGTTTAGATTATAATGAAAAATTAGCACAAATTCAATTCTGATTAATCTTTATTGGAGCTAATGTAGTATTCTTACCAATGCACTTCTTAGGAGTAAATGGTATGCCAAGAAGAATTCCAGATTATCCAGATGCATTCGCAGGATGAAATTATGTATCATCAGTAGGTTCAATTATTTCAACTGTATCATTAGTATTATTTATTTATATTATGTATGATCAATTAGTAAATGGATTAGCTAATAGAGCACATAATAAATTAATTCATAAAGCACCAGACTTTATGGAATCTAATACAATTTATGAATTAAATAATATTAAATCATCATCAATTGAATTCTTATTAACATCACCACCAGCTGTTCACTCATTTAATACTCCAGCTGTACAATCATAATTTGTTAACTTATTTTTAATAATATTCTATCTACAATACCCACCTTAATCTTATTAATTAACTTTAACCTTAACCTTAATCTTAACCTTAATCTTAACCCCTTATTAACCTTAACCTTAACCTTAACCCCTTATTAACCTTAACCTTAACCTTAACCCCTTATTAACCTTTATTCTTATTATAACCCTTATTATTCAATTATTATTATTATTTGATTATTAGTTATTATTATTTGATTATTATTATTTGATTATTATAAGATTATTATTAGTTATTAGTTATTAGTTATTATAATTATCTATTATTATTATTATCTATTATTATTCAATTATTATTCAATTATTATTATTATTATTATTATTATTCTTATTTTATCTTATTAATTAATTAATTAATTAACTCTTATTAATTAACTCTTAATCTTATTCTTATTATTCAATTATTATTAATTATTATAATTATTATTATTATCTATTATTATCTATTATTATTATCTATTATTATTATTATTATTACTATTACCCTTATTAATTAAATAATTAATTAATTAATCTTATTAATTAACCTTTATTCTTATTTAACCTTATTCTAATTATTATTCTAATCCTTATTCTAATCCTTATTCTAATCCTTATTCTAATTATTATTCTAATCCTTATTCTAATCCTTATTCTTATTATATAATTATTATTATTATTATTCAATTATTATTCTTCTTCTTCTTCTTTTTCTTCTTCTTATTATTCTAATCCTTATTATAACCCTTATTATTAATTATTCTTATTCTTATCCTTATTCTAACCCATACTATAACCCTTATTCTTACCCCCCATATTATAACCCATATTATAATCCTTATTATAATCCTTATTATTATTAATTATTCTTACTCCCCCCCCTATTATAACCTATATTCTAACCCTTATTCTTATTATTAATTATTCTTATCCCCCCCCTATTATCCTTATTATAACCTTTATTCTAACCCTTATTATTATAATCCTTATTATAATCCGGATTATTATGATTCAATTATTATTAATTATTACTTCTAACCCATATTATTATTAATTATTACTTCTAACCCTTATTATTATTATTCCATTATTATTAATTATTACTTCTAACCCTTATTATTCAATTATTAATTATTCTTATCCTTATTACCCTTATTAATATCCTAACCCTACCCAACCTTACCCATATTAATATCCTAATCCTTACCCTACCATACCCTACCCATATTAATATCCTAAGCCCTATCCATATCCTTATTATTAATTATTATTACTATTTACCTCTATTATTCAATTATTATTATCTATTATAATTATTACTATTATTATTATTATTATACTATAACTTCTACTATTATTACTAGTATAATTCAATTATAACTATAATTAATATATTCTTACTAATTATTATCTAATCTTAACCCTCCCCCTTAGTTATAATTAATATTATTAATATTACTACTACTACTACTTCTACTTACCCCTATTTCTATAATAATTATTATAACTATAATAATGATAATAATTAATATTAAATAATAATAATCTAATCTAATATAATCTAATCTATAATGTATAGATTATAATAATAATCTAATTTAATCTAATCTATAATGTATAGATTATAATAATAATCTAATCTAATATAATCTAATATAATATAATCTAATATAATATAATATAATCTAATAATGTATAGATAATAATGATAAGAATAATAATCTAATCAAATCTAATATAATCTAATCTTATTAATATAATTTAATATAATCTAATATAATATAATCTAATATAATCTAATCTTATTAATATAATTTAATATAATCTTATCTAATCTTATCTAATCTAATAATGTATAGATAATAATGATAATAATAACTAATAATCAAATAATAATAACTAATACTAATAATCTAATATTATATAATCTAATCTAATATGATCTAATATAATTTAATATAATCTTATCTAATCTTATCTAATCTAATAAAATATAATATAATCTAATATAATCTAATCTTATCTAATCTAATAATGTAAAGATAATAATAATAATATAATTAATATATAATGTACGAGTGGGATAGATGAAGAATAAGGAAGTAATTAATTTATACCAATAAAAGGAAGAAATAATAGGGATTAATCAATTAAGAATTAATACTTTACTTAATAAAGGGGGGGTAGGTAAGGAAAGATATTAATAATAATTGATGAATAAAGAGAAGTAAAGAAGAAGAAAGCGAGGGGAAATATAAATGAATAGTTAATACTAATAATGAAGGTATGAGTATTAATGAATGTAAGAGTTAAGAGTAATGAATGTAAGAATAAATATTAATGAATATTTAATAGTAATGAATGAATAAATAATAAATATTAATGAATATAATATTTAATAGTAATGAATGAATAAGTAATAAATATTAATGAAAGTAATATTTAATAGTAAAGAATGAATAAGTAATAAATATTAATGAATGTAAGAGTTAATAGTAAAGAATAAATAAGTAATAAATATTAATGAATGTAAGAGTTAATAGTAAAGAATAAATAAGTAATAACTATTAATAAGTGTAAGAATAAATAGTAATGAATGTAAGAATAAATACTAATGAATGTAGAGTTAGATAATTAATTAATAAATAAATTCCAGGAGGAAGATGAATAAATTAATGAATAATTAATAATAATAAATGAGTAAATGAATGTACCAGCTGGGTTAATGAATAAATGAATGTACCAGCAGGGTTAATGAATAAATGAATGTACCAGCTGGGTTAATGAATAAATGAATGAGTAAAGAGTTAATAATTATTAATTAGTTAAGCCTGTCGGTTAATAATTATTATTATTATTATTATTATTATTAATTAATAAAGAATTAAATTAGAAGGATAATTATTAATAATAAATAATAAATTAATGATAGAGTAAATTAATAAAGAATTAATAATGATTATTAATTAATGTAAGAGTAAATGAATAAAGAATAAATAATGATAATTATTATTATTATTATTATAAATTATTAATTAATGTAAGAGTAAATGAATAAAGAATTAATAATGATTATTATTAATTATAATTATTAATGTAAGAGTTAAAGAATAAAGAGTAAATAATGAAGATAATTATTATTATTATTATTATTAATTATAATTATTAATGAAAGAGTAAATAATGAAGATAATTATTATTATAATTATTAATAATAAAGAAGAGTAAATAATGAAGATAATTATTATTATAATTATTAATAATAAAGAAGAGTAAATAATGAAGATAATAATTATTATTATTATTATAATTAATTAAGAAAGAGTTAAAGAATAAAGAGTAAATAATACCTGTAGGATAATTATTATTATTATTATAATTATTATAAATAATGAATGTAAGAGTTAAAGAATAAAGAGTAATAATGCCAGTAGGAATATTATTATTATTATAATTATAATTCATAATAAATAATGAATGTAAGAATTAAAGAATAGAGTAAATAATGCCAGTAGGAATAATAAAGATAATATAATTCATTAAGAAAGAGTTAGTGAGAGTAAAGAGATACATACATAAATACATACATACATACTAATTGAAGAGGAAGAGTTAGTGAGAGTAAAGAGATACATACATACATACATACATACATACATACATACATACATACATACATACTAATTGAATGAGAGAAAGAGTTAAAGAGTAAAAAGATAAGAATAAATGAATGAAAGAGTTAAAGAGTAAAAAGATAAGAATAAATGAAAGAAAGAGTAAGAGAGTAATATGAAGAGGAATTATACATCAAAGAAGATGAGGATAAAGAAATAGAAGAGAAGAGAGAAATGAGAGAAGGAAGAAATAAAGATGCCACAAATGGTACCATTTTATTTTATGAATCAATTAACATATGGTTTATTATTTATTGTAGTATTATTAACATTATTATCAACAATCTTCTTACCAATGATCTTAAGATTATACGTATCAAGATTATTCATCTCTAAATTATAATCATTAATTTAAATAATATTAATAATATTTAATAATAATAATTAATATATAATCTATCCCTTCCCTAATATATATTATAATATATATATATTATAATAATAATGAAGAGATAAATTAATAATATAAATATTAAGGAGATAATTTTTAATAAGAAATAATAATAAATAGAGAGGAAAGAAGATGTATGAGATTAGATATGTTTATTACATCACCATTAGATCAATTTGAGATTAAACTATTAGTAGGGTTTCAATCACTATTATGAGATTTAAGTTATATGAATATTACAACATTTACATTATATGGTGTATTAGTATTAATGATTATTAGTGGTTTATTTATGATGACAAGAAATAATAATAAAATTATGGGGTCAAAATGAATAACATCACAAGAATTAATTTATGATACAATTATGAATATGCTAAAAAATATGATTCAAGGTAATGCATGAGGTTATTACTTCCCATTAATTTATACATTCTTTATGTTTATTTTTGTATCAAATGTAGTAAGTTTAATCCCTTACTCATTTGCTTTAACAGCTAACTTTATGTTCGTTATCTCATTAAGTTTCATTATCTGATTAGGTATTACTATCTTAGGTTTCTATAAACATGGATGAGTATTCTTCTCATTATTTGTACCAATGAATACACCATTACCATTAGTACCATTATTAGTATTAATTGAATTATTATCATATGTAGCTAGAGCAATCTCATTAGGATTAAGATTAAGTGTTAATATTTGTGCAGGTCATTTATTAATGAGTATCTTAAGTGGTTTATTATTTAATTTAATGTCAGTAAGTATTATTTCATTTATCTTAGGATTTATTCCATTATTAATTATCTTAGCTATCTTCTTATTAGAATTAGCTATTGGTTTAATTCAAAGTTATGTATGAAGTATCTTAACAGCTTCATATTTAAAAGATGGTTTATACTTACATTAACCCTATCCTAGTTATTAGTTAACTAATTATTAATATTCTTATTTTTATTCTATCACCTCTCTTTAACCTCCCCTCGCTTTATATTCTTATTACTATTATTATTATTATTCCATTATTATTATTATAATCTAATAATATTATACCTCTTATTATTATTAGTTATTATTCAATTATTATTATTTGATTATTATTATTATTATTATTATAGGATATATATAATAAGACTCATAAGGGTAATTCACTTCTTATTATTCTTCTTCTTCTTCTTCTTTATCTACTTCTACTATTACTATTACTACTACTTGTATATGTACTAGTACTTCTACTTCTACTTCTACTTCTACTTCTACTATTACTTCTACTTGTACTTCTACTACTACTTGTACTACTACTTGTACTACTACTTGTACTTCTACTACTTCTACTACTAGTACTTCTACTTCTACTTGTATTTGTACTAGTACTTCTACTTCTACTTGTATTTGTACTAGTACTTCTACTTCTACTTGTATTTGTACTAGTACTTCTACTTCTACTTCTACTTGTACTATTACTTCTACTTCTACTTCTACTTGTACTATTACTTCTACTTCTACTTCTACTAATAAAGGAGAGAAAGGGTAAGGATAAGATGAGGATCAAATAGAGAAGGGGGGAGAATAAGAGGATAAGTATGAAGATAGTAGAGAGTATTTATTGAATAGGTGAGTAAGTGAGTGAGTAAGGATTAGTGAGTAAGTAAATAAGTAAATGATAGTGAATAGAGGGGGAAGTGAGAGTAAGAGTTAAATAGAAAGTAACTCAGAGAGTAAATGAGTAAGAGTAATAAGAATGAGTAAATAAGATGTGAGATAGAGTAAGTAAATAAGAGAGTAATAAAGTAATAGTGACATAGTGAGTAAATGAGTAAGAGTAATAGTGAGATAAAGAGTAAAGGATAAGAGTAATAAAGAAAGATATAAAGAGTTAGAGAGAGTAAATGAGTATTCTTTAGAGAGTTAAAGAGTAAGGGAGTGAGAGTAATAAATAGAGTAAGAGTAATAGATAGAGTAAGAGAATGAGAGTAATTAAGAAAGTAAGTGGTAAAATAGAGTGATTAATTCATAATTAAGAATGAGTGAGATATATAGTGAGTAAGTTAGTGATAATAATTAAGAATGAATAAGTATGATATATCATTAAGAAGAGAATAATAATAATTAATAATGAATAAGAGTGAAATAGAGTGAGAGTGAGTAATAAAGAAAGAGAGAAATAGTGAGAAAGAGTGAGAGAGAGGAGAGGGATATAAGGAAGAAATATATGAAGAGATATAGAGAGTGAAATAAAGAGGAGAAAAGAACATGATGTTGGTTCAGATTAAATGCTAAATAAGGACATAACACATGCAAATCAGACGTTAATTAGAGGAATAAGAATTAATAAGTGGTGAAGACGTGAGTAAGAATAGGAAGAAAGAACTATAGAATTAATTAAATGTTATGAGAAGAATTAGAGATAATTTGTTTATAGTCAAGCCTATAATGGTTTAGGTAGTAGGATTAAGAGAGTTAAACCTAGCCAACGATCCATAATTGATAATGAAAGTTAGAACAATCACGTTGATTCTGAAATATAATCAATATCTATATGATACAGCAGTGGGGAATATTAGACAATGATCGAAAGATTGATCTAGTTACTTATTAGGATGATATTTAAATATTATTAATATAAATAAATTGATTAAAAATAAAATCCATATATAATAAAAATAATGATATTAATTATCTTAAGAATAAGATTATAGATAATATATATATTAATTTATATATATTAAATATAATAGAAGAGTCTTAACCAAGAATTGTGCCAGCAGTTGCGGTTAAACAATGAAGGCGAGCATTAATCATAATGGTTTAAAGAATCCGTAGAATGAAAGAAATTAGAGTTAATAAAATTAATTAAAGAATTATAATAGTAAAGATGAAATAATGATGATAATTATAAGACTGGTAAGTGTGAAGGTATTAATTAAATATTAACTGACATTGAGGGATGAAGACTAAAGTAGCAAAACAGATTCGATACCTGTGTAGTTTTAGTAGTAAACGATGAATACAATATATTATAATAAATATATAATATATAAATGAAAATGAAAGTATTCCACCTGAAGAGTATATTAGCAATAATGAAACTCAAGACAATAGACGGTTACAGACTACAGTAGTGGAGTACGTGATTTAATTCGATAATCCTCGAGAATCTTACCATATTTTGAATATTAATATTATAAATATAATATTAAAACAAGTGTTACATTGTTGTCTTTAGTTCGTGCTGCAAAGTTTTAGATTAAGTTCATTAACGAACAAAACTCCATATATATAAAATAAATTATATATAGATTATATTAAGAATAATATAATGAAAAGGAATGAAGACAAATCATAATGACCTAGATAATATGGGCTATAAACATACTATAAAAGAATAAGAATAAAATTAATTAAATGAAGAATGAAGTAATAATAGAAAATATTTTAAAAGTTAATAGAATTATCTATTATAGAAGGTATGGATTATTATCTGAAATTCGATAATATGAAAGAAGAATTACTAGTAATACGTAAATAAGAAAGTTACGGTGAATATACTAACTGTTTCGCACTAATTACTCATCACACATTGAAAGATAATATAATCTAAAGAATAATATAATTAATATATTAATAATAATCTAATAATTAATTAATTATTTAAAGAAATATTATTGATTAATGTGAAGTTGAAATACAGTTACCGTAGGGGAACCTGTGGTGGGTTTATAAATATCTTTAATATTCAACATATTCATAATAATATTAATATTAATAATAATAATCATAATATAACCTTATTAATAATTTATTTATTATCTAAATAATAATAATTATATAAATATAATTAATATTAAATATAAATAATAATAATAAAATAATAAAGATAATAATAATAATATTAATTATAAAGAATAATAATAATAAAGATAATAAAGATAATATTAATAATTAATAAGTATAATAAGAATAATGATACCTGTGGAATAATAATAATTAAATAATAATCTAATAATAATAAGAATAATAAGAATAATAAAGAATAAAGGTAATGAAGGGGTATCAGCCGAAGAAGATAAGAATAAAGAATGATAATAATAATGAATAGATAATAAAGATAAATAAGAATAATAATAGAACTAAGAATGATAATAATAATGTATAGATAATAATGATAAATAAGAATAATAATAGAACTAAGAAGGTAATGATATTAATAGGATAATAATGATAAAGTGAGGGGAAGAGATAATGAGATAAGGGTTATTATTATAATAATTATTATTAAATGATAAAGGTAATAAAAAGATAAAGAAGATAAAGATAAAGAAGATGAGAGAAAGTACTAATAAGGAAGAAAGATAAAGAAGATGAGAGAAAGTACTAATAAGGAAGAAAGATAAAGATAATGAAGATGAGAGTAAGAAAGTATTAATGTGGAAGGAAGATAAAGAAGATGAAGAAGAGAGAAAGTACTTAAGTGGAAGGAAGATAAAGAAGATGAAGATGAGGGGAAGAAAGATAATGAGAGAGGATAAGAGTATGAGAGAGAAAGAAGAACATAGTTTAATGGTAAAATAATTGACTTCAAATCAATTGATAGGAGTTCGATTCTCTTTGTTCTTGTATAAGAAATAATAATAGATTTGAAATATTTATTAAATAGAATTAAAGGGATAATCAAGGATTACATAATTATATAGAAGAGTATATAATAGGTTATTAATAGGAAGGTTACAAAGAAATTAGAGATAATTTTAAGACCGAGGATGAAAATCAAGAGGAGAAACTAAGTGAACTGAAACATCTAAGTAACTTAAGGAAAGGAAATCAACAGAGATATTATGAGTATTGGTGAGAGAAAGTAATAGAGTCAGAATAAGTATTACGTGTGAAAATGTAAGAAGAAAGGATGAACAAATTCTAAGACTAAATACTATTAATAAGCGAGAGAGTACCGTGAGGGAAAGTAAGGAAATGGTTATTCCATAAGCAATCATAGATATGAGAATATTAATGATGTACCTTTTGTATAATGGGTCAGCAAGTAATTAATAATAGCAAAGTGAGGAATTAAATAGAAAGAGAAAGAAAATATATATGTAAAAATATATTAAGGTAAGTTAATATTAATTGACCTGAAAGCAGATGATCTTACTTTGACAAGATGAGGAGATCGAACAAGTTGATGTTGCAAAATCATTTGATTAGTTGAGGTAAGTAAGTGAAAGACAAATCTGATCTGCAGATAGCCGGTTTTCTATGAAATATATATTAGTATAGCCCTTATGAGAATTAATTATTATAATGATAAATATTATTATAAAGTATGGTAAAGCAATTAATATAGAACTTAGAGATAAGAATTAGGAGATCATAAAGATTTTATTAATGATATTAAATCTCAGAATATAGAATTAATTAAGTAAGGAGTCAGATTATGTGCGATAAGGTAAATAATCGAGAGGGAAACAGCCCAGATTAAGATATAAAGTTTCGGATAATTATTTAAGTAAGAAAAATATCAGAATATTAAAAAATAATCAGTTAATGGGTTTGACAATAACCATTTTTTAATGAACATGTAACAATGCACTGATTGATAAAATATTAATAATATATAATATATAAATATTATATAATGATAGAGAATATACGAATTTAAAATAATAACTGAATATCTAAATATTATTATTAGAAGAGAATAGTAATAATATGGTAATAGAACATCTAATGAAAGTAAAAAAGTTAAAGATGAAGAATTAGATAGAGAATGCTGACATGAGTAACGAGAAAAAGGTTAAAGCCTTTTCACCTAAAGCATAAGGTTTATCAATAAAAGTACGGCCCCTAATGAAAACTAGAAATAGAGAGAATATTAATATAGAATATTAAGAAGAGATGGGAGAAACTAACTTTTTGTAGGAAATCAATATAATGAGAATAAAGGGATATTGATCAGGAAAAAGGAGAGGAATACCGTAATGAAGACCGACACAGGTATGCAAGTAGAGGATATGAAGGTGAATTAGAGAATTAAGGATAAGGAACTCGGCAAAGAGAGATATGAAGATAGAGAATATATGAAGGACAAAGTTGTACAACTGTTTACTAAAAACACAGCACTTTGCAGAAATGAGAAATTGAAGTATAAGGTGTGAACTCTGCTCAATGTTTAATAAATAAGAAATATTATTGAGAGATAATATAGTAAAGTTAGATAAATAGCAGCCTTATCATGAGGGTTATAATGTAGCGAAATACCTTGGTCACTAAATATGATCGTGCATGAATGACGTAATGATACAACAACTGTCTCATCCTTAAACTAAGTGAAATTGAATTAGCGGTGAAGATGCCGTTTATACATAGTAAGACAAGAAGACCCTATGCAGCTTAACTATAATTAGATAGATCGATATTAATCTATTTATATTCAGCTATATTAAGTAATAGGTTATATATAAATGAGATACTTATTATAAATATATTAATATCTAATCTTTATTAAAGAGACAATCTCTAATAGGTAGTTTGAATGGGATGTTCTTTTCAGCAAAAGTATCTGAGAAAGTCCATATATAATATTATAAAATTATTAATAATTATAAAATATATATTATGTATATTAATTATAAAAATAATATTATTATTATAAAATATAATAATATTAGATAATAGAAAAGAGAAAGTATAGTAAGATTGTAAGGAAAACAAGAGAGGAAGTATAATAGTATAACTATGCGAGGATTGTGACATGAACATATGGAACGAGTACGTAAGTAAGGTATAATGAACAAATAAGACTGATTGTAAGGGTTATTGATAACGGATAAAAGTTACGCTAGGGATAACAGGGTAATATAACGAAAGAGTAGAAATTGTAAGTTATGTTTGCCACCTCGATGTCGACTCTACCTAACCTCTTGGTAGTAGAAGCTAAGAAGGGTTTGACTGTTCGTCAATTAAAAGGTAACGTGAGTTGGGTTAAATACGATGTGAATCAGTATGGTTTTTATCTACTATGTATAATATTATCTAATTAAATCTCATTATTAGTACGCAAGGACCATAATGAATTAACCTATGATGTACCTATTGATTAATTAATAATATTATTATTATTATTATATAATAATATTATCTTTATTTCTTTATAATTAATAATTAATCACCGTAGGGAAGTTAAGTTAATAAATAATAAATATTGAATACATATAAAATATGAAGTAGTTTTAAGACGATAATAATCTGATAATTAAAGACTATAATTACTATATAGGTTATATTTATATATAAATATAATACTAATTAATCAGTTGTCTATTTAATATCTAATCTATTATTTATATTATTTATCTATAATCTATAATTATTATCTAATCTAATCTAATATAACCTTATTATTCATAGATTATAATTATATAATAATATAACCTTAGAACTATTACTCAATAATTAAATAATAATAACTCTAACTATTTAATAAAATAATAATAACTCTAACTTTATAATGAATATTATAATATAATATAATATAATATAATATAATAACTCTTATTCATTAATAAAATAATAATAACTTTAACTTTATAATGAATATATAATAATAACTAACTAACTAACTCTTATTCTCTAATAAATAATAATAACTCTAACATTATAATGAATAATAACTAACTCTAATTCACTAATAAAATAATAATAACTCTAACTTTATAATGAATATATAATATAATAACTCTAACTAACTAACTAACTAACTCTCTAATCAAATAATAATTTAATAATATAATAATAATAATCTTATTATTATCAATCAATAATAATAATAATAATAATAATAATAATAATAATCTAATAATCTAATAATAGAATAATAACCTTAGAACTCTTACTCAATAATAATAATAATCTATAATATAATAATCTTAGATTATATATTAATAATAATTTAATAATAGAATAACCTA
This sequence comes from uncultured Bacilli bacterium, assembly GCA_947630305.1. Classification (GTDB taxonomy): domain Bacteria; phylum Bacillota_I; class Bacilli_A; order RF39; family UBA660; genus Ventrenecus. Next base: position 25,390 of record CANRHC010000005.1, read on the forward strand.
ATAACTCTTACTTAATAATAATAATCAAATAATAATAATAATAATAATCTTATTATATATAATAATAATCTAATCTAATCTAATATAATCTAATAATAGAATAATAACCTAATAACTCTAACTTAATAATAATAATAATTAAATAATAATCTAATAAATAATAATAATCAAATAATAATAACTAATAATCAAATAATAATCTAATAATTAATAATAATCAAATAATAATAATAATAATAATAATAATAATAATCTAATAACTATAATTAACTGTATAATCAATATATAACCTTATTATTATAATTATAATTCAATAATAACTTAAATATAATCAAATAATAAATAATAATGATATAACTATAACTAACGGTATAATCAATATATAACCTTATTATTAATAATAATCATATTATTATTATTATTCTTCAATTATAATCATATTATTATTAACCATATTATTATTATTATAAATATTCAATTAATATTCAATAATAAACTAATAAGTGATAAAGTGATAAAGTGATAATACCAGCAGGGTAAAGGAGGATAAGAAAGAAGAGTAAATGAAGATAGAGGATAAGAAAGAATAAGTGTTTTGAGTAGAGTAAAGTAAATAAGTTATATTAGCTTAATTGGTAAAGCGTTCGTTTTGTAATCGAAAGAGTTGGGGTTCAATTCCCTAATATAACATAATAATAAAATAATAATTAATAACTATTATTAGTTAATAATAATTAATAATAAGATAATAATTAAGAACTATTATTATTAGTTAATAATAATTATAATAAGATAATAATTAAGAACTATTATTAGTTAAATAATAATAATAATTAATAATAAGATAATAATTAAGAACTATTATTAGTTAAATAATAATAATAATTAATAATAAGATAAAGAGAGATAATAATGAATAAGAAGGGGAGGAGTAATAATAGATAATAATAATAATATATAATATAATATAAGAGATTAAAGAAAGAGGAGGGGTTTTCAATGTTGGTAGTTGGAGTTGAGCTGTAAACTCAATGATTTTATATCCTCATAGGTTCAATTCCTATCCCCTTCATTAATTTAATTAATTAATAAGTTTTTATAGCTTAATGGTTAAAGCTTCTCACTGTTAATGAGATGATATGGGTTCAATTCCTATTAAAAACGTAATAGGGGTTATAGTTAAATAGGTAGAATAATTGTGTTGCATGCAATAGATATGAGTTCAATTCTCATTAACTCCATCAATAAAATAGAAACTATAATTCAATTGGTTAGAATAGTATTTTGATAAGGTACCAATATAGGTTCAATTCCTATTAGTTTCATAATAATTAATTAATTAATTAAATAAAGGTTGGTTGACTGAGTGGTTTAAAGTGTGATATTTGAGCTATCATTAGTTGTATAAACTACGTAGGTTCGAATCCTACACCATCCGTAATCTTTATCTCATCTAGATATTATATTAACTATCTATAACTTATTAACTCTATCATAACTTCTCTTCACTTCTCTTCTCTCATTACTTCTTATTAATAATAATATTCCTATTATCTAGGTATTACTTTTTATTAACTATAATTAATAATATTATTATTATTTCTTATTATTCAATTATAATTATTATTATTTAATTATTATTATTATATATATCCTTTTATCTCTCATTACTACTTAACCCCTTACCTTACCATTATTATTATTATTATTATTATTATTATTATAAATATTATTATATTTATTAATATTATTATTATTATTATTACTTCTTAACCCCTCACCTTACCATTATCATTATTATTATTATTATTATTATATATCTATTATCATTATTATTTATAACCCTTACCCGGTAGGTATCATAATTATAACTATTATTATTATTCAATTATTATTATTATTATTATTATTATACTTATTAATATTATTACTTCTAACCCTTACCTTACCTTACCATAACTATAATCCTTATTATTATTATTATTATAATTATAATTATTATTACTTATTATTCAATTATAATTATTCAATTATTATTATTATTATTATTAACCTTAAATTAAATCTTAACCTTAATATTACCTAATCTTAATATTACCATAACATAATCATAACCATAATCATAATAATAATCATTACAATAATCATAAACATAATCATTACTATGACCATAATCATAATCAAATAATAATCAATCTATCTTCATAATCATAACTATTATAATTATTATTATTAACCTTAATCTAACCTAATTTTAATATTACCTAATCTAATCTAACCTAATGATAATCATAATAATAATATAATTATAATCATAATAATCATAATAATAATAACATAATCATAATCATTACAATAGTTATAATCATAACTATTACCATAATCATAACCATAATGATAATTATTATATCATTATAAACATAACCAATATAATTATTATTATTTATTATTAACCTTAATATTATCATTTAACCTTAACCTAAACTTTAATATTAACCTTAATAATAATCATTACCATTATTATAATCATAATTAAATAATAATCAATATTATAATTATTACTATAATCCTAATAATAATCATTATCATTATTAATATTCCCCTTGCATTATTATTATTATTAACCTTAACCTTAACTTTAATATTATTATTATTATTATTATTAACATTAATCTTAATCTTAATCTTAATCTTAATATTAATCTTATTCAATAATAACCTAATTATAACCCTTATCCTAATATTTATTCTTACCATTAACCTTAATCTTCCCCTTGCATTATAATTATTAATTATTATAATTATTATTATTATTATTATTATTATTATATTATAATCCTTAACCTTCCCCTCGCATAACCCATAATCTTCCCCTTGCATTATCCTTAATCTTAATATTATAACCCTTAATCTTAACATTTATTTCTCATTACCATTATCCTTAACCTTACCCCTTATTATACTTAACCCTTTACCTTATCTTACCATAGTACCATTATCATTACCATTACCATTATTATAACCATTATCATTACCATTACCATTACCCTTATCCTTATCCTTACCCCTACCCTACCCTTATTATACCCATTATTCAATTATTCTTATTCAATTATTATTATACAATTATTATATATTATTATTATTCAATTATACTTATTCAATTATAATTATTATTATTCAATTATTCTTATTCAATTATTATTATTATTATTCAATTATTATTATTATATAACTAATAACTAATAACTAATAACTAATAATAATAATAGATGATAAATAAATAGTAAGTATAAATAGGTATTATACATACATACATACATATAGGTAGTATAATATAAAGATATTAATAAGTAGGTCCTGTCGGTAATAATAATATTAATAGGTATATCTACTTACTTACTTACTTACTTACTTACTTACTTACCTAATAAGTAGATATATATATATATAAATATATAGGTAATAATATAATCTATAGATATTTACCCAAGGAGGGTATATATATATAAGTAATAATAATGATAGATAGGTTATAATCATAATCTTAACCTCAACCTTAACCTCATAACCGAAAGACTACAAGTAATTAAGATTATTATAACCATTACCATTATTAAAACCTAATAACAACCATAACCTAAACCATAACCTAAACCTTAACCATAACCTTAATCATAACCTTAACCGGTATAACCAAATAATTAGAACCTTAACTAAGTAACTAGAATTTGAAGATCTAGAACTGAATAACAACCTAATAGGAACCTTTATATGAACCTTAACCTTAAAAGGAACCTTTATATGAACCTTAACCTTAAAAGGAACCTTTATATGAACCTTAACCTTAACCTTAATAGGAACCTTTATATGAACCGAGTAACCGAAAGATAACCTTAATAGGAATCTCTATAACCAAGTAACTATAACCTTAACCTTAATAGGAACCGATATAACCAAGTAATTATAACCTTAATAGGAACTAGAATATGAAGAACTAGAATTTGAAGAACTAGAATCTGAATCGAGTGACTAGAACCGAATAACTAACCAAGTAATTATAACCTCAATAATTAGAATATGAATAACTAGAATATGAATAACTAGAATATGAAGAACTAGAATATGAATAACTAGAATATGAATAACAAGAATATGAAGAACTAGAAGAATAACTAGAATTTGAAGAACTAGAGAATCTGAAGAACTAGAATCTGAATATTTAGAATAGAGTAACAATAGGAACCGAAAGACTACTTAAACCCTTACTTACTTCAATCCTTATGACTATCAAATAACTAATTATAACCTTTATCATAGTTATAACCTCTAACTCTAAGATAATCATAATCAAGTAACTAAGATATCATAACCAAGTAACTACTTTATCATAACCTCTATCTTTATGATTCCCCTCGCTTAATCATAACCGAAAGACTATCATAACCAAGTAACTACTCTATCATAATCTCTATCATTATGATAATTATAATCATAACCTCTACTCTACTCTACTTTATCATACCCTCTATCTTAATCATTCTATCTTAATAACCTTTACCACTATCTTAATCATTCCCCTCGCTTTATCTCTAAAGAAGATATAAATCCTGTCGGTAATAATAATAATAATAATCTATCTATAGGTATACCCGGCAGGAACCCTTACCTAATAATAAGAAGATTAGAATAGGTAATAATCTATCTATAGGTGGTCTATCTTTAATGATAGGAGAGTAAATAATAATAATATATAGGTGGTCTATCCCCCTCCCAATAATGGATAGATAAAGGTATAATAATTAATTAATTAATAGATGATCTCCCTTCCCTTCCCTTCCCTTCCCCAATAAGAGATAAATATAAAGAGATATAATTAATAGATGATTATCATCCCCTACTAATAATAATAATAATAATTAGTAAATATAAAGAGATAAAGAGTAGGTCTCCCTTTAATAATATTCATAAATATAAATAGGTAATAATCAATAGATAATCCCCACTTCCCTTACCTAACCTTACCTAACGTAACCTTAATGAGTAATGAATATAAATAGATAATAATAACTAATAATCTATAACCCCTTACCCCATCACTTAATTAGATATCAATAGATAATAATAATAATTAATAACTAATAACTAATAAATAATAACTCATAACCATAAATGAGTATATAAATAGGTAATAATAAATAATAACTAATAACTCATAACCATGAGTAATGATATTAATAGATAATAATAACCCCCTCACCCCATCACTTAATTAGATATTAATAGATAATAATAATAAATAATAATTCATAACCATGAGTAATGATATTAATAGATAATAATAAATAATAACTAATAACTCCCTATATTATATTATATTATATTAGTTATGATATTAAGAGGTAATTAGATATATGTTATAACTCCCTATATTATATTATATTATATTATATTATATTATATTATATTAGTAATGATATTAAGAGGTAATTAGATATAGGTTATAACTCCCTATATTAGTTATGATATTAATAGGTAATAATAATAACTCCTTAATGAGTGATTAATAAGTTATAATCCCCATCCCACCACTTCTATTCTATTCTATTCTATTCTATTCTATTCATGAGGGATTAATTAATTAATTAATGATATAGATAAGTTATAATCTAATAATCCCCCCCATCAATGAGTAATGTTATATATAGATAATTATAAATGAGTCCCTCCATCTCATCTATAAAGGTATAGATTATTATCAATATTCGTTATAACCCCTCCCTCCATCTATATAGGTTTCTACTACTCGATTAGATTCTTATTAATGAATTATAACCCCTCCATCCATTTATAAAGGTATAAATTATTGATTCTAAATAAGTCATAGTTCATCCATATATTATCTAATAGTATAGATAGATTATTATTATTATATTAATAGTCCCTATTGGTATTATAGGTATAGATTATTATATATTATTATTATTGAGTAATAGTCTCTCCATCCATCCATATAATGGTATTAATAGATAGATTCCTATATCTTAGTTATAGTACCATATGTATTATTATATTGATTATTATTATTATATCTTAGTTATAGTACCTACCTATACGTATATATATATAGTGATATAGATTATTATATATTATTATTATTATTATTAATAGTATCTATATGTACTAATAATGGTATAGATTATTATCTATATTATATAGTATCTATATGTACTAATAATGGTATAGATTATTATCAATATTATATATAGTATCTATATGTACTAATAATGGTATAGATTATTATTATTATTATTATTATTATCTATTAATTTAGTACCTACCTATACGTATAATTATATTGATTATAATCCTATATTAATTATAGTATCCATATGTATAATAATATAGGTTATATTATAGTATTCATATGTATAATAATATAGGATATAATATAGTACCTATTACTATGTATAATAGTATTAATTATATATTAGTATTAGTATCTATAGGATATAATAAGGGTATAGATTATTATCTATTATCTATTATATATTACTAATAATAATAATAGTCCCTTATGTTTAATAATGGTATTGATTATATTATATATAATACATATATCTATATGTACTATAATAATGGTATAAATTATTATTATTTTTCTATCTATTAGTTTAGTACCTATATCCTTCTATAATCTATTATATAGATTATTATATATATATTATAATAGTATTTATGTTTAATTATATTGATTATTATCATTTATTAGTCATAAATGGTACCTATATACTTAATGATTGGTAATGATTTATATATTTATATTATAGTACCTATATTTATTATAATATATTTTATACTAATATTAGTACCTATATTTATTATAATATAATTTATATATTAGTACCTATATTAATATATAATATATTTTATATATTAGTATCTATATTTAATAATATTGATTATTATATTATTATAATAGTATCTATACCTCTAATGAGGTTTAGATTGATTATTATAGATTCTAATAGTATCTATCTATCTATCTATCTATCTATCTATCTATCTATCTATCTATCTATCTATCTATCTATCTATCTATCTATCTATTGGTATAATCGTATTGATTATTATCATATATTATAATAGTACATATATGTTTAATGAGGTTTAGATTCATTATTATCATATATTATAATAGGACCTATAATGGTATGAATATTATATATATCTATCTATTATTATTATTCAATTATTATTATTATTATTCCTCTATGTATAAAGATATAGATTATATACTTATTATATCTAGTACCTATATTAGTAATGATATAGATTATTATTATTATATTCTTATTATTATTATTATTATACTATATTAGTTATAGTATACATATCTATATATCTATTATGATATAGATTATTCATTATATATTATAATAGTACCTATATACTTAATCATATATCTAATATATTAGATATTTATAATATACATATAATACTATATGTATAATAATATAGATTATATAATAGGTATAGTATATATATATATGTATAATATAGGATATATATCTATATATTATAATACCTATATATAATATAATTAATACTAATATTAGTACCTATATTTAATAATATAATTAATACTAATATTAGTACCTATATTTAATAATATAAATAGGGGGGTAGCCCTCTTCGATATAGGCGATAGCCTATTGAGATACCCCCGTACCCTAATTATATTCTTTATACCCCTAGTTATTAAGTAAATAATATAATAATAAATAATAAATAATAATATAAAGATATAAAGGATAATAAAGAGTAAAGAAGTAATAAGTATTAAGAGTAATAATAATAATAATGAGAGAAAGGTATAATTAAGAGTATTAATAAGGAGAGTAGTGTAAAGTGAAGAGTAAGAGAAATAATAAGGATGAGAGATGTGTAGGTGAAGAGTAAGAAGAATAATAATGAGAGGAGTGTAAAGTGAATAGAGAGGTAAAGAGTATTAATAAAGAGAGTAGTGTAAAGTGAAGAGAGAGGTAAAGAGTAATAAAGAGAGTAGAGTGTGTGTGTGTAAGTGTGTGTATGTGTATGTGTGTGTGAGTAAGAGAGTGAGGATAAAAGGGAGGAGGTAAATAAACAAAGAGGTTTAAAGAAGAGAGAGAGAGTATGTGATATTTAATGAATATGTTAACAATGATTAGTAATGATGTACCAACACCATATGCATTATATTTCCAAGATTCAGCAACACCAAATCAGGAAGGAATTATGGAATTACATGATAATATTATGTTTTACTTATGTATTATTTTAGGATTAGTAACATGAATGTTATTTACAATTCTAAGAAATTATTCAAGAAATCCATTACCATATAAATATATTAGACATGGACAATTAATTGAAATTGTATGAACAATTTTCCCAGCAGTAATTTTATTAACAATTGCATTCCCTTCATTCATTTTATTATATTTATGTGATGAAGTAATTTCACCAGCAATGACAATTAAAGTAATTGGATATCAATGATATTGAAAATATGAATACTCAGATTTCATTAATGATAGTGGAGAAACAATTGAATTTGAATCATATGTAATTCCAGATTCATTATTAGAAGAAGGTCAATTAAGATTATTAGATACAGATCTATCAGTAGTAGTACCAGTAGATACTCATATTAGATTTGTAGTAACAGCAGCAGATGTAATTCATGACTTTGCAATTCCAAGTTTAGGAATTAAAGTAGATGGTACACCAGGAAGATTAAATCAAGTATCAGCATTAATTCAAAGAGAAGGTGTATTCTATGGTATGTGTTCAGAATTATGTGGTGTAGGTCATGCTCAAATGCCAATTAAAATTGAAGCAGTATCTTTACCTAAATTCTTAGAATGATTAAATGAACAATAATTAATCACCTACTTATTAATATTCTTACATTTACACCCCCTTTATTACTCTTTATTCCATATCTTAACTATCTAATAATAATATTAATATATTAATAATTATATATTATCATTATAATATGAGGTATGTTAATAAGTTTAATAATAATAATAATAAAATAATAATTAATAATAATAACTAATAATAAGATAATAATAACTAATAATAAATAATAATATTAGTAATAACTAAGAATAATAATAATAATAATAATAACTAATAAAGATAATGAGAATAAATAATAATGAAGATAATAATGTTAAAGATAAAGATAATAATAATAATAATCTATTTAATAACTAATAATAATAATACAACTATAAAGGTTATAAAGATAATAATATTATTTAATAAGAATATAACTATAAAGGTTATAAAGATAATAATCTATCTAATAATAATTAATAAAGGTTATAAAGATAATGATAATAAGATAATGATAATAATCTATCTCATATTAAAGATAATAATCAAGATAAAGGTATAAAGATAATAATCTATCTCATAATAAAGATAATAATAATCTATCTCATAATAAAGATAATAATCTTAATAATGATAATAATCTATCTAATAATAAAGATAATTTAATCTAATAATTATCTAATAATAATAATATTAATAAGATAAAGGTAATAATAATAATAATAAAGATAATGATAATAATTATCTAATACCTAGATAATAATAATATTAATAAGATAAAGGTAATAATAATAATAAATATAATGATAATAATAATTATAATAATAATGAGTATAAAGATAATAATACCTGCCAGGTAATAATGATTATAAATATTATACACACACACACTGATAAGAGTAATAATAAGTATAATCTAATAATAATTATAATAGTAATAATAAAGATAATGCCTGTCAGTTAATAATAATAATAATAATACTATTACTACTACTAGTATAAAGGTAATAATAATATAACTAATAAAGGTTATAAAGATAATAATAATAATATGAATATAATAAGAATAATAAGGTAATAATATGAATATAAATAATAATAATAATAATAATCTAAAGAGTAGAAGAATAATACCTGCCAGGTAATAATATAAATATTATGATAATAATCTAAAGAGTAGAGGGGGGATAATAATAAATAATAAAGAGTACCTCTCTATAACCTCTCTATAACCTCTCTATAACCTCTCTATAACCTCTCTATTACTTCTCAGATGAGTACCATTCTGATACTCTCAGATTAGTACCTTTCAGTACCTTTCTGTACCTTTTTGATCCTTTATGATGAGAGAGATAGATAATAAGTAATACTTTAGGTTATAAGGAAGAATTATAGAGAAGAGGAGAGATAAGGATAAAGAGTAAAGGGGTAAGAATTAGAGATAATAACTTAGGGAGTTAAAGACTAAGAAAGAAGAAGATGCAATTAGTAATGGCAGCTAAATATATTGGAGCAGGAATTGCACTAATTGGATTATTAGGAGCAGGTATTGGAATTGCAATTATCTTTGGTGCATTAATTAACGGTGTATCAAGAAATCCATCATTAAAAGATCAATTATTCTCATATACTATTTTAGGAATGGCATTATCAGAAGCTACAGGTTTATTCTGTTTAATGGTTTCATTCATCTTATTATTCCTATAATAGTTAATAAGTATTAATTATCATATAATTAATATTCATATTAATCCCATTTACCCTCAATCTAATATAATCTAATATAATCTAATATAATCTAATATAATCTAATATAATCTAATATAATCTAATCTTATCTTTATAGTTAATTAATTAATTAATTAATCTTATAAATTATGATAATAATAATTATATATTAGATATTCTTAATAATAATCATTAGTAATTATTAATAATGATTAGTAAAGTATAATAATAAATAATCTTAAGTAATCATTAGTTAAGTAATTATTAGTAATTATTATTATTATTTATAATGAATAATATTAAGTAATCAATTAGTTAAGTAATTATTAGTAATTATTATAATGAGTAATATTAAGTAATCAATTAGTTATTAGGTATAGTTATTAATAATAATTAATAATAAAGAGGTTATTAGTTATAATTATTATTAATAATAAAGAGGTTATTAGTTATTAGTTATTAATAATAAAGAGGTTATTAGTTATTAGTTATTAATAATAAAGAGGTTATTAGTTATTAGTTAAAATGAGTAATAAGTAGATAATAAATAATAAGTTATAAGTAATTAATAAATAATTAATTCTTTTTCTAATACTAATACTAATATTAATATTAATATTAATACTAATAAAGGTAGGAAATAACTTGTATAGTTTAACGGTTAAAACATTTGTCTCATAAACAAACAATGATAGGTTCAATTCCTTCTACAGGTAAATATAAATATCTAATTATTTAATTATTAATTAATTAATCTAGATATATCCATTATTAATACCTTCATTATCTATAAATTAATAATAAATAATAATATGATTAATAAAGATAATAATAATAATAAATAGATAATAAGGATAAATAAGAAGGATAGAAGAGAAGAAGAAGAGATGAGATTAAATATAATGAAATTATTAATCAATAATAAATTATTAAATAAGGATATGAGGGATATAACATTAAAGAATATGTTATTAAATAATAATTTATTATTAAGAAATAAATGAAATAATATTAATAATAATAGAAGTGAATTATTAAATATGAAGGATAATAATTGACAATTAAATATGTATAATTTTAATAAAAATAATAATAGATTATTAATAATTAATGATAAATTAGTAGAGAATTTATTAAGAAAAATGATAAATATGAGAATAAATAAAGTATTAATCAGTAAAATTCAATTTAATCATAGTATAAATAAATTATATATTAAATATTACTATTATAATATAGATAATAATAATAATAATGTATATAGTAATATAATGTTAAGATTAATAAATAATATGAATAGATTAAGTAATATTTTAAGTTATTATTATAATAAAGAAGTTATTATTCAACCAATTAAGGTAACATATGTATATATGAATAATAATATTATGAGTGATTATATTAAATTATTAATGAGTAATAATATTGATTTAAATAATCAACTAGTAACATTTAATAATAAATCTAATATTGATACACTAATTAGAGAATATTTAAATTTAATTAATAATTTCTTACCCATTAATAATAATAATTTTATAAATTTAGTAATGAATAATAATAAATTAAATAATAATAATAATAATATTAATACATTATCTAATATGGATAATAAAGATAATATAAATGATATGATAGAATTAATGAGATATAGATATTTAATGGGATGATCAATTAGATTGAAAGGTAAATTAAATAAGACTAATCAAAGAAGTGTTAAATTAAGTATTATGAATGGTACATTAAAGAATAATGTTAATAAATATTATAAATATAATTACTTACCTAATAATCATTATGTATCTAATCTATTTAATATTAATAAAGATGGTAAATATAATATTAAAGTTAAATTAAATTATATTTAATATTCCCCCACCCCACCTACTACTACTACTAATCATTAATTAATAATATTAATATTCTTAACAATATTCCCCCCTAACCTAACCCTAGTTATAATCTTAATAATAATAATAATAATCTAATAATAAGTATAATAATAATAGATATAATATATTAATAAGGTATAAATAATAATAATAATAATAGATCTAATAGAATAATAATAAGATATAATATAATAGGTATAATATAATAATAAGATATAATATAATAATAGGTATAATATATATATATAATAATCTATAATAATCATAGAATAGGTATAATAGTAATAATAATATATAATATAATATGATAGAATATATTATAATATTATGATAATATATATAATATAATATAATAATATATATAATATAATATAATATAATAGGTATAATATAATATAATAATAATAATATAATAGATATAATATAATAATAATAATAATAATTAATAATAATCTAATAATAATAATTATAATAATAATGATAATATTAACTAATAATAATAATAACTAATAATAATAACTAATAATAATAACTAATAATAATAATAATTATAGTAATAAAGCTAATATATATATATATAGTAATAATAATAATAATAATAACTAATAATAATATAAATAATAATAATATATGTATAATAGTAATACTAATAATAATCTAATCTAATAATAAGAATAATAATACTAATTATACTAATAATACTAATATAACAATAATATATGTATAATAGTAATAATAATAATAATAATACTAATACTAATAATAATACTAATATAATAATAAGTATAATAGTAATACTAATAATAATATTAATATAATAATAAGTATAATAGTAATACTAATAATACTAATATATAATAGAATATAATATAGTAATAATTACTTAATAATAATTACTTAATAGTTACCTAATAATAATAATAATTATTATTATCTCTATAAAGCTAATATATAATATATATATATAGTAATAATAATACTAATAATAATAATGATAATAATCAAATAATAATAACTAATAATTACTAACTAACTAACTAACTAATAATAATAATAATAATAATATATGTATAATAGAAATAATAATTATTACTAATAAGAATAATAATAATAATCTAATGATATAAAGGGTATAATAGTAATAATATTAATATTGTATAATGAGTATAAAGTAATAATAACTAATAATAATAATAATATATCTATATAATAGGTATAAAGTAATAATAATAATAATAATTAATAAATAATAATAATATATCTATATAATAGGTATAAAGTAATAATAATAACTAATAACTAATAACTAATAATAATATATCTATATAATAGGTATAAAGTAATAATAATATGAATAATAATGATAAGAATAGGTATTATTATTTTAGTAATAATAATGATATTATTAGGTAAATAGTAAGAATAAGATTAATTAATTAATTATGAATAGGTAGTAAGAAAAAGATTAATTAATTTATTAATTAATTTATTAATAGGTATGGGTTATAAATATATAAGTAAGTAATAAGTATAGAATGAATTTAGGATGAAATTTCTAAGCTCTAATTTTCTATGACTAAACCTCTAAGTAGTTAATACTAGAACCTTTAATCAATAACCTAGAACCTCTAAGATCTAGAACCTCAATAACCTTTAATCTAGAATCTATAACCTTTAATCTAGGACGATTAACCTCAAGACTAATGTATAACCTTTAATAGATTAACCTCAAGACTAATGTATAACCTTTAATGGATTAACCTCAAGACTAATGTATAACCTTTAATAATTAATGAAGAACCTTGAATCATTAATGAAGAACCAACCTCAAGACTAATCTAGAATGAAGAACTAACTTCTAGAATGAAGAACCAACCTCAAGACTAATGAAGAACCAATTGAGAGACTAGAATGAATAACCTCTAATCTAATCTAATCTAATAGATGAATTAACCGAGTGACTGAGAGAGAATGATGAAGTAACCGAGAGACTATAACCTTTAAGTAAAGTATAACCGAGTAGAACCTTTAACTAAGAGATAACCTTTAACTAAGGGATAACCGAGTGATAACCGAGAGGCAATAACCTTTAACAGATAACCTTTAGCAGATAACCGAGTGATAAAGAGATAACCTTTAACTAAGGGATAACCGAGTGATAACCGAGATAACCTCAATAACCGAGAGGCAATAACCGAGTGACTAATAGATAACCTCTATAACCTTTAGCAGATAACCGAGTGATAAAGAGATAACCTCTATAACCTATTAAGAGATAACCGAGATAACGGAGATAACCTCTATAACGGAGATAACCGAGTGATAAAGAGATAACCTTTAACTAAGGGATAACCGAGTGACTAATTGAGAGAAAGGACCTTTAACCGAGAGAATTAAGGAATAACCTATAATCATTAATGTATAACCTATAATCATTAATGTAAACCGAATAACTAGAATTAATAACCTCTAATCTAGAATGATGAACTAACTAACTAACTAACCTTTAACAGATAACCGAGAGGCTAGAACCGAAAGACTGATAACCATGTAATTAGAACCTTTAACGGATGTATAATCGAGAGACTAGAACCTTTAACTAACGGATAACCGAGAGACTAGAACGGATAACGACTAGAACCGAGAGAACTAAGTAAAGTATGAACCGAGTAGAACCTCTGATAACGACTAGAACCTCAATAACGGAGTAGAATCGACTAATTGATAACCCCGAGAGAATTAATAACCGAGTGATTAAGATAGAAGGATGAACCTTTAAAATAGAATGAAGAATCGAGTGAGGAATGAAGAACTAACCGAGTAATTAGAACCGATTATAGAATAGAGAGAAGAACCTTGAATCTTGGGAGTAGAACCGAGTGACTAAGAATGAGATGAATAAACCGAGTGACTAAGAATGAAGGGAGAGACTAAGAATGAGATGAATGGAGTGACTAACCCCTTTAATAAAGAGATGAATGAACCGAGTGACTAAGTAAGAACCGAGTGACTAAGTAAGAACCGAGTGACTAAGTATGAACCGAGTGACTAACCTTGAATTGAAAGATGAATCTTTAATTAAGGAATTAGAACCTTAACTACCTCTAAACCGAATAATTAGATGAATGAATCGAGTGACTAAGTAAGTAAGTAATTAACCGAGTAACTAGATGAAGTAACTAACTAATCACTAAGATAGTTAGTGAGTAAGTAATTAAGTAATTAACCGAGTAACTAGATGAAGTAACTAACTAATCACTAAGAGAGTGAGTGAGTGAGTAAGTAACTAATTAACCGAGTAATAAGATAAACCTCTAAGTAATAAAGTAAGTAGTAGATACTTAACTAATAATAATAATAAATCATTAATAAAGAGAGAATTAATGAGAGAAGAATAAATAAGGAAGAATCTGTTCTCTATGTACAGAGAGAATATAATGAAGAATCAACCTCTCCTCTAAATGGGGGAGAATAATTAATAATCTCTAAGAAAGAGATAATTAATGAGAGTATAATAAAGTAACTTCTCCTCTAAATGGGGGAGAATAATTAATAATCTCTAAGAAAGGGATAATTAATGAGAGTATAATAAAGAAGTAAGGATAAAGGGAGAGAAGGAATGATTAATGAGAGTATAATGAAGAATCAACCTTAGATAATGAAAGAGAGAAGAACCGATTAATTAAGTAAGTAACTAATTAAGTAACTAGATACACCTCTAAGTAAACTCTAGATACTTAACTAATTAACCGATATAACTTAACTAATTAACCGATATAACTAACCGAGTTAATTTAACCAATCAAGTAACTAAACTCTAGATACAATCTCTAATCTAATCTAATCTAATCTAATCTAATCTAATATAATCATTAACTAATAGAGAGAATAAAGGAGTAATAAGTAATTAACCAAGTAACTAGATTATTATCTTATTTTATCAAAGGGAGTAATAACTAACTAACTAAGTAACTAATCAAGTAACTAGATAATTATCTTATTTTAACTAAGGGAGTAATAACTAAGTAAGTAACTAATCAAGTAACTAGATTAGAGAATAATCAACCGAGTAACTAGATAATGAAGAAGAGAATAATGAATAATTATTCAGGAACCAACCGAGTGACTAAACCAACCTTAAGACTAGAAATTAAACTAGAATAACCAATAAATTCCTCTTCTCTGAGTAAGAACTAGAATAACCTAACCTAACCTCACCTCTGAGTAAGAAAGTATAAAGATAATAATCTATAAATTATTAACTAATAACTAACTAATAACTAACTAACTAACTAACTAATAAAGATTAGTTTTATATTATCATTATTATTATTATTATCCTATATGACCTATATAGTTATATATTCAATTATTATTCTATATGATCTATATAGTTAAATATTATATATGACCTATATAGTTATTAAATATTATTATTATTATTATATATGGCTAATATAGTTAAATATTATTATTATTATATATGATCTAAATAGTTACATATTATTATTATTATTATTCAATTATTATTATTATTATTATTATAATTATCATATAATATTATATATGACCTATAAATATAATATTATTATAAATGACCAATATAATTAAATATTATTATTATTATTATTATTATTATTATTATATATGACTAATATAGTTAAATATTATTATATATGACCAATATAATTACATATTATTATTATTATTATATGACCAATATAGTTAGATATTATCTAATATATATTAGATATGATCAATATAGTTACATATTATTATCTATCTATCTATTATTATATATGACCTATATAGTTACATATTATTATCTATCTATCTATTATTAGATATGACCTATATAGTTACATATTATTATATATATATATATATATATTATATATGACCTATAATATTAGTTATAGATAATAATTATTATATGATTAATATTAGTTATAGAGATAATAATTATTATTAGTTATAATTATATATGACTAATATAGTTAAATATAAATATAATAATAGATGTATAATATTATAAAGGTAATAAGGTATGATTAATATCTTTATCTTAAGATAAAGAGGAGGAAGTAAGGGTTATAAGAGATAAAGGATAAAGCTTTTATAGCTTAGTGGTAAAGCGATAAACTGAAGATTTATTTACATGTAGTTCGATTCTCATTAAAGGCAATCTTATTCTTAACCTAACCTAACCTAATCTAACCTAACCTAACCTAACCTAACCTAACCTAACCTAACCTAACCCTTATTAATATTATATATTATTATTATTATTATTAATATTATATCTATATTTAGTTACTTACTTACTAACTAACTAATTAACTTACTCATTAATTAATTAATAAACCTCTTACTAATTATTAATAACTATTATTAATAACCTATTTACTAACTAACTAACTAACTAATAACTTACTAACTAATTAATAAATATTAATTAGATAATAGACCTAATAACTAATAACTTACTAATTAATAATAAATATTCATAATATGAATACTTTTAATAACTAACTTACTTACTTACTCATTTAGATAATCCTTCTAATGACTAATTACTAATTCATATATAATCCTATTAATAAATAATAAACTAATTAACCAATTAACTAATCCATATTCATTATATAATCCTCTAAAGAATAAATAATAAACTAATTAACCAATTAACTAATCCATATTCATTATTAATGAATAAGTATTAACTAATATTAATATTAATATTAACTTAATATATTATATAATATAATGTATATATATATATATATATATCCTATATAATATGATAGTTAATATATTAATATTATAAATGGGTGTGTAAATAGAGAATGTAAATACTAAGATTTGAACTTAGAAAGTATATACCTAAAAACATACATTTTACCAATTAAATTATATTTACTAATCTTTCTCTATACTAAATAATATATAATTAATAATTAATCACTTATAAAGTAAGAAGATAGAGAAGAGAATGTAAATAATATAATTAACTAACTAACTAACTAATAACTAATAATAATTAATTAATTAGTTAATAAGTAATAAAGGAGAGAATAGGGGTAGAGATAATAATTAATTAAGGAGATAAAGGAGAGAAGAGTAAATAGATAGAAGAGTAGATTAAGGGTTATAATATAATTATAATTATATGAATAATTATGTATAAAGGATAGATAATTAATTAATGAGTAATATAAAGATTAAAGATTATTAATTAATCAATAAAATGTATAAAAGATTAAGGGTAAATGAAGTAAATAAAAGATGATAGATTATCTAAGGATATTATAAATGATAAGGATAGAGGTTAAATGAGGATAAGGATGGAGAATAAAGTATAAATAAAATAGGGAGAGTGATAGAGGGATAGATAAAGTGTAGAAAGGAGGTGTTGTTTATGGTTAAACTATAGGATTGCAGATCTTGGTATTAAGAGTTCGATTCTCTTCATCTCCTAATTATTAATTATTACTATAATTATTAATACTAATACTATAATTAATAATAATACTACTACTAATAATACTAATAATACTAATACTAATACTATTAATATTAATACTAATACTATAATTAATAATAAAATAATAATAATAATATTATTTATACTAATACTATATATAATAATACGATTAATACTAGTACAAGTAATATTAGTATTACTATAACTAATACTAGTACAACTAATACTAATACTATAACTACTATAACAAATACTAGTACAACTAATATTATAACTACTATAACGAGTACAACTAATATTAGTACAATAAATATTATAACTATAACGACTATAACTAGTACAACTAATATTAGTACAATAAATATTATAACTATAACTACTATAACTAGTACAACTAATATTAGTTATAAATATTATTAATATAACTAGTACAACTAATATTGTACAATAAATATTCTAATAAGAAAGAATTAAAAGTGAGAAGATTAGCTTAATTGGTAGAGCGTTTGTTTTACACACAAAAGGTTATAGGTTCAAGTCCTATATTTTCTAACTAACTAATTAACTAATAATAAGTTATATAAAGTAATAAAGAGATATAAATAGAAGAGATAAAGAGTAGAGAGAAGAATATAGAGAGGGAACTATATTAAGGAGAGAGAGAGAAGAAGGGATGACACATTTAGAAAGAAGTAAATATCAACAATTTCCATTTCATGTAGTAATGCCATCACCATGACCATTAATGGTATCATTATCATTATTAGGATTAATGATGTCATTAGCATTAACAATGCATGGTTATATTGGTCATATGTATTTTGTATACTTAGGTTTATTAATGTTATTAAGTAGTAGTATTTTATGATTTAGAGATATGGTAGCAGAAGGAACATATTTAGGAAATCATACAATGGCAGTAAGAAAAGGATTAAATATGGGATTCTTATTATTTGTATTTACAGAAGTATTAGTATTCTCAGGATTATTCTGAGCTTACTTCCATTCAGCAATGAATCCAGATATTCTATTAGGAGGTGTATGACCACCAGTAGGTATTCAAGCAGTACAACCAACTGAATTACCATTATTAAATACAATTATCTTATTATCATCAGGTGCAACTGTAACATATAGTCATCATGCATTAATCTCAGGTGATAGAAAAAGAGCATTAAGAGGTTTAGGTGTAACATTCTGATTAGTAGTAATTTTTGTATCATGTCAATATGTAGAATATACTAATGCTATGTTCACTATCTCAGATGGAGTATATGGTTCAGTATTCTATGCAGGTACAGGATTACACTTTATGCATATGGTAATGTTAGCAGCAATGTTAGGTGTATGTTATTGAAGAATTAGAAATTATCACTCAACATCAGGTCATCATGTAGGATATGAAACAACTATTATTTATGCTCATGTATTAGATGTTATTTGATTATTCTTATTCATCTGTTTCTATTGATGAGGACTATAATTATAACATATATTCATTATTAATATTCTTATTATATATATATTTATAACTCATTATCATATTAATCTTTATCCTTATTTTTATTTAACTTTAACCCTTTACCTTCATCTTCATCTTCATATTCACTCTGATCCTGATCCTTATTCTTACTATCATTCAGATCCTGATCCTCATTCTCACTTTCATCTTGATACTCATACTCATATTGATACTCATAATCATCCTCATTATCACCCTGATTATTACCATCATTATCACCCCCCCTCATTATGACTATTCATTATTGATATAATCCTTATTATTATTATCTTTATTATTACCCTTAATATGATTCTCATTATTATCATTATTATTATTATTATTCAATTATAATTATAATTATCTATTATTATTATTATTATTATAATTATTATTATTATTATTACCCTCAATATGATCTTCATTATTACCCTCAATATGATCTTCATTATTCATATCTCATTATTATTATTACCCTCAATATTACCTTAATCCTGATTCTTATTCTTATTCTTATTTTTACTTTCATTCATTAACCCTGATACTTATCAATAACCTGAATCTGATTCTGATCTTAATCTTAATTCTCATACTGATATTAATATTAATACTAATACTGATTATTATTATTATTATTACCTTCATCTACACCCTAATACTTATTTACTTACTAACTAACTAACTTATTTACTCTCATAATCACCCTCTATCCTCATTATCACCTTCATCCTTACTCAGATACTGATCCTTCCCCTCGCTTTACTCTCATTCAGACCTTAATCCTAACCCTGATCCTGATCCTTATCCTTATCCTTATCCTGATCCTTATCCTTAATCTTAACCTTATCCTTATCCTTATCCTTATCCTTATCCTTATTCTTATCCTGATTAATATCCTGAATCTGATTCTGATCTTAATCTTAATCTTAATCTTAATCCTCATTCTTACCCTTATCCTCATCTTTCCCCTTGCTTGATCCTCATGTTTACTCTCATTTTGATTCTTATTCTTATTCTCATACTGACTGACTGACTGACTGACTGACTGACTGACTGACTGACTGACTGACTGACTGACTGACTGACTGACTGACTGACTGA
>CANRHC010000006.1 GCA_947630305.1 uncultured Bacilli bacterium
CAGCCAAGAATATAGATTTTTCTCCTTTTACAACATCTTCATCCGAATAATTTATTTTCATTTGCACCTCTCAGTTTTAAAAATAATTTTCCTCTTTTTCAAAAAAGTGAGGAAAAAATGAGGAAAATTTTCAGTTTTTATGGTTAATTTATACTTTTTTTAGATTATCAAATCCTGCAAACCCTTATAAAACCTACTACTTTCCACAACAATTTTTGTATTTCTTTCCCGAACCACAAGGACAAGGATCATTTCTTCCAACTTTTTGTTCTTTTCTTATAGGCTTTCTACTTTCTTTTTCTTTATGATCATTAGTAGACCCCTTAATAGTTTGCTTTCTTTCAGAATTTTGTTCAATATTAGCCTTTAATAAAAACTGAGCTATACTTTCATCAATCCTATTTAATAATTGTTCAAAAGTATCATAACCTTCCATAGTATAAGCTTGTAACGGATTAGTCTGAGCATATTGTCTTAAGAAAATACCTTCTTTTAAAGCTTCCATAGCATTTAAATGTTCAACCCATAAAGAATCAATAATTCTTAAAGATATAGCCCTTTCAAATTCTTCAAAATTAGGAGCATCTTTAATCTTATCTTCATAATCATTATTTAATTTTTCAGTTAAATATTCAATAACTTTACCTTCATCTAAATCTTTAATATCCGCAACCTCTAACTTAGAATTCTTCATAAAATTAGTATTCATATATTCAACAATTTCTTTTAAATCATCTTCTGTTAAATATCCTTCAGGTTCAATATGCGCTGTAACTAAATCTTCAATAATATTTCTAAATGTTTCTTTAATACTATCATGAATACTTTCATTATTAATTATTTCATTACGTTGTTCATATATAATTCTTCTTTGTTCATTAACAACATTATCATAATCAAGTAAATTCTTACGCATATCAAAGTTATTACCTTCAACTTTTTTCTGAGCTTGTTCAATAGATTTAGTTAATCTTTTAGAACGAATACTTTGCGTACCAGTCATTCCTAAAGCTTCAATCATTGTTTTAACTCGGTCAGTTCCAAACCTTCTCATTAAATCATCTTCAAAAGATACAAAGAATTGACTAGTTCCAGGATCTCCTTGACGACCAGAACGTCCACGAAGCTGATTATCAATACGACGAGATTCATGACGTTCAGTACCAATTACATATAGTCCCCCTAATTCTTTAACACCTTCACCAAGTTTAATATCGGTACCACGTCCAGCCATATTAGTAGCAATTGTAATAGCTCCTTTTTCTCCAGCTTTAGCAATAATTTCAGCTTCACGAGCTTGATTAGTAGCATTTAATACTTCATGCTTTAAGCCTTCTTTTTTAAGCATTGCACTTAATCTTTCATTATTTTCAACAGAAATTGTACCAACAAGAATAGGTTGTCCAGTTGCATGTATTTCTTTAATTACATTTACAACAGCTTGATATTTACCCTTTTCTCCACTATAAATTAAATCAGGTAAATCTTGTCTAATAACCGGTTTATTAGTTGGAATACAAATAACATACATATTATAAATATTTCTAAATTCTTCTTCTTCAGTCTTAGCAGTACCTGTCATACCAGCTAGTTTATTATACATTCTAAATAAATTTTGGAAAGTAATTGTTGCCATTGTTTGAGTTTCCTCATTAATCTTAACTCTTTCTTTAGCTTCAATAGCTTGATGTAATCCTTCACTATATTGTCTACCATGCATTAAACGTCCTGTAAAAGGATCAACAATAATAACTTCTCCATTACTTACAACATAATCAACATCTTTTTTAAAACCAAAATTAGCTTTTAAAGCATTATTAATATGATGTACTAAAACTGAATTACCAAACTCATATAAATTATCTAAATGAAAATGTTTCTCTAACTTACTAGCTCCATTCTCTGTAATACTAACATTCTTAGTTTTAGCATCTAAAGTATAATCTTCATCTTCCTTAAAATCTTTAACAGCATCTTGAGCTTCTTGATATAAATTTCTTGCATTTTGTTTACCACCAGAAATAATCAAAGGAGTTCTAGCTTCATCAATTAAAATAGAATCAACCTCATCAACAATACAAAAATTTAAACCTCTTTGTACACGATCCTCTTTTCTAACAACCATATTGTCTCTTAAATAATCAAAACCAATTTCATTATTAGTAGAATAAGTAATATCACAATTATAAGCAGCCTGTTTCTCCATCGGATTCATCTCTCTTAAATTCAACCCAACAGTTAAACCTAAAAATCTAAAAACACTACCCATCCACTCAGAATCACGTTTAGCCAAAAAATCATTAACCGTTACAATATGAACACCCTCACCAGTTAAAGCATTCAAATAAGTAGGCATAGTCTCAGTCAAAGTTTTACCTTCACCAGTCTTCATCTCAGCAATATTACCATAATGAATAGCAAGTCCACCTAATATTTGAACATAATAAGCTTTTTCACCTATAACACGATAAGCAGCCTCTCTAACAGTTGCAAAAGCCTCAACCTTAAGATCCTCTAAATCCTCACCATTCTTAAGTCTATCCCTAAACTCTACAGTTTTATTCTTTAACTCATCATCACTTAAATTAGCCATAACAGGCTCTAAAGCAACAATCTCATCTGCAATCTTTTCAAATCTTTTTAATTCTTTATATTCGGAATCAATTAACTTTCTAAATATTCCCATTTCCATAACCTCCGTAATAAATATTTTACCATAATATAAAAGAAAAAAGTACCTTTTTTCTATCTTTTTCTAACTAATAATTGTTCTTTATCAAAAAGATAACCCAAATCTTCATAAAATTTTAAAACATTTTCATCATAATTAATAAAAATATCCTTAGCTAATCTAAACTCTAACATACCACTAAATATAAAAAACTTTTCCTTCAAAGATTTTATTAATTTATAAAAAATATCATATAACCATTAACCAATTTATTGCACAATATAAACATTCATCACTACCATCTACATATAAATGAGCAAAATATAGTAGGATGTAAATATTGATTTCTTACCGTTAAAGGCACATTTTTCTCCATCAAACACAACTTCATTACCTTTTCTAAATTCACCAGAATCTAAAACAGTTAAATAAGACATTATTCCATGTACATTTTTTAAATCTTTAATACTATAAAGATTAACATCATTCATTATTTCATAAGCATTATAAGCATTTTTCACTTCTTGAATTTCTTTTTTAGAACCTAAAACTAATTTACAAACAATAATATCTCTAACCTGATTTTTTGTTAATTTATTATTTTCAATTGCAAGTAAAGAATGAACAAATTTAATTTAAACTAAAAATTATTTTTCATAAAAAACAATAAAGAACCAAAATGTGAAAAATGAATAATTAAAGACATTCTAAAAAAACTAGCCTAAACTAGTTTTCTAAAATAATACCATAAGAACCATCACTTCTTTTATACAAAACACTAATCTTATCAGTTTCACTATTCTTAAATAAATAAAAATCATGATCAACTAATTCCATCTGTAAAATAGCCTCTTCTTCACTCATCGGTCTTAATTCAACCTTTTTCCTTTTAACAACAATACTTTCATTTTCCTCTACTTCATCATTTTCCATTTCAAACTTTAAAACTTCCTTAAACTGTTTTCTAAGCCTAGTCTTATTTTTTCGAATCTGTCTTTCTAACTTATCAGATACTTTATCAATAGCAGCATATAAATCATTATCACAAACCTCAGCTCTTAAAGTAAATTTACTAGCAGGCACTGTAACTTCAATAATCTCATCTTTATTTCTAACTCTAATAACAACATAAGCCTTCATCTCAACAGGATTTTCAAAATAACGATCTAATCTACCTATTTTCTCATTAACATAACTTTTTATTGCTTCAGTTACCTTAACCTTATCCCCTCTAATATCTATTCTCATCATTTCACCTTCCTTAACATAATATTAACATAAATTCTTCTTAAATCAAACAAAAAGAAAAAACTACTTATTAGCAGTTTTCTAGTTGACTGAAGGTACAATTTCTTCTACATCTAATGCTTGTAGTCCTTTTGCTGTTTCAATCATCTTAAAGTCCACAACGCCACCTTCTTTTAAGGTTTTATAACCATCTTTTCTGATAGCTGAATAATGAACAAAAATATCTTCTAAATCGCCATATTCAATAAAACCATAGCCCTTCGCATTGTTAAACCACTTAACTTTGCCTCTTAGCATAATGAAACTCCCTTCCTATTACATTTTTTACTGCTCTAAAAAAATCATAACTTATAAATAAGTAACGACAAGAATTATTTTAAAACTTTATATATATCATAAATATAAAAATGTCTTAAACAATCATTTTCTTGTCTAAAATAATTTTTTAAAAAGATTAAAAAACAAAAAAAACACTTTTAAACAAATAAATTACAAACTTAAACCACATTTTATATTTTAAAAATTATTAATGCTATACTTTAAATGCTTTTGAAAAAAGTAATTCTAATGTAGTGAAAGGAATTATAATAAATGAAAAAAATATTTATCGAAAAAGCATTAAATTATATAAAATCAAAAAAAATTTTAAATGATTTAGAAATCAAAAAATTAAAATATGGCTTAGAAGGAATGTATAACTTATTTACAAAATTAATAGTCATGATATTATTAGCTTTAATATTTAATTTATTACCCGAATTAATATTACTTATCTTAATCTATTCTTTATTTAGATTATACGGTTTTGGAATACATGCGAAAAAAAGTTGGCAATGTTGGTTAAGCACAATTCCAATTTATATTGGAGGATGCTTTTTAATAAAATATATTATACTGCCTAAAAAAATAACTTTATTAATATGGATATTTGGATTTATATCTTTCCTATTATTTGCACCAGCAGACACCAAATCAAGACCATTAATCCATAAATCAAAAAGAATACGCGCTAAAATATTATCTTTATTAATATTAATAAGCATATTCATATTAAATTATTTCAAACCAAATCAAGAATTATTAAATACTACATTATATGCCTTAATAATCCAAAGCATATCAATGAATCCCTTAACGTATAAATTATTTAAAGCACCTTATAATAATTATAAGATGTATCAAAAAACTACGGTTTAAATTTTTGAATAGATTTAAACAAGAAAAGAATAAGAAAGGAGTGAAAAAAATGTTAGCAGCATTATTAAATGGTATTGCAAATATTTTTGCAAATTCAGTTTCTTCTGCTTGTTTCTTCTTCTGTTTTGATGAACCAGAAGCAAATGAAGAATTATTATAATATTTTAAAAAAACTGTAATGAACAATCTTACAGTTTTTTTATTACCTTTTTTTAACTATTTTTAACTCCACTTTAAACAAATCATTCTTAATATAAGTTTTAATATTCAAATTACGCTTTAAAAATAAACTAAATAATCCATATCCATGACCATTATCTTTAGAAGTATACTTAAAATTACCTAACTTTTCTAAATCAATAAAACCAGCAAATGAATTAATCAAAACAACAATAATCTCATTTTTATTCTCATAAAACTGTAAATATAAAATCTTTTTATCACTTTTAACAGAAGATTCTAAAGCATTATCTAAAGTTATACCTAAAGATTCACATAAAACATTATAATTACGAGGAGTTAAATATAGAAAAATATTATCCCGTAACTTATTATCAACAACAATATTTAAACCTTCATTAATATAATTATAAACTTTTTCAAAAACTAAACCACTAAGACCATCAGGAATATCTTTAACATTCTTAACCGTTTTAAACGAAGAATTATACTCTTTAATTAAATCATCAATTATCAACTTAGCCTTCTTAGTCGAAACAGTTTTCAAACCTAACAACTGATTAATTAAATTATGCTTTAATAAATGATAATCATCAATAACTTTAATATAAAACTTATTATTTTTAAGAATCAAATCATTAGTTATCTTTAAACTAGCAATCTCATACCTACAATATAAAATATAAGTTATCAAAATAGTAACACTAAAAAGAATCACAAAATTATAACCATTATTAATATTTATAATACATACAATATCTATCAATAAATAAACTAATAAAATTAAACTTATCTTAAAAGAATTAATCTTCAAACTCTTAAACTTTACATAAAGATTAGAAATAATATGCTTAACATGAACATTTTTAGACATAAACTGCAATAAAATAGCCATAATAATAGACGCAACTGGTTTCATAAGATCATAATAACTACTTACATCAACTACAAATACATTAAATAACGAAACAATTAACATAAAAAGTATATCAATACCTATACCTAATAACCATAAAATAAAAATATAAAAAACAATATCCTTAAAATCCAACTTCATCGTCCATTTTAAATACCAATAAAAATAGGCAAAACAAGTCAAACCATTAATAGGAACCGACACAAAGAAACTCAAAAAAATTTCAAAAAAAGAATACAACAACATCACTAATATATTAATAGAATTAAGTTTAACACTTTTCTTAGAAATATTAGAAAACGCCGAAAATAAAACCAATTGAATAATCATAATTGAAATATAACTAATTAAATAAAAAAACATTTATTTCAAAATCTCCTTTCGATATTTCTTAGACAACATCATAACCTTTTTACCATTATCTAATATAAAATAACCATCATTAAAACAATATTGAACAACATGATCCTTATTAGCAATACAACTACGATGCATCCTAACAAAACGATCATCTAATTTATCAAAAACATCAGTTAATGTACTCACAATTTTAAAAGAAATATCTTTAGTATAAATAATAATCTTACGATCTTCTTTATCACGAGTTATATACAAAATATTCTTAAAATAAATCTCTAAATCGGCATTTTTAGAATACACCTTCAACATCTTTTTATCAAACTTCTGATTATAAATCAACTTTATATCATCCTCTAACCTTTTCGTAAAATCATGAAACTTCTCAATAAAATCAAAAACATCTAAAATATTACGATGCACCGTTTCAAACATCTTATCATGACTAGTAATAAAAATAATTTCACTATCCCAATCATTATCCCTAATCATATGAGCAATATCAATTCCACTAACATTCCCATCCAACTCAATATCTAATATATATACTTTTCGATACAACTCCTCATCAATTTCTTTTTTTAAATCTTTATTAAATTTAGTATAGTATTTAACATCAATTTCAAAATCATTTAACATCGAAATTTTTCTAATTACCTTTTTAACTATATCCTGAATATTTTTATCATCCTCAACTATAATAAATTTAATCATATTTTACTCCTTCACCGTTTACTGTCAGTAATTATAACACAAAATTTAAACAAAAAGTACAGTTAATAACTGCAAAAAAAAGACTCATTTCAAAGCCTTTTCAATTAAATAAGTTTTATAATTATTATAATAATGAACAGAATAATTATTATTTTTTAAAATATCAACAAAATCAATTAACTTATTATTAGATCCAAAAAGTAAATACGAATCATCCACCGAAGAACAACAAACACTAAGCAATTCCCTCTTATCCCTAAATAAATTAAAAGGATAAACTAAAGATTTAAAATTATTATTAACAACCCAAGTTTTAATCAAATAAGTATCTAAAATATTAAGAAAAACACTCGATTTTTTAGGATAATAATCACTTTCTAATTTAAACTCAACTTTATTAATACCAACCGAATTAAAAGCCATTAACAATAACTCTTCATCAACATTATAAAACGGAATACAACACATAACTCTAATAGTAGGTGAGAACAACGAATTAATCTTTTCTTTCTTAATAAAATTTTTAAACTCCTTAATAAACTGTTCAATATGAATAATCTTACCATATAACATAGCATTATAAGAAAAAGAATAACTTTTAATTTCATTCTTTTTAACATATTGTAATTTATTATCATGAAAATAAAAAATATACTTTGGCATCTAATCCCACCTTTTAAAAAAGTCCATTAAGGACTAATCTAATTCATTCATTATTTGTTCATAAAACGTATTTGGATTTACCAACACACCATCCATATAAACTTCAAATAATAAAGTTTGTCTTGTCGTATCAATTTTACCTTGACCAGACTTAGCAATAATATCATTTTGATTAACACTATCACCTTGTTTAACTAAAACTTCACCTAAAGTATAATAAACACAAGTAACATTATCACTTAAAATTGTTAAAACAGTTCCAAGTATCTCATCTTGCTTAATCTCTTTAACAACTCCCGATAAAGATGCAATAACATCAAAAACATTATCACTAGCATATAAAATACCTGTATTTGGCATATAAGTATTTTCATAAAAAATCAATGACTTTTCTTGGACCTCAGCACTAGATAAAGAATCATAAAAATCTTTAGCTACCACAACATCACTACCAATAAAAGGCTTTGATGGCTTATTAACAGAAACAACATCATTAACATAAACATCATCATCTTCTTCATTAAAAACATTAACCGAATAATCATAGTTATCAACCTTAGCATCAGAACTCATCACATTACGCGATAATAAAGTAATCCCAATAGCTAATACAACAATAGTTATAATATAAATACTTGGTAACACAAATCCTCTCAATTTTCTTTTTTTCATATATTTCCTCCTATACCTATTTTGAAACAGAAGAAATATTTTTATACTAAAAAATCATCGAAATTTCCGTATTTTGATAATAATGACTTAAAATATCTTTATAACTTTTACCTTCTAAAGCCATCCCATTCGCACCATATTGGCTCATACCAACACCATGCCCATAACCCCTGGTACTAACAACAACGTCATCAGTATTAACCACAATATCAAAATCAGTAGATCTTAAACCAAGCTTACTACGAACATCACTACCCTTAAAAACAACACCATTAATAGAAACAGTTAAAACTCGATTAGAATCACTTCTAACTACATCACTAATGACAACATCATCACAAGAAATATCTAACATCGCACAAAAATCAGCCCTTAAAAAACTCTTATCAACTTTATAATTTTTTAAAGACTCATTATCCCAACTAGAATCAACACTTTTTAAATAAGGAAGAGCTTCACTAAAAACAAGCTCAGAATTTTCAGTCTTACCATTACTCATCGAAAAATAAAAAGCATTAATAATATCTCCATCATAAGTTAATACTTCATTTTTAGTTGATAAAACAGCATCACGAATCTTCAAATAATTATTAAAAAACAAAACATTCCATTGCCTTAATAATTGTTCATTAGTCTTATAAGCTTGATCTTTAACCCCAATTATTAAATCATAATCTAAATTACGAGTATTCTTCTTATACATTGCAAAAGTTCGAGCCGCAACTGCCTGAGCTTTCAAAGCTTCAACTTCAAAACTAGAAGGCATCTCAGCACTAACAACCCCAATAATATAATCTTCTAAACTAACATTACTAATAACTCCATTACTTTCATCTAATAAACGAATATTAATTGGATTATCATCATCACTCACAACTGATGAAACCGGAAAATAATAATTATGTTTTTTTTCATAAAAAATAACAATAACTAAAACAATAACTAAAAGAAAAATAATAGCAAGCAATATCTTATTCTTCATCATATCACCTGCCAAAAACTACTTAAAAACTCTGCTAATAAATATCCCAAAACAAAACTTAAAACAAAATACAATAAACGAGCTTCTAATACTTTATTTTTCCGAATAAATTTTTCAAAATTAACAGATGTTAAAGCAAAAGCACAAACCATCGTACAAAAAGTATATAAATATATTTTAATCATTTATATACTTCTCTTTCATATTCTATAATCTTATTTACTCGTCTAATATGTCTTTCATCATTTAAAACTTCAGCACCAATAAAAGCATCAATATACTCTTTAATATTTTCAATACCATCAGTATAATTAAAAGTCATAACATTAGCACCATTATCATTCCGAGATAAAACAGCATCTAAAACAGAATTAATCTTTGCACAACGAATACCTTTAACCTTATTAGCACAAATAGACATACCTATACCAGTACGACAAACCAAAATACCAATATCAGCACAACCAGACACAACATTATTACAAACTAAAAAAGCAAAATCAGGATAATCATCACTAGGTGTATTATTCTTACTACAATCAATAACTTCATAACCTTTACTAACTAAATAATCAATAATTTCTAACTTATACTCTAAACCACGATGGTCAGATGCAATAGCAATTTTCATAACATTCCTCCAAATTAATTATATTACAACTAAGAAATAAAAAAAAGATACAATTATTTCCTTCTCAAAACAAAATTATCTTCCTTAATCTCAACATAATTTAAAACATCACCATTATTTACACTAATACAAGTATTAACATTATATAAATTTTTATCCAAAAATACATTAACTCGTTTCCTTTCAGAACTATCAAACAATTTACCATATAAATATAAATACATCAAAGACCTTTCATAAGGACCATTAACATAACCAATATTAATTAAATTATCACTTATAAACTGCATCTTCCTTTTAGATAACTCAACACTATCATGATCATCCATCTTAAAATATAAAAAAGCATTATTACGATGAGCTAACGACTTATGAAGTTCATCAAAATAAGAATTCAAATATTGCTTATTTAAAGATTTTTCTAAATACATTAAATAATCACGAGATAACCTAACCAATTCTGGATGATTCCTATTAATTGTTTTAAAACGAGGAATAACCCCAAAATTAACCGGTCTAAGACCATACTGATTATAAAACAAATCATTTAAAGCATCTAAATAATACCAACCATACTCACCTTTAACCAAAACAACAAATAAAGGAATTTTAGCACTATTAGCAACATCCTTCAAAGCCTCAATCCCCAAATCATTAAATAACTTAACATAAAAATCAGCTAAAGTAGAACATACAATATACCTACCATGATTATAAAAACCAGCCTGATACTGCAAAAACTTTTCATCATCACTAGCCAAAAAATAACCTAAATCTCTTTCAAAAAAAGGAGCCAAAGACGTATATAAATCATAAATAATTAAATCCTTAGACCTATTTCGAGTAGCTTTATTAATTACATTATCTAAATTCACTTTTATACCCCCAAAAAACAATGACTAGTATAACATAAAAAAGCAAAAAAAAGAAGTCCAAATTACTTCTTTAAATTATATTTACGATTAAATTTCTCAATCTTTCCAGCCTTACTAACTTGTCCTTGTTTATTAGTATAAAAAGGATGACATTCACTACATACCTCAACCTCAATATGATCTTTAGTTGATTTAGTATTAAACGTAGCACCACAAGCACATGTAACTGTTACATCTTTCATTTCTGGATGAATAGCTTTCATAATTAACTAACATTCCTTTCTATCGACCTTAAAAAGCCCTAAATTTTTTTTAAAAATAAATCTACACCAATGATATAGAACAACAGGTCTAAAGTATTATATCAATATATTTTATGACTTTCAACCCCCAAATTTACATATGTCGATTTAAAATAATCTTTTTAAAAGAACCTGTCTTTCCATCCATAACATTATAAATATTGAAATAATTTTTATTCTCCTCATAACTTATATTATCAATATACTGCCCATTATTACTTTCACCAAAATTAATATTACTATCTAAATAATTTTTAACCTCACTACTAAAATCAAAAAAATTACTTCTTTCATTTCGCAAAGATTTATACATATAAGTCATCAAATTAGGATTATTCTTTAATATCTTTAACCATTCATTCCTATTAATAATTAAACCATTAGGCAAATAAAAATCACCATTAATCTCCATAAAATTTTCACTATTATACTTCCCACTACTTTTCACCATTGGACCTTGAAACTCAAGTTCATTATGAAAAAAGCCAAACCTTTTCGTATTACCTGCCCAAATAGCATAAGGATATTTATGATTAAAAAATCTATCACAAGGTAATTCAACATAATATTTTAAACTTCTCTCACAATCAATTGCAATCTTATTAAGAACAAAAACAACAAATTCAACATTTTTCTCACTTAAATTAGCAATTAAATCACTCATCGTAATTTCATCTTTAATATATAAAGCAATCTTCTTTAATAATAGCCTTTCCTTAGGTGTAAAACATACACTTTTAAACTTTTCTAAAGAAACTAAATATTTATCCATATCAACCAATTCCTTTCAATTCATTAAAATACAAATATAATACAACATATTAAAAAAAAATGCAAACAAAAAAAAGCCCACAACGGGCCAAAAATTAACGTTTACTAAATTGTGGAGCTCTACGAGCCTTTTTAAGACCATATTTCTTACGTTCCTTAACTCTTGGATCTCTAGTAACCATACCATTAGCTTTTAATATCTTACGATAAGCAGTCTCACTACTTTGATCAGTATTAGCATCAAACTTTAATAAAGCTCTAGTAATACCCAAACGAATAGCACCAGCTTGACCAGAATATCCACCACCACTAACTTTAACAGTAATATCAAAACGATTTTCATTATTAGTAAGAGTTAAAGGTTGTTTTAAATCTAACACTAAAATACCATCAGGCATATAATCATTAACATCTACACCATTAACTGTAATATTACCTGTACCACTTGTAATAGTAACCTGTGCAACAGCTCTTTTTCTTCTTCCAGTTGCACTCCAAGTCTTATTTGCCATCTTAACCCTCTACTTTCATTTCTACTGGCTTTTGAGCAGAATGCTTATGTTCACCATCACGATAAACAAATAACTTCTTACCCATCGCTCTACCAAGACGATTATGTGGAAGCATACCTTTTACAGCTCTTTCCATCATCTCTTCTGGATAATTTGTAATCATTTCTTTAGCATTACGTTCTCTAAGTCCTCCTGGATAACCACTATGATTATAATACATTTTATCTTCTAGTTTATTTCCAGTTAACTTAACTTTAGATGCATTAATAATAATTACATAATCTCCACAATCAACACTAGGAGTATAAGTTACCTTATTCTTTCCTCTTAAAACACTAGCTGCCAAAGAAGCAACACGTCCTAAAGACTTACCACTAGCATCAATAACATACCAATTACGTTCAACGTTCTCTTTTTTTTGCATAAATGTACTCATAAATTTATTTCCTTTCATTTACCTTAAATAATTTTAACTTTCCCAAGGTCAAAACAAATAAGATTTAGAAAATGTACCATTAAAAATTATATGCTATAAATAAAGGAAAGTCAAACATTTTTACTAAAAAACATTTTAAAAAAATCAATATTTAATTTCCTTCAAATATAAACCATAACCAGGCACTACCAAAAAATTAACTTTTTCATTAGGATTTAATAAAGCATCTTTAATATCATTTATTCCTCTTCTTTTACTACCAACCATTATTAAAGCACCTATCATACTCCTAACCATATACCGATAAAAACCCTTACCTTTAACCACAAAATACAACATATTATCCTCTTCATATATCTTAAAATCATAAATTGTACTAACATAACTACGACGATACCCCGATACAAAATTACGAAAATCATGAGTTCCAATAAACTTTATACAAGCTTTTTGCATCAATTTAATATCAAGAAAATAACTTATATGATAAGCATAATCACTAAAAAAAACATTTTTCTCACCAAAATATACTTTATATAAATAAGTCTTCTCTTTAACATCATATCTTGCATGAAAAGAATCAGCAACCAATAAAATACTATTAACACTAATACTAGATGGCAACATTTTATTAACAATATATTTTAACTTATCAACATCAAAATCTTTATTCAAATCAAAATGAAGACATTGATCATAAGCATGAACTAAAGCATCAGTCCTACCAGCACCTTTAACTAATACTTCACTACCATTAATCTTACTTAAAACAGATTCTAAACAAGCTTGAACACTTTTTTTATCACGCAACCTTTGAAAACCATTAAATTTACTACCATCATAACTAATTCTCATTAAATATCTCATTTTATACCTCGATATATAGCCTTTAAAGTTTCATTAAAAGTAATTTCATGATCAATCTTATGACCACAAGATTCCAAATATTTTATAAGCTCAACACTCTTAGGCATACAAACATATTTATATAACTCATCATCATAAAAATCATTAATAACTTTATAATTTTTTCCATCAAAAACAATAACTTCTTTAACAAACTCACCCAAAAAATCCATATCACTTTCAATCAAAACAATACCAATATTCTGTTTATTAACTAAATTTCTTAATAATCTTTTAAAATATTGTTGCTCACTATATATTAATTTTGAAAACATCTCTTTAATAATCAAAACTTTATCCTTCTTTAAAAGATAAAAAGCTAATCGAACTTTAATTCTTTCAACCCTAGACAAATAACATAACTTAACATCTAAAATACTTTCATCTAATAAAACCATTTTTAAAGCCTTTTTAAATTTAGAAGAAAAACATAAAAAATCTAAAACACTTATTTCATCTTTAAACTTTTTATCACTTATTATATTATAATTCTTAAACAAATTTTTAGGTGAATTTATTAAAACTTTAATCATCCCTAACTTTGCTTCCATAAAGCCTCCTCTAACTCTTCTTTATTATAACAAATCTTATCTAATAACCCATAATATGATAACTGAATACTTAAATCGACATAAAATGGAAGTGAATAACCCAATAATTTCATCAATTTTTCTTCTTTTAATATTAACTTAGTTTC
Organism: uncultured Bacilli bacterium; assembly: GCA_947630305.1. Taxonomy (GTDB): domain Bacteria; phylum Bacillota_I; class Bacilli_A; order RF39; family UBA660; genus Ventrenecus. The sequence continues at coordinate 14,731 of CANRHC010000006.1, forward strand.
ACCTTCCATAACAACCTTTTTATTATAAACAACCTTAGTATAAAAAAAATTAACAATATCTTCAACATTACTAGTTAAATATAAAACTTTTTTATTTTTTTGTTTTAAATATTCAAATATTTTACAACGCTCATCATAATTAAATACACTACTTAAATCATCAATAACAATAAAATCACTTTTACAAATCTTTTTTAACAAACCTTTAATATATGGTAATTTACTTAAATCATCAATAATATTATTACTAATATCATAATTAGCTTTTTCTAAACAATAAGTATTTATTTTATGTTTTTTTAATTCTTTACATAAATAACTTTTACCATTAGTCATTAAAACACAACTAGAAACACTACTATCAAAATTAAAATTTTCTAAAATAAGTTTATCATTACATTTAACCGTTATAACCATAATACATCACAAAAATATCATACAAAAAAAAAAGACTTTTTCCTAGTCTATTTTTTCATCATTAGGAATTTTTATAATAATTTCGCCCGGTAAACTATACATATACCTCTCCCTAGCATAACGAGCAATATAATCTCTATCATGTAATTTAGTAACTTCACTATTTAAACTTTCTTCCTCTTTTAATAAATTTTCATAATAATCACTTAACAATGCTATAGAATGTTTATTTTCAACTATTTTTAACCAATCTTTAAAAATTGTACCGACAAAAAGAAACAAAACAGCTATAAAACAAATACTTAAAACCAAAAATCGACTTTTCCTTTTAACAGTACCCTTAGCCATAACATCCTCCATATTATGGAAAAGTATAACACAAAAATACATTTTTTACTATTAATTAATTAAATCATTTACACTTTTTATGTAAAATTAATTTATTTATAAACCATTTTATTAAAGGAAAAGAACAAATAAAACCAATCAAAACAAAAATCAAAAAATAAATATGAAAAATCCCTAAATTTAATTTATACATTAATAATATATATCCTAAAACTACATCTATTATAAATACAATACTAATCAAAAATTTAAAAATTAAATGATAATGACATATTAATTTAAAATGTAAATTAGTTATTATTCCAAATAAGATTCCATATAAAAATGAAAAGAAAAAACAATATAATTGTAAAAAAGAACTCATTTAAATAATTTAGCCATAAAACTTTCTTCTTTTACTTTATTCTTTCCATTTTCAATATAACTAAAACTATTAATTCGTCCTTTAATTCTAACTTTACCATCATTAGTATCTAACTTAAGAATCTCTAAACCCGCTCCTTTTAACAACAACATCCCCATATTTGTTTCAAGTAAAAACTCTTCATGATCAAAACTACTAATCTTTTTAACACCAGTCAAATAAATTTCTTTCCTATCTAATATATTTACTTCATGATTATTGCTAATATCAATACTTTGATCCATAAATATCACCCAATAAAGAATATGATAATTTATACAAAAAAAGAACCTTTTTATTTAAAGATCCTTTAATATTCCCATTATTCTTCTTCTTTATTAAATTCAGCAAATATAGCTTCTTCAAACATCTTACGAACTTCTGGATTTATTGGATGACAAACATCTTTATATTCCCCTGTAGCTGTTTTTCTACTAGGCATAGCAATAAATAATCCGTTGTCTCCTTCAATAATTCTAATATCATGAACTGCAAAAGCATCATCAATTAAAACACTAGCAATTCCCTTCAATCTAGAATTTTCTTTCGTAATCTTACGAACATTAACAGATGAAATTTTCATAACATACTCCTCCTAATTTCATAATTTAATTTTATAGCATTTTCTCGCATATTTCAAGTATTTTAAAGAGGTTTTATTACAACATCCCCAATAATTACATCAGCATAATTAAAACTCTTTTCGCTACCATCAATAAAAACCGTAAAAACATAAGGATAAACTGCTGATAATACCCCCTCATATTCATAATTTTTATTTCTCATACCATATACTTTAATTAATACTTTTTTATTTAAATACTTAGCTATATCATCTCTAATTAAATCTAAATTCAAAATAATCCCCCTATCTTGGAAACCCTACATACATCATTCCATTACTCTTTATTCCACCTATCCCACTAGCACCATATTTAGTTTTAGCCAATAAATTTACCAAATCAACCTCTTTATTACGTTCACTCATAGCTAATACAGTCGCAATTATAGCAGGATCTAAACAATGAATATTAATCCTTTTTGGACTAGAAGCAAAATTTGCCCCAGCTTTAATTAACTGTTCATAATTACTTTGACAAGCACCAGCAATAATTACTAATTTCTCATGAGATTTTTCATATTTTCTTGCTTCTTTAATAGCTTTAACAAAAGCATCACTATTCCGATAATTATGATTATCATTAGGACTTCCCTTTTTAGGATAATATGCATCATGACCAGTAATTATGACAATATCAGGTTGAAATTCTTCCAATAAATTTCTTATCTCTTTATAAACATCTTGCTCATTAATCTTTTTACCAATAACCATTACTTTATTTTTTTTATAAAACTTTATGCATCTTTTTAAATAATCCTCATCAGCATCAATATGTAAAACCTTACCAGGCAAATAAAAATATTCACCTCGATCTCCATTAATTTCTAAATCAACATCAACATCATCTTCAACTCTTAATTCTTCATATTTAACTAAATCTTCTAAAAAAGCATCAGCATATAATCTTACTTGAACTCCTTTTAAATATGCAACTTGATTTTTAATTTTAATAATTTTAAAAACAGTATCATTATTATAACTAATTCTTGTAACTAAATCGCCAACATCAAATTCCATACACATCCCCTAAAAAATTTTATGAAAAAAACAAATAAAACTTGTCTTATTTTATTTGCTTCATTATTTTTTTTTAAAATATAATTTAATTTAATTAATAAATTCTAAATATTTTATTTTCAATTAAACAAAAAAAATTAAACTTCTTTTTTCATAACTTCTTTATATAATTTAACAAACATTTCATAAGGAAGTTCTTCAGCTCGAACATTAATATTATAACCATTATCTAATAAAACAGGTAAAATTATAAACCAATATTCTTTTAAATTATTTTTTAAAGTCTTTCGTTTTTGCTGAAAAGCTAATTTTACAAAATTAAAGAATTTTTTTTCATCCAAATTTTCCCTTTGTTCTTTTAAATCTAAAATTATTACTGAACTCGTAACTTTAGGAATTGGCTCAAAACATTCTGGTTTTACATCAAATTGTTTTTGACAAGTAAAATAATGATTTAAATACACAGTAAAATAGCCATAATCTTTTGTATTTGGCAAAGCACAAAAACGCAAAGCAACTTCCTTTTGAACTAACAAAATCATTTTTTTAGGTAAAATATTTTTTAAAATATGTTCAATTATTGGGGTAGTTATATAATAAGGAATATTAGCCGTAACATATAAATTATTATAATTATATTTTTTTAATAAACTTAAATCACATTTTAAAAAATCTTCATAAAAAACTTCTAAATTATCTAATTTATCTAAATATTCTTTCATTCTTTCATCTATTTCATAAGCAACAACTAAAGATTTTTTTTGAATTAAATATTTAGTTAAAGCTCCCATTCCCGGTCCAATCTCTAAAATCAAATCATTTTTGGTACTACTAAAAAGATTAGCAATATTTGCTAATACATTTTCATCTTTTAAAAAATTTTGTCCTAAACTTTTCTTAGCCTTCATACCAACCATCTCTTAATACTTCATAAGTAATACTACTACGACCAACAACTTTAGATGCATATGATTCACTAGGAGTTAAAAGATCTAAATCAGTTCCTAAAACTCCTCTATCTAAAACAATAGCATAAATAGGTTCACTTGATAATTTAGAAGAAAAACGCACTATTGAACCACAAGCTAAATTAGAACTAGAAGCAACAATATTAACTTTTCCATATTGATTATCAACATAAGTATCAGTACCATCTTTAACATAATAACTAGGTTTACAAGCAAGTGTTCCATTACATAAAGGACAATTAGCACCATACCCAGTTAAATCACCAGTATAAGATGCAATAGGATTATATAAATCATTTTTTTGACTTTCTTCTAAACGCCATGACATCATAGCTAAATTAGTTACTCTATTATTTGCACCACTATATATTTGAGTCGTATCACTACCAACTTTAACATTAGCAATTATTATAAAGAAACCTAAAAAAGCAATCTTAATTCCATAATTAAAAAAACTTCCAACTTTCTTCAAAATATCACCTTCTATTAACAATTAAATCTTATCATAGGATAATGAAAAAGTCAAAACCAACAAATGGTATATTTTTAAGCATAAATTTTAAAAATATATTCATATTAATAAAAGGAAGTGAAAAATTATGTTAATTATAATTGGTTCAAGAAGAGAAGGAAATTCTTATAATTTAGCTTATAAAATTAAAGAAGTTTGTGATAAAGAAAGAATTCATTGTGAATTAATAACTCCAGGAAATCAAAAAATTCATCTTTGTACAGGTTGCATGGACTGTGATAAAAATGGGGTTTGTGATTTTACCGATGACATGAAAGATAATATTGAAAAAATTGAAAAGGAAAGTTTAATTATTATCATAAGTCCAACAAGATGGAATCTATTATCAGGAGATTTAAAAATATTTATGGACCGTCTAAATCCATTATATAGTACAAATAAATTAAAAGATAAAAAATTAATTCTTATTACAATTGCTGCTAAAAGTAAAGAACTATATAGTAGTGAAGCATCACTTTCATCTTTAACCAGTTTTGCCGAAAGTTCCCAAATGAATGTCGTCTTAAAAGCCGAATTTAATAATTGTTTAAATGCTAATGATATTTTAAATCAAGAAGAAAAAATAAACAATTTAATAAAAAACATCATAAAAGAAGCTTCTAAATCTTAAAAACTTCTTTTATATTATTATTGGTAATTTCACTTAATTCATCTAAAGAAATATTAACTTCTTTAGCAATAAATTGAGCAATAGTTTCAATATATTTAGGTTCATTTTTCGTACCTCTATAAGGATGCGGTGTTAAATAAGGACTATCAGTTTCTAAAATAATATAAGGTAAAATATCTTTTAATATTTCTTTTAAATGACTATTTTTAAAAGTTACAACACCATTAATTCCTAATTTATAGCCTAATTTTATGTATTCTTTTGCCATTTCAATTGGCAAGGAAAAAGAATGAATTACCCCTTTAACATCAGGATATTCCTTTAAAATATTTAATGTATCTAAAGTTGATTCCCTACTATGAATAACAACAGGTTTATGATATTTTCTTGCTAAATCTAATTGTTTTCTCAGTAATTTAATCTGAGCACTTTTATTTTCTTTAGAATAATGATAATCTAAGCCAATTTCCCCAATCCCAATAATCTTATTATCTAAAATATGTTCTTCAATAAAATTTAAATCAGATTCATTATATTCTAATACATTTTCAGGATGAATTCCTAAACAACCATACATAGAAGGTATTTCATTTACTTTTTTTAAAACTTCCATATTACTTTTCTTATCGCAACCATCAACGATAAAAAGGTTAACTTGATTTTCCAAAGCATTGTTAATAACTAAATTGATGTTATCATAATATTCATCATATAAATGACAATGTGTATCACAAAACATTTTATTCACCAGCTAACTCCGCTAATTTTTTAGGAATATCAATTCTTTGAAATAAAACAACAGGTTCATTAACTTTAAATTCTTCATTATCTAAAAATTTAACACCTTTTTTATTTGTACCTAATTGTCTTAATATTTCATCTCCAGTTCCCGGCAAAAAAGGAATTAATTCTACAGCACAAATTCTTATTGCTTCTAATAAATTATATAAAACGGTCTCTAATCGAGGCTTTTTATCATCTTCTTTAGCTAAAGACCAAGGCATAGTTTCATCAATATATTTATTACATCTTCTTAAAACATCAAAAATTTTATCTAAAGCATTTCCTATTTCTAATAAATCCATTTTTTCAAGGACTTCATTATCTAAATCATTAGTTAAAGAAATTAACTCTTCATCTAATTGTTCATTAACTTTAGAATTACTAACTTTCCCCTCAAAATATTTACGAGCCATTGAAATCGTTCTATTAACTAAATTTCCTAAAACATTAGCAAGGTCAGTATTAATTCTTTCCATAATAAGTTCATAAGTAGCATTTCCATCATTACTAAAAGGTATTTCGTGTAAAAAATAATATCTAATCGCATCTACCCCAAAATGTTCTACTAAATCATCAGCATATAAGATATTACCTTTACTTTTACTCATTTTATCCATTCCCATTAATAACCAAGGATGACCAAAAACTTGTTTTGGTAAAGGCAAATCTAAAGCCATTAAAATAATTGGCCAATAAATTGTATGAAATCTTACAATATCTTTTCCTATTAAATGTAAATCAGCAGGCCACCATTTTTTAAATTCATCACTTTGTTTATCAACATCATAGCCAATATTAGTAATATAATTTGATAAAGCATCAATCCACACATATATAACATGAGCATCATTAAATGGCACTTTTATTCCCCAGTCAAAAGCTGTTCTTGAAACACATAAATCCTGTAACCCAGGCTCTAAAAAATTATGAAGCATTTCATTTTTTCGAGAAACTGGTTGTATAAATTCAGGATGATTATTGATATATTCAATTAAACGATCTTGATATTTAGATAATTTAAAGAAATAAGCTTCTTCACTTTTAGGTTTTACTTCTCTTCCACAATCAGGACATTTACCATCAACAAGTTGAGATTCCGTCCAAAAAGATTCACAAGGTGTACAATATAAACCTTCATATTTACCTAAATAAATATCTCCTTGATTATATAATTTTTCAAATATATGACTTACTACTTGTTTATGATGTTCATCAGTAGTTCTTACAAATTTATCATAACTTGTATTCATTATATCCCAAATTCTTTTAATTTCGGCACTCTTTTCGTCAACAAATTCTTGAGGTGTTAAACCAACTTCTTTAGCTTTTAACTCAACTTTTTCACCATGTTCATCAGTTCCAGTTTGAAAATAAACATCATAACCTTTACTTCTTTTATATCTTGCAATACAATCAGCTAAAACAATTTCATAAGTATTACCTATATGAGGTTTACCTGAAGCATAAGCAATAGCTGTAGAAATATAATATTTTGCCATAATATTCGCCTCCACCCGATATGCCTAGTATATCATATTAAGTGAAAAAAAACTATTACCAATTATATTTCAATTTTTCTTACAAATATCTGACTTAAAAATTTATTAAAGTTCCTCTCCCATTCTAAAAACTCTTGATTTTTATAAAAAATAATCATTCCTAAACAATCAGTTGAAACAATAATCGGCTTCATTAAATAAAAATAATCTTTTTCTTCTTCAAATAACTTTTCTTTATTTTTAGATTCATAACTTTCCCTATTTTCCATCAAAGCATCAACCATTTTAGGAATCATCCTACCAGTTAATTTACTATTTGAACTTACTAATATTTTATCTCGATCTAAAATTAAAACATTAATATTCATTATATCAAAAACATCATTACATAAATCCAAACAAACATCTTTTAAATCTAACATTTTAGAAAATTTTTGCAAATATACTCCTTTGTCATCAACAAATATCTCCAAACTTTCACCATCTCTAAATCCTAAATTTCTTCTTATTTCTTTTGGTAATACAATTCTTCCTAATTCATCAATTTTTCTTACTACACCAGTTTGTTTCATAAAAAAAGTTTCACTCCAATCTATCTCTAGTTTGGCACGAAAAACTTCAAATTATACTTCCAAATCATTTTTAATTAAAGAAAATAATGGTACTAAAAAATACAAAAAATGTTTATCTAATTGTTTAAGAGGTAATTTAATAATAATTTTTTTATTTAAATACTGAATTTGAAATTTAGGATTAATATTATATGCTTCTAAAAACAATTTATCACCTTTCATTTTACTAGATTCAAATTCGGGTATTTCTATACAAATCATATCATTAGTTTGTTTAATATTAGTTATATTTAATGAAATAGCAATCTTTTCAAACCATTCTTCATACATATATATTTCCATATCAGAAGTAATTTTACCAAATCGATCAATTAATTCTTCTTTTACTTCATTAAGTTTTTGTTCACTATCAATTTCATTAATTCTTTGATGAATGGCAATTTTAACATCTTCATCTGAAACATAATTATCTTCAATATGTGTACTTACTTTAATTAATGGTTCACCTTCACCCTCGTCATCAACTATCTTTTCACCTTTAAGTCTTTTCATCTCATCTTCAACCATTTTCATGTATAAATTTATTCCAACCGTATCAACAAAACCAGCTTGTTCACTACCAAGTAAATCACCAGCACCTCTAATGGATAAATCACGCATAGCTATTTTATATCCACTTCCAAGTTCAGTAAAATCTCGTATAGCATTTAACCTTTTAACAGCAACATCATTTAACATTTTATCTTTTTGATACATTAAATATGCATAAGCAATCTTATTACTTCGTCCAACTCGACCTCTTAATTGATATAACTGACTAAGCCCAAAACGATCTGCATCATATATAATTAAGGTATTTGCATTTGGTATATCAATACCTGTTTCTATAATAGTGGTACTAACTAAAATATCAAATTCATGATTAATAAAATCATTCATAATATCCTCAAGTAATATTTTATTCATCTGTCCATGAGCAAACCGAATATTAGCTTCAGGAACTAATTTTCGTAATTTCAAAACCTGTTCTTCTATCGTTTCTACTCTATTATATAAAACAAATATTTGACCATTTCTTGCTAATTCTTTATAAATAGCATCTTTAATAATTAATTCATTTTCAGCTACTACATAAGTTTGAACTGGATAACGGTTTACAGGAGGAGTATCAATAATAGATAAATCACGTAATCCTGATAAAGCCATTTTCAAAGTTCTAGGAATCGGAGTAGCAGATAATGTTAAAACATTTACATCATTTTTATATTTTTTAATTTTTTCTTTATGAGTAACACCAAAACGTTGCTCTTCATCAACAATTAATAATTCTAAATTTTTAAACAAAATATCATTACTTAAAAGCCTATGAGTTCCAAAAACAACATCTATCTTACCATTTTTTAAATCTTCAATAATCCTCTTTGTTTCTTTTAAAGAAGTAAACCTATTTAACAAAGCTATCTCCACTGGATAATTTTTAAATCTTTCCACTGCATTTTCATATTGTTGCTTAGACAAAATAGTTGTTGGACACAAATAAAGGACTTGACCACCATTATAAACAGTTCTAAAAATAGCCCGAAAAGCTACCTCAGTCTTACCAAATCCAACATCACCACATAATAATCGATCCATTGGTATATCCTTTTCCAAATCATATAAAATATCTTTTATAGCTTTAGTTTGATCACGAGTTTCCTCATATGCAAATTCACTGGCAAAAATATCTTCCTCAACATCTTTTTTTAAAGGCCTTACTTTAACACTACCACGAGCAGCATAAAGTTTAACAAGTTCCTCTGAAATATCCTTAATTTTCTTTAAAACATTTCTTTTTTTCTTTTCCCAATTTGGACTATTTAATTTATTTAATTCTGGTTTTTTACCATCAGCATCACTATATTTATATATTGTAGATATTTTTTCAACAGGAACATAAACTTTATCATTACCATGATACTGTATCTGTAAATAATCTTTCGTTAACCCCATAGTTGTCAAAGCCTTAACTCCACAATATATACCAATACCATGCATTATATGAACAACATAATCACCAACCTTTAAAGAATCTAATGAATTAATTTTCTGCCCCATTCGAAAATTATTCTTATATTTAATCTCCTGTTTAATATCTTCAATATCATATTCACTAATAAAAGCATACCCATCAAAAATAAATCCATGATTAATTTTCATCAAAATAATATTAATAAGACCATCTTTAATTTTTAAATCTTTCGCAAAATGAACCTCATTTAAAAATAATTCACTAATAATTTTCACTTGACTATCTCTAGATAACATAAAAACAATAGTCAAACCTTTTTTAATATAAGCATTAACAGTATCTTTAAGTAACTGTAAATTACCATGAAAAAGCATCATCTCTTGACTTTTAAAACTAATCACATTTTTATTTAAAGAATCATTTTCAATTGTATTAATATATATTTCTTTCTTTGGTCTAATATCTTCTAAAAAGAAAAAATGCTTTTTATTACCTAAATTTTCCTTTTTATTATAATTAACCATTTCTTCATATAATTTATTATACCCAATTAAAACTTGTTGTTTATCAAAAGTAATAACCGTTGCTAAAGGAACATAATCCAATAATGAACTACTATAATCAGTTTTAATTTCATCTATAGGTTTAATAATAATTTCATTTAAATTATCTAAAGACCGTTGAGTATTTTCATCAAAATATCTTATCGATTCAATTTCATCTCCAAAAAATTCAATTCTAACTGGATGTTCATAGAAATTTAAAAATATATCTAAAACAAAACCTCTTACAGCATATTCTCCTGTCATAGTAACCATTGAATCACGTTTATATCCTAGTGCTTCTAATTTTTCTAGGATTATTTCCCGGGAAATATTGTTATTAACTTTTAAATTAAGTAGATTATTTTTTTTGTCTTTAACATTAGAATTAAATTTTAAATAACCCATTAAATTAGATACAATAATATGTTTACCATCATTGATTTTTTCTAAAGTTTCTAATCTTTTTAATTTTAATTCTGGTGAAGTAGCTAAAGCAACAGATGTTAAAAAATCATCCATAGGGAATAATAAAACACTATTTGAATATGTAACTAAATTATTAAAAATTTGATTTGCTTCATACAAAGTATTAGCTAAAACAATAACATTTTCATTACTTTTATTAAAATAATCAAGAACAAAAAAAATGTTTAATTCTTTAGTTAAACCAGTTATTATTGAACCATTATCATAACATTCATTTTTAAAAAAATTAATCATTCATATCACCTTTTATTAAATTTTTCCATTGTTTTAGAAGCACCATAAAGAATAAAATTTTTAATTATTTCTTGATAAATATCCATATTACGATTAATTTTTTCTAATTCACTTTTAGACATTTTACCTAAAACATAATCAATTACATTACCATTCAAATCTTTACCAATTCCAATTTTTAAACGTAAAAAAGCTTCAGTATTTAAAACATTAATTATCGATTTTATACCATTATGTCCTCCAGAAGAACTATTTCTTTTTAATTTATATTTTCCTAATTCCAAATCCATATCATCCTGAATAACCAAAATATCTTCAATTTTTATGTGAAAATAATTAACAATTAAACCAACCGAATTTCCAGAAAGATTCATATAAGTAGTTGGCTTAGCAATTATAAATTTTTCTGTTTCATTTACCCCTTGATAAATATAAGCTTGAAATTTTTTATCCAAACTAAAATCATTTGTAAAATTATCAACAACCATAAAACCAATATTATGCCTTGTATTTAAAAATTCTTTACCAACATTTCCTAATCCAATTATTAATTTCAACCTTATCAATCCTTTCTAAAAATATTTTGATAAGTTTTTAAACCTTCAATATTTATACTAGGTCTAATCTTAACCCCAAATCTTCCATCTTTTATAAATTTTATTAAAACAATTGTTGCATTTTTATCTTCCTTAGAATAAATAAATTGAATTTCTTTAGCAACTAACCTAAATTGATGAGCTAAATATAGTATTTCATCTAATCTTTCCGGAATATGTACTAAATAAAATCGCCCCTTAGAATGAAGCATTTTACTTGCAATTTCTAAAAGAGATTTTAAATCAATAAATATTTCATGTCTAGCTATCTTTTTTAAATCATTTTTATTAACATGATCTTCATCATAATATGGAAAATATGGAGGATTACATAATATAACATCAAAACTTTCCTCTTTAAAATATTTATTTACATTATTAATATCATCGCAAATATAATCAATTTTATCCTCTAATTTATTAACTTTTAAAGAAAGAACAGCTAAATCATAAATAGATTTTTGTAATTCAATTCCAATAATATTTTTATTCGTTCTCCATGCAAGAATAGTAGGAATAACACCATTACCAGTACATAAATCCAATATTTTATTATCATTTTTTTTAATATCGGCAAATTCAGCAAGTAAAATAGAATCTAAAGAAAATTTAAAAGCTTCTTCATATTGATATAATTTTAAATTGGGATAATCAAATAACCAATTAAGTGTTTTCTTCATCTTTTAAACAAACATCCTCTACTTCATCATTAACTAATATTTTATAACAACGATTTAAAATATCAACACTTAAAACTTCACCAATTTTTCCTTGGTAACTAACCTTTTCACCAACTAATGGCAAACCCTTACTACACTTAACATATAAATCTTCTTCATAAGTAAGACAACATAACAACCGTCCACAACAACCATTAATCTTAGAAGGATTTAAAGCTAAATTTTGATCTTTTGCCATATTTATTGTTACTGTATCCATATGATTTAAAAAAGTTGCACAACAAAGAGTTTTTCCACAAATTCCAATACCACCAACAATACAAGCTTTATCTCTTGCCCCAACTTGCCTAAGTTCAATTCTAGTATGATAAATTCCAGCCAATTTTCTAGCAAGTTCTCTAAAATCAACCCGATCATCAGCATAAAAATTCAATAATAATTGTTTTCGATCAAAAGTAAAATCACCATCTATAAAACGCATATTTAAACCAAGTTCATCACTTAAAACTTGAGCATTTTTTAAAGCTTCATCACAATCCTTACAATTTTTTAAATATTGATCATAATCTTTTCTAGTAGCTATTCGTTTTATATCCCTTAATTCATCTTTAACAGCATTAGCTTCTTCTTGACTAATTTTTTTAACAACTTTTCCAAATTGTTCACCCCTATTAGTATCTACAATAACAGTTACATTATTAGGAATTCTTAAATCATTGCCATTAAAATAATATTCCTTACCTTTATCTTTATAAACAACACCATATATATTCATATTTATCACCAACTTTCCAAAACTAAACGATCCAAAATCATCTGATTACTAACATTAAAATCTAAAGTTGATAATAAATTTTTTAACATATTTAATCTATTATCAAAAAATGCAACATCATATTCTAACATAAATTTTAAATCATTAAATTCTTCTGGAAGAACTTCCTTTCTAATTTTATTTTCATAAATTTTTTCATATATTTCAATTAGTTTTAAAAAAAAACAAACTAACCAATTCTTATCTACAATCTTAGGTAACAAAACATTTTTATTATATATTAGAGTCTCGTCTTTAAAAACTTCCAAATATTTAATATAATCTACAACATCATTTTCTATATTTTCACTACTAAACAAAGAATTAGAATAATAATCACTAAAAACCTGACATCGACTTTTAATTGTATCAATTACATTTTCTTTATTATTCGTTACAAAAAAACCAATTATTTTTTCTTCAGGTTCTTCTAAAAATTTAAGCATCGTATTAGCAGAAGATGCATTCAAAAATTCAGCATTCATTATAACATACATATTATATTTTGAAAATATAGGCTTAGTTTTCAAACTATTTTTCAAACTAATAATTTGTTCTTTTTTAATAAAAGATCCATCAGGTCTTATAATAATTAAATTAGGCAATTGCTGTGTTACAATTAAATGACATAAATTACATTTACAACATTCACTAGAATACTCATCTTCACAATTTAACAATTTAAAAAAATCTAAAATTTTTGCTAAACATTTTTCTGAATCATCTGTTTCAAATAAAAAAGCATGACCTAACTTCCCATCATGATAATGTTTTTTTAAAATTTCAAAAGAATCATTATTTTCTAACACTAAACCTCACCCAAAATTATTTTACAATAAAAAACAAAATAATTAAAGAGGCAAGCCCAGGTAGACCTAAAAAAGTTGTTATTCCAACCGTAAAAAAATTAATTGGAATGTATACATGTAAGGAACTAATTAAATAATTTAAACCATAAATCAATAAAAACGCTAAAACAATATTTTTTAATAATCTTCCTAACCTTTTTAACATATAAATCCCTCACAAAATTATATGTAATCAAAAAAAAATTATTCGGAAATAATTTTTCTATCTTCTAAAGCCTTATCCAAAGTAGTGGTGTCTAAATAATCAATTTCAGCTCCAATTGGAAGACCATAAGATAATCTAGAAATTTTAACATTCATCTTTTCAAATATTTTTTGAATATACAAAGTTGTTGTTTCACCTTCTATAGAAGATTTTAAAGCTAAAATTAACTCCGGATTTTCCAAATTTTTTACCCTCTCAATCAAACTTGATAAATTAATATCCTCCACTCCAACATCTTCCATAGGACAAATTAACCCATTAAGTACATGATAAACACCTAAATAATTACCAGCCTTTTCAAAAGCAAACACACTTTTATAATCTTCTATAACACATATTAAATTATGATTACGATTTGGATCATCACAAATTTTACAAACATCTTTATTAGTAAGTTGTCCACAAATCGAACAAGGATGCAAATTTTTTTTAGCATTTAAAATATCAACACTAACCATTTGTAAATAATCATCTGGCATATCAATCAAAGCCAAAGCTAAACGCTCAGCATTTTTTTCACCTATACCAGGCAATTTTTTAAAAAAATCTAACAACTTTTCTAACTCTACAGGATATACATGCATTTTACATCAAACCGCCAAGCATATTAGAATACTGACCCATCTTATTTTCATATTCAACATCATATTTTTTAATAGCATCATTAAAAGCTAAAGTAATGAAATCCTGCAATACTTCAACATCTTCTTCATCTACTTTATTCACTTTAACTTTACAAGAAACCATTTCCTTTTTACCATTAATAACTATTTCAACCCATTCATTACTACCAACAAAAGTCATTTTTTCTAATTCTTCTTGTTTTTTTTGAATATCCCTTTCCATTTTCTGAGCTTGTTGCATTAATTTTTGCATATTCATTTTTTCCACACTCCTATACTATTTCAATTTTACTACTATCAAACATTTTTTTTGCAAAAATCTCTAATTGTGAATCATCAACTGAAGCATCTTTTTTTAAATCAGATTCTTCAATTAATTTATATTTTACACCATTTTTTAAATTATTAATATACTCTTTTTTATAATCCAACCATTCCTTTTCACTCAAAGCAATAATTTTAACCTCATTTTTAAAAAATAATGTCAATTCTTCTTCTATTTTTTCTAAATGATGATTAATTAAATCAGCTGTACTCTCTAAAGTAGTTGAAAAAATAATAAATATATCCCCCGCTGCAACAATCTTAGCATCAATAAGAAACGATTGAATAACATCAGAACTACTAATATTTTCATTTAATATTATTTGATATTTATTTAATATATCTTTTTTAGCAGTCGTAAAACAATTATTTATCCTAACACCCTTTATTTTCAAAATAAAATCATCATTAAGTTTAACATCATTAAAAATTTCAACAACATCTTGTTCTTTTTCTTCTTTTAAAGGCAATTTAACCTCATCCTTAATTTCTAAATCAACTGATGAAGAATTACTAACATAATTTAACAAAATAATCTTGATTAACGCATAAGGATTTATATGAATACTAATTTTGTTAAAACAATCATTTAAATCTATTATCAAATTTTTAATTTTTTCATAAGAAAATGATGATTTTTCAAAATTTTGTTTTATTTTAATTGCTTTATTAATCAATTCATTAACTAATTTTTTTATAAAAACCTTATAATCACTAGAACTATTTTCTAAATCATCCATTGCATTAATAACAGCATTGACATCATTATTTTCAATACTAGAAACCAAATTTTTAATAAATACAGTAGAAATTGATCCATAATTTTTCAAAATGTTATCCAAAGTAATCTCAGAATCTTTAGTGGATAACTGGTCTAATAATGATAAAGCGTCCCTTAATCCACCTTCAGACAAACTAGCAATTTCCAATAAAGCATCATCAGCTATTTTAATATTTTCCTCACTACATATTTTAATAAGCTGATTTTTTATAGTTTCAAAATCAATCTTTTTAAAATTAAAACGCTGACACCTCGATAAAATAGTTATAGGAACACTTTCAACATTAGTAGTAGCCATAATAAAAATTGCATGAGCTGGTGGTTCTTCTAAAGTAAGTAATAAAGCATTAAAAGCACTTTGACTCATCATATGAACTTCATCAATTATATAAATTTTATACTTACTAAACGAAGGAGCAATTTTAATATTATTAATTAATTCACGAATATCATCCACACCATTATTAGAAGCAGCATCAATTTCAATAATATCAGAAGAATTTAAAAAATTCTGACAAGCTAAACATTTACCACAAGCCTCACCATTAATTCGATTTTCACAATTAATAGTTTTAGCAAAAACTTTCGCTGTACTAGTTTTACCAGTACCCCTAGGTCCAGTAAATAAATAAGCATGAGATAATTTATTATTTATAATAGCATTTTTTAACATAGTTACTGTATAATCTTGACCAACTATTTTGTCAAAACTATTTGGACGATATTTACGATAAAGAACTTTATAATCCAAGATAATCACGTCCTTTCAATATAAATTATAACATGTAGAATTTAAGCTGTAAATTAATAGTTAACGTTTATTTTTAAAAAAATCAGCAAGCATATTAGCATACATTTGTTCGTTACAATTAGTTATCTTTTTAAATACTGTTTTATCATATTCTTTTTTATAAGAAAATTTATCTAACAAATAATATACATTTCTAATTCTAGCCTGATTTATAATCTCAACACACATTGAACAAGGTTTTAAAGTCACATATAAATCACAATCACTTAAATTCCAACGTTTTAACTTACGTGATGCCTCCAAAATAGCATTAATCTCAGCATGACCTAAAATATTGTGATCAAATTCCCGAGTATTATGCGAACAAGAAATAACAGAATCATTGTGAATAACTACTGCTCCTATAGGTACCTCATCTTCTCCAAAAGCTTTTCTAGCTTCCTCTATACAAACATTAAAAATTTCAGATACTGTCATAATATTCCTCCATTAAAAAAAGTGCACACAAACAGAGACTGACGTGGCTGCTATCTTCCGATTCTGACCAGATTACAGCATATTTGTTGCACGCTTAAATTATATCAAATAAAAAATTAATTGTAAACATTTTTTTAATGTTTCACGTGAAACATTGTTTTAAAAATATTATAATTTTTTTTGAAAAATTAAATAAAACTTTAAAAAATAATTCAATATTGATTAAAATAATTATTTTATACAAATTATATATTATAAAAAATTTTAAAAAAATTATAAAAAAAACTTAGAGTTACAATAATTTATAAAAAAAATTTAATAATAATACTTAAATATATCATTTATAAAAAAATCTCAAAAAGTTATAAACAATGTTTCACGTGAAACATTGTTTGAAAATATTATAATTTTTTTTGAAAAATTAAATAAAACTTTAGAAGATAATTCAATATTGATTAAAATTATTTTTATACAAATTATATATTATAGAATATTTAAAAAAAAATTATTAAAAAAACTTAGAGTTACGATAATTTATAAAAAAAATTTTGATAATAATACTTAATATATATATATATTTTATAAAAAATTTTAAAAAGTTATAAACAATGTTTCACGTGAAACATTGTTTTAAAAATATTATAATTTTTTTTTGAAAAATTAAATAAAACTTTAGAAAATAATTCAATATTGATTAAAATTATTTTTATACAAATTATATATTATAGAATATTTAAAAAAAATATTAAAAAAACTTAGAGTTACGATAATTTATAAAAAAATTTTGATAATAATACTTAAATATATCATTTATAAAAAAAATTTCAAAAAGTTATAAACAATGTTTCACGTGAAACATTGAAAAAGATATTACTTATTCAGCAATATCTTTTTCATCATTATCTTCTTCAATAATATCCTTAACTTGATGTTCAACAATACTAATAGTTGAAACAATTTGATGTTCTTTTAAATTGATTAATCTAACACCCTGAGTAACCCGACCTAAAACAGAAATTTGATCAAGAGGTAATCTTATAGTCATACCAGTATTAGTAATAATTACAACATCAGAATTATCGCTTACTAATTTAAATGAAGCAATGGATCCATTTTTTTCGGTAATATTCAAGGCCTTTACACCCTTACTGCCACGACTAGTAGTTCGATATTCACAAACATTTGTTTGCTTTCCGTATCCCTTCTCAGTAACTATTAACAATTTATCATCATCATTGGCAACCTCTGCACCAATACAAACACAACCATTATCTAAAGAAATACCTCTTACACCACTAGCGGTACGACCCATGACTCTAATTTGATTTTCATTAAACTTAACCATTCTTCCAGAATTTGATCCCAATAAAATCATGTCATCACCAGTCGTTTTTCTAACACTAATCAATTCATCATTATCCCGTAATGAAATACATTTCTTACCATTAGTTCTAATTGAATCAAACTCCGAAATAATAGTTTTCTTAACAATACCTTTTTTAGTGACAAACATCAAATACTTACTAGCCTCTTCCTTACTAATAGTAATTAATGAATTAATAGACTCATCTTTATCAATTTGTAATAAGTTAATAACTGGTAATCCCTTTGATTGACGATTAAATTCAGGTATCTCATACCCCTTTAATCTATAAACCTTACCACGATTAGTAAAGAATAAAATATAATCATGTGTTGATAAGTTAATTAAATGCTCAACAAAATCATCTTCATTAGTTCCCATTCCTTTAACACCAACACCACCACGATTTTGTGATTTAAATGTATCCACAATAGTCCTTTTAATGTATCCCTTATTAGTTAAAGCAACCATTACATTTTCAACAGGAATCAAAGACTCATCTTCAATATACTCAATAGCTGTCATATCAATATCAGTACGCCTTTCATCAGCGTATTTGCGCTTTATTTCCAATAATTCCTCACGAATAATAGCTAAAACCTTTTCATCACTTGCTAATATAGCTTTAAATCTTTCAATTTCTTTCAATAACTCAGCCAATTCATTTTCAATTTTTTCACGTTCCAAGCCAGTTAATCTTCTAAGACGCATCTCCAAAATAGCTTCAGCCTGTATATCATCCAAATTAAATTTAGAAATCAATGTTTCCTTTGCAATAACATCAGTTTCACTATTTCTAATAATGTTAATAACCTCATCAATATTATCTAACGCAATCTTAAATCCTTCTAAAATATGTACACGATCCATCGCTTTTTTCAAATCAAATTGAGTTCTTCTAATAATAATCTCCTTTTGATAATCAATATACTTACTAATAATATCTTTTAAAGGTAACACAACCGGTTTTTGATGATCAAGCATTAAAAAATTAATTCCATAAGTTGTTTGTAATTGAGTGTGCTTATACAAATTATTTAAAACAACATTAGCATTAGCATCTCTTCTTAAATAAATAACAACTCTAACAGGATTTTCCAAATTCGATTCCTCATGCAAATCAGTAATCCCATCAATTATTTTGTCCCTAACTAATTGCCCAATCCTAGATTGAAATTCTGCCTTATTAACCTGATAAGGCAACTCAGTAACAATAATTCGTGATTTACCATTATCCTCTTCAATTTCAACTCTACCTCTGATAGTAATAGTTCCCCTACCAGTCTCATAAGCCTTCTTAATACCCGAATTTCCCAAAATTGTTGCCCCAGTTGGAAAATCAGGACCCTTAATATACTCCATTAATCCATTAGTATCAATCATAGGATTATCAATATAAGCAACACAACCATCAATAACCTCACCTAAATTATGAGGTGGAATATTTGTAGCCATACCAACAGCAATACCCATCGTACCATTAACTAAAATATTAGGAAATCTACTAGGTAAAATAAGAGGTTCTTGCTCAGTTTCATCAAAATTAGGCGTAAAATCAACCGTATTTTTACCAATATCACGAACCATTTCCAAAGAAATTTTAGATAACCTAGCCTCAGTATAACGCATTGCCGCAGCACCATCACCATCTAAATTACCAAAATTTCCATGACCATCAACAAGCATATGTCTAAAACTAAAAGGTTGAGCCATCCTAACCATTGCTTCATAAATAGAAGAATCACCATGAGGATGATATTTTCCCATTACATCCCCAACAATCCTTGCACTCTTACGATGAGGTTTATCAGGAGTATAACCAGCGTCATACATTGAATACAAAATTCTTCGATGAACAGGTTTCAAACCATCCCTTAAATCAGGTAATGCCCTAGCCACAATAACACTCATCGAATAATTTAAAAAACTATCTTTAACCTCAGTTACAATATTATTTTCAATTATCTTGTCCATAAACTAACCTCCCTAAGCATCAATATTTTGAGCTAACTGACCAAACTGTTCAATATATTCCTTACGAGGTGCAACCTCATCACCCATCAAATCAGAAAAAACCTTATCAGCAGCCATCGCATCATCAACCGTAATTCTCTTCAAAATTCTATTTTCAATATGCATAGTAGTCTCTCTTAAATCAATAGCATCCATCTCACCTAAACCCTTAAATCTTTGAACCAAAGGTTTAGCACTAGCCGGTAAAGTAGAACGATATTCAGCTAACTCCTCATCACTTTGAACATACTTAATAGTCTTACCATAAACAACCTTATATAAAGGTGGCTGAGCAGCATAAACATGACCAGCCTCAACAATTGGCCTAAAGAAACGATAAAACAAAGTTAATAACAAAATCCGAATATGATCACCATCAACATCTGCATCAGTCATAATAACAATCTTATTATAACGTAATTTACTTAAATCAAAATCATCACCAATACCCGTTCCAAAAGCCGTAATAATCGTCCTAATCTCCTCATTACCTAAAGCCCTATCAAGCCTAGCCTTTTCAACATTTAAAATTTTACCACGTAAAGGCAAAATAGCCTGAGTAGATGGAATACGTGCATCCTTAGCAGAACCACCTGCACTATCACCCTCGACAATAAAAATCTCCGAAATACTAGCATCTTTACTTGTACAATCAGCTAATTTTCCAATCGTATTAAAACCATCCAAAGCAGTCTTTCTCCTAGTCAACTCCCTAGCTTTCTTAGCAGCCAATCTTGCCCTAGAAGCAGTCATACACTTATCAACAATAGCCTTAGCAGCATCAGGATTTTCCATCAAAAACCTTTCAAAACCATTAGCAAAAACATCATTGGCAATCTTCTTAACTTCACTATTACCCAACTTAGTCTTAGTCTGCCCCTCAAACTGCGGATTAGGATGCTTACAAGAAATAATCATAGCAATACCCTCACGCACATCCTCACCAGTCAAACTATCATCATTATCCTTTAATAACTTAGCATTTTTAGCATAACTATTAATTACCCTTGTTAAAGCCTGCTTAACACCTTCCTCATGAGTACCACCCTCAGGAGTATGAATATTATTAGCAAACGAATAAATAGCAGGATTATAAGAATCATTATATTGCATAGCAACTTCAATAGCAATGTCATCCTCACGACCCTCAACATAAACTATATCATCAAACAAAACCTGCTTATTCCGATTAAGCATTTGAACATACTCAATAATTCCACCATTATAATGAAAAATAGCCTTTTTCTCATCATCCCTTTGATCAATCAAAGTAATTCTAACACCCTTATTTAAAAAAGCCATCTCTTGTAAACGTTTATACAAAATATCCCAATTATAAATAGTCGTTTCAAACATTGACGGATCAGCATGAAAACTAACAGTCGTTCCAGTTCTATCCATACTACACTCATCAATAACTTTCAAAGCTTCAACAGGATGACCACCATTTTCAAATCTCTGATAAAAAACCTTACCATCACGATAAACCTTAACCTCTAACCAATCAGATAAAGCATTAACAACTGATGCACCAACACCATGTAAACCACCAGACACCTTATATCCGCCACCACCAAATTTACCACCAGCGTGCAACACCGTAAAAATAGTCTCAATAGTTGATAAACCAGTTTTAGCATTAGTTCCAGTTGGCATACCTCTTCCATCATCTTTAACCGTAATAACATTACCTTTACCAATTTCAACTTCAATGTCATCACAATAACCAGCTAAAGCCTCATCAACAGCATTATCCACAATTTCCCAAACTAAATGATGCAAACCAGCCTCATTAGTATTACCAATATACATACCAGGTCTTTTCCTAACAGCTTCTAAACCTTCCAAAACCTGAATATCATTATCATTATAATGAACATTATTTTCTTTCATGATTACTCTCCTTTACAACTTTCCCATCATAAACCTCAAAACTCTTATAATCCCCAAAACTATTCAAATCAAACATCTCCAAATCAGTTGTAGTTATAAAAGTTTGAACATCACATTTTAAAATTCTAAATATATTTTCAATCTTTTCCCTATCCAATTCACTAAACAAATCATCCAAAATTAAAATAGGAAAATACCCTAAAATATCCTTAAATAATTCTAATTCACTAAATTTATAAGCAATAATAGCATTTTTTTGTTGCCCTTCACTACCATAATCCTTCAAATCACTACCTTTAACAATAAATTGCAAATCATCAGTATGAACACCTAAATTAGTCTTTCCAAAAGCCAAATCCTTCTTTAAAACATTTTTATAACACTTCAAAACCTGATTTAAACTCTTGCCATTATAATCAGACTTATAAACAATCTCTAAACCATCCATGCCAGTAATATTCTTATAAAAATCAGCCAAATAACCATTAATTTTACTTATAAAATCCAAACGTTGCTCATATACTTTCATCCCAAAACTAACCAATTTTTCAGTCAAAATATCTAAATAATCAAAAGACTGATTAGCATTTACAATCAACTTTTTTAAATAAGCATTTCTCTGCTTTAACAATTTATTGTAAATACTTAAATTTTTCAAATAAGAAAGACTATACTGTGAAATAGAAATATTAAGTTGCTTACGTCGGGTACTTGGAGTATCTTTTAAAAACTTTAAATCATCAGGACTAAATAAAACAATAGGAATTTTCGTAATATACTCACTTAACTTAGTAATTCGATTTTTATTAACCTTAACCTTTTTACCATCTTTTTCTAAATAAATTCTATAATTTACCGGATAAACGCCATCACTAACAACATTACCCTCAATTTTACTTAAAGTAGCACCATTTTGAATCAAAACCTTCTCATTAACATTTCTAAAACTTCTCGTTACAGCTAACACATAAATTGCTTCAACCAAATTAGTTTTACCTACTCCATTTTTACCATAAATAATATTTATTTTAGAATTAAAATCAATATCTAAATGTTCATAATTACGAAAATGAAGTAACTTCAAAGATTGTAATTCCATAAAATTGCCCCTTAATTTTGTAATATAGAAAAATAATAGGTAATCTAATACTCCTATACCTAAAATAATTATATCATAAAATAATATCTTTTAAAATGTTTTTTTATCCTTTCGAGACCTTAATTTACTATCTAAACGTGAAGAACGTAAAACCTGATTATTTAAACTACCAACCGAAATAGGCAATTTAATTTTAACATGATTATCAAACTCAACCATAACATCCTTACCATCCCTATACCCCTTTTTAAAATGCTTTAAACTTACCCAACAATTAACATTATTTCTAATCGAAGAAGTTGGAAAAAAAATCAAATTATTACTTTCCTCAACAATAATCGGTGCCTTATAATTAATCCCAATCATTGCCTCAGTACCCTTTCTTCTTCCATCCAAACTACTTCCAAAATATTCACAACTATCCTCCATAATTTTATTAGAACCATTTTTCACATAAAAAGATTTATCATTTTCATAAACCCTTGATAATTTATCATTACAAGCAACAATAGCTAACGTTTCATCATTAATTTCATAACGTTCCATAACAATCCCCCAAACTAAATTTAATAATAATATAACACATCAAAAACAAAAAAAATGTCGAAAAAAAACTTATCAACAAAAAATTAATAAGTTTTTATTGGTAAAATCAATTGAATCAAAGATTCATCAGTTAAAGACTTAACAATAATTGGCTTAACATCATCATTTAACAAAATCAAAACATCATCACCATCAATAGTTTTCAAAGCCTCCAACATATACTTAGCCGAAAAAGAAATATCAATATTAGATTTCTCATCAGTATCAACCAACAAAGTTTCTTCAGTCCTACCAATTTCAGAAGCAGTAGAATTAATAACCATTTGCTTATGTTCAATCTTCATTTTAATAATATTTTTATCCTTACCTTGAGTAAGTAAAGCAGCCCTATCCACTGCCCCACCAAAATCATTTTTACCAATCTGCACCAAAATATCAAACTCAGTTGGAATCAAATTAGCAGTATTAGGATAAGTACCTGAAAGCAAATTAGATTGAAACTTAATATTCTTATATTGAAATAATACCCGATTATTAAAAATATTAATCATAACATCCTCATCATCAACCAATATCTTTTCCAACTCAATAACATTTTTACCAGGAACAACAATATTAACATCAGAAACAATCGGCATTTCCAACTTCAAATTTTTCTTAGCCAAACGATAAGAATCAGTCGCAATACACTCCAACAAATCACCCGTAATTTTCAAATTAAGTCCAGTCAAAATAGGTCTTAACTCCTGATTAGAAATAGCAAAAGATGTCTGATTAATAATCTCCTTTAAAATATTAGCTTTAATAATAATCGGATCTTTTTGAACACTTAACTTAATAGTCGGATAATCATTAGGATCCAAACAATTCAAATTATAAACATTAGATTCAGAAAAAATCTTAATATTCAAATTATCAACCATTTCAAAATTAACAATCTCACTAGGCATCTTTCTTATAATATCTAAAATATACTTACTACTTATAATAGCAACACCATTACAAGATATATCACTAATCAAAGCTTTATCAATAAAAGTCTCAACAGTAAGCTCACTATCACTAGCAAGCAAAGTCAACCCATTATTATTCAATTCAAATCTAATTCCATTTAAAACAGGAATTACATTCTTAGTAGAAACCCCTTTTATTACATTCGTTAAATTTTCCAATAATATTCCTTTTTCAATTGCAAATTTCATTTCCTCTTCCCTCTTTCTTATTATTTAATAAATATTATTATAATTATTATAACAGTGAATAAAGTGTACAACTAACTAAAATGCCATAATATCTACCTAAAACAGAGTATATAACTATTAACATTTCCAAAAAGTTATCAACCTACATCATATTTTGAATATCTTTTAATTGTTTTCCTAAATTCAAATTATCCTTCAAATCCTTTTCAATTCGATTACAAGCATGAATAACAGTTGAATGATCTCTACCCCCAAACTCCAAACCAATTCGATTAAAATTTTCATCAGTTAAAGTTTTAGATAAATACATTCCAATCATTCTAGGATAAGCAATATTAGCACTCTTTCTTTTACCTTTCAAATCATCAACAGTAATTTTAAAATAAGTTGCCACAGCCTTTTGAATACCTTCAATACTACTATTAGTATAAATATTTTGATTAAAAAAATCACCTAAAGCTTCAATCGCAAAATTTAAATCAATCTTATCAGGAACAATCATAGCCGTATAAGTCATTAACCTATTTAATGTTCCTTCCAAATATCTTACATCATTTTGACAATTATTAGCAATATATTCAATAACATTCTCATCAATTTTAGTCGAAATTGTCATATTCTTTAACTTAGCTCGCAAAATTTTACAACGTAATTCAAAATCAGGAGGATAAATATCAACCGGAAGACCCCACATAAACCTACTTCTAAGTCTTTCTTCTAACAACTTTAAATCATCAGGACTCCGATCAGAACTAATTATAATTTGCTTATTAGCCTGATGTAAAGCATTAAAAGTATGAAAAAATTCCTGTTGAGTTTTCTCTGCACCAACTAAATACTGAATATCATCAATTATCAAAACATCAATATCACGATACTTCCTTTTGAAATCAGCTACAACATCAATATTATCCTTTCCAGAATTATTAGTAATATTAACATAATCATCCTTAAACCAATCACTAGTTGTATATAAAACTTTCTTCTTAGAATTAGCAACAATATAATTACCAATCGCATGCATCAAATGAGTCTTTCCTAACCCACTTTTACCATAAATAAACAAAGGATTATGAATTTTACCAGGTTGCTCAGCAACCGCCATACCAGCCACCTTAGCCAGTCGATTAGAATCACCAACTACATAATTTTCAAAATTTAAATTAGGATTTAAATTACTTTGCCACTCTTCTTCAACATTTATAGAGTTATCAACATTTTGTTCATAACTAACATCATCTAAATCAACATCTAACTCATCTTTCAACACAAACTCAAAAGTATAATTAATATTAGTCAACTTAAAAAAAGTATCATCAATTAAAGAATAATAATTTTCATTTAATATTCGTTTATGAATTTCCATTGGAACTTGAATAACAATCTTATCATTACTAATCGAAATTAATTTTAAATCACTAAACCAAGCATGAAAAGAGGCAGAATTGACTTCATTATAAATCTTATCTAAAAATTGTTGCCAAAGATTTTGATCAGTCATTTAACCACCCCACTGCTCATTAATTTTTAATTACCAATATTCTAACTCATTTTAAAAAATTAAGAAAGTATATTTTTCATTATAAATATAAATTCACAAGTTATTCACAAGTTATCAACCTAAAATATCCCATAAAACAAGTAAAAAAACAACTTATCAACTCTATCAACAAATTTATTATTAACATAAATACAAATAGTATATAACTTTATCAACAACTAAGTTAACAAGTTAATAACTTCAAAACAACCCATATTTTACAATAAAAAAACAAAAAAGAAAAGTTAATAACTATCAACAATTAATTTATTTTTTTTCAAAAACTTAAAAGTTATCCACAAAGGATAATAATTGACATTCTTAAATTACATCTACTATAATTAAATTAAAGAAAGAGGCAAGATTATGAAAAATAATCAAAATGTCAATTAAAAAAACTAAAAAGCAAGACAACTTTTGTTAAATATTTTTCTACAACAACTCAAATAGGAGCAATTATATCCATATATTATTTTCATCAAACTTAACTCCTTTTAAACAGGATATAACTAAATATTACATTCCAGCAATTGAAACATTTAATGACCAAAATGAACATTCTAAACCTGTTTTAGATTTTACTAAACAACATGACGAAGAAAAAAATTTAAAATTATTATTAGAATATAATACTCCATATGAACCAATAAAAAATGGTATGTATAAAAAAATCCACTATACATATTCCTATACAAATAAAGATGAAGAAGATATTAGAAACTTACTTTCTAATCCAATCCTACTAAATGATACCTTAACCAAAGAATGTGAATACGTTGAATATGCTAATAATATAAATGAACAAGAAAATTATCCAACCTACAATGCTCAAATCTTAAATAAAGAAAAATCAACTTATCTATATAATAAGGAAACAAAATCAAAAAATAATTTTTATACTTTAATTTATTGTTTAAATACAATAGTCCTCTTTATTTACTAAAAAAGAAGTCTTTAAACGACCTTGAACAAATAGAAAATGACATGACAAAATATGAAAAAAAACTTAACTTAATTAAAAAATAAATCCAAATGACTGTCCACCAAAGCCATTTTAAGTTGACTTTTTCCCATTCTTAATATTATAATCTCACGTTTGACAGTTTTAAAAAGGCAAAAACTCTCAATGTCCCTATTTATGAGGGGTTGAGAGTTTTTT